>CAMHLV010000035.1 GCA_946186115.1 uncultured Prevotella sp. | reverse complement strand
GACCCCAACCTTGGCAAGGTTGTGCTCTACCAACTGAGCTATTTCCGCGTTTTAATCCTTATAAAAGGAGCATCTCTCTCGATTGCGGATGCAAAGGTACTACTTTTTTTGGAACTGCCAAAACTTTTCGCCACTTTTTTCAAAAAAACTTTTCTTTTTCATCTATTCACAGACCATAATATATAAGGAATACACACGTACGCGCGAAAGAAGCCGTTTGGCATCCCTGTTCATCGTCACTAAAAGTAGTCTAAGGATTTAAAGGATCATAAGGGAATCCTGATTTTCAAGAATGATCACAAAACCGAGATCAACATAGTCAAGATGTTCGCCAGCAAAATTCTGATGCTCATCAGGAAAATTCTGACCATCAGAATTTTATTTCTGAGCATCAGAATTTTCGTAATCAGCATCATCGTTTGTGGTATGTCCGTAATTGTATTTCACACTGCAAAACCCTTAGAATTGTCTATCAAGTTTTTGACCTACACCCACTACACCCGCGGCACCCAATGCGGGTGTAGTGGGTGTCGCGGGTGTAGGGTGATTTTCTGTTTACCTATACATTACGCTCATAGCACCGGGAACCCTTGCCTGCTCCTGTCTTTCAAGAATGAGCGCAGAACCATCACCTGATCACTAAAATTCTGTACGTTGAGACATCAAATTCTAAAACGGACAATGTGAAACTTGTCTCCGGTTTGCATTTTTAATGCGAGAAACGATAAAAGATAGCAGATTATTTTGCACCTTAGCAGCGAGAATAAATAACAGGAGAAAAGATTTATGGCAACAACAACTTCATTATCAAATCCGGCCACCATCAGCTACGACAAGACAATCACTCCTGCCATGCGCCGCTCCATCAATAAGGCACGCAGCGAAATGGCCAAAGGCGAAACGATCAAGTGCAGTACCCCCGAGGAGATGAAACGCTATTTCGATAGCCTATGAACTACACGATTGAGTATTCCAAGGAGGCCGACCGTACGCTGCGCAAGTGGAAGAAATCCAATCCAAAGCTTATCAAGAAGGCGACGAAAATTCTGATGGACATCATGCAGCATCCGCGCACAGGCTTGGGCCATCCAGAAGCCCTCGTCGGTGGAAATTACGTAACCTATGCACGCCACATCACTGCCCACGAACGCATCACAGTGCTTGTGCTTCAAGCCGAGGAACACTATAACGACAAGTAACTCTCCACCACCAATAACTCCAACAAAAGCGAATGACGTTCGTTGAAAAACCCATTCACGCTCACTGCCCGACGAACCATCACGGCCAGTCGGGCAGTAGTGTGTCTGTTCCAGAAAAGAAACAGCAACAACAAAACAGTATTTACTTTTTCCTATTGGTTTATTTATATTGACAATAACTATATTCATGTTTCACATGCTCCACTTTCATAGGTAAGAGGTTAGAGATTACATATAACCAAAGACCGAGAAGCTTGTTACTATGATATTATTGTCTTACAAGACAGAAGGACTTTCAGACATAAGCACCATTATAAAAAAATGTATCTCTGTCTGCTTGTTTCTCATTATAATTGCTTACCTTTGCACTCTGATTCTGAATAATCGCAGTGGCGATGCAGGGTCAATCTTTGTGGGTTAATTATAGCGTTGGCTATTTATTCGAAAATGTTCAAGAAACTTGGCGGTTGACAGAACTATATATCGGAATAAAAAGCAGACGTCTACGTGTATTACGTGGACGCTTGTCTCGTCTGATATATAAGGTTCCGCCAAGTACCTTCGAACATGGATGGGGTGCATCGTCCACGTTTTGCTTTGGTACTTGGCAGGACTTTTTCTGAATATTATGCTTTCGCTTACTCTAATAAAATGTAAAATGAAAGCTAAAAATAATGATTATGCTGCCTTTGCCCCACTAGGACAGCAGCAATTGTGCTCGGAAGCTATTGACTTGGTGCGCTTCCCTTTGGCAGTGATGGTTGTGTTCATCCATTCTTTTCCTGATAGTAAATGGTTGGATTTCACAGCCATTGACTATTGTTCATTGAATTCGTTTGATACATTTAATGTATTCAGACGATTCTTCTCAAATGTTTTCCCGTCAATTGCTGTACCTGCTTTTTTCCTGATCTCAGGATATCTGTTCTTCAAAAAACTTGAGCAATGGGACTGGTCGGTATGGAAACGTAAAATGCGTAGCAGGCTCAAGACACTCGTTATCCCTTATTCTTTGTGGGTGACGCTCTATATCCTATATAGATCAGGCGTTTATCTCACAATAGGCGCAATAATAATTAACGGTCGCCCCTGTAGTCTGTTTACAGACTGGTTTTGGGAATATGGCGGTTTTCACTTGTATTGGGACTCTTCAGTATGGGGTAATGACCGGCTTAATTGGCTTGGTGGTGTGGCTCCACACATGACGGCACCTCATTTATTTCCACTTTGGTTTTTACGCGACTTAATGGTAGTAGTCGCGCTAACTCCTTTCATTTATTGGCTTATAAAGAAAAGTGGAATAGTCCTAATCAGCATCTTAGGTATAACATATCTAACGGGTCTATGGCCTGATATACACGGACTGACAGCAACTGCAGCTTTTTATTTTTCTGCTGGGGCATATCTGAGTCTGAAAGGGCATGACCTTTCGTTATTATACAAATATCGCAGTTTTTTGTATGCGGTCTGTGCCTGCTTGTTAATAATAAACATGTATTTTGCAGTTGGACCATATACTGAGTATCGGCGTTATTTCTCAGGCTTTTATGTCATCACAGGAGTCTTTTCTGCTATCAACATTTCCTATTGGCTTGTTAGGGAAAAAGGAGTTCGCTCTAAAAGGCTGATGGTAGAATCTTGCTTCTTTATCTACGCTTTCCACGTGTTTATTCTAGGAGATTGCCGTCATTATGTAGAAGCAGTACTTTCAAGGTGTTCTTCCCATCTTCTGCCATTGTCATACGTGGTTTATCCATGGATTGACATATTAATCTGTTTACTGCTTTACTATTTATTCCGTCGCTTCTTTCCCAGAACAACTCGCATACTAACAGGAGGACGGTAAATAAAGGGCAGAAGAAAAGAAAGCTGTCAAATATACGATGTAGCATACCCCAGGCATGCTTTGCACCCCCAAAAAGAGGCGTTTCCACTGGCTTATCGTGACATATTCACCTAATTCCTGATAATCGTAACATCATCAATAACACCAAAACTTTTTGCCTCTTTTTTTGCCAAAACGGAGCAAAAAGTGGCGTATCAGCTGTGTGGGTAAGACGGCTTTCGGATGATGCATCAGACAAGAATCACTATCAGTCCATGCGGTCGCGATAGTCCTCGTAGCCGAAACGACGCAGGATCTCAAGTTGACCATCGCTATGAAGCATGGCTATAGAGGGATGAGAGATGCCGTTAAAGGTATTGGTCTTGACAGTGGTATAGTGAATCATGTCTTCGAAAATGACGTGCTCGCCAACCTGCAGCTCATGGTCGAAACGCCACAGGCCCATGAAATCGCCCGACAAACAACTGTTGCCGCCAAGGCGGTAGAGGTGGGGAGTGTCGAGGGGTGAGTTTTGAGTATCAAGTTTTGAGTGTTGAAGGGTGAGTGTTGACTTCTCATCGACATGCTCGGCACCACGGACGTCAGGATAATATGGCATTTCCAGACAGTCGGGCATGTGACAGGTGAAGCTCACGTCGAGAATAGCCGTGCGGATGCCCTTGTCCTCGACGACATCCACTACGCTGCTAACAAGCGGCCCCGTCTGCCAAGCAAAGGCACTGCCGGGTTCGAACACCACCTTAAGGTGCGGCCAGCGCTTATGGAAATGCTGCATGGCGGAAACAAGCAGATCTATGTCGTAGTCCTTGCGGGTAACAAGATGCCCTCCACCGAAGTTTATCCACTCTATCTGGGGGAACCATGGAGAAAACTTCTCCTCGATATGCGACAGGGTACGGCGGAACACATCTGCTCCACTCTCGCAGTGGCAGTGGCAATGAAATCCGCGGATGTCGGCAGGCAGCCGCTCGGGCAACTTATCGACAGTAACTCCAAAGCGTGTGCCCGGAGCACAGGGGTTGTAGAGCAGCGTGCCCACCTCGGAGTATTCGGGATTGACGCGCAAACCAATGGAGCACTCCCCTGCCCGCTCGTGGAAACGCTCGTACTGCGACAGAGAGTTGAAGGTGAGATGGCTAGAGCAGCGTACTATCTCGTCAAACTCCTCGTCCTTATATGCCGGTGAATACGTATGGGCCTTAGCACCGAACTCCTCAAGTGCCAGACGGGCCTCACTAAGAGAACTGGCCGTTGTGGAACTGATATATTCGCGGAAAATGGGGAAGGTCTTCCAAAGAGCAAATGCCTTGAAAGCCAGAATCCACTCTGAATTGGTTTTACGAGCCACGTCACGTATCAGCTGTAGGTTGTGCCTCAACTTCTCTTCTTCTATAATATAAATAGGTGTATTCATCGGCTTTCGGATGGTATTGCCATTAAACTCGTTTACTTGAAAAGAAAAGTGCCCTTTTGCAAGGGCATTCTTTCCTAAATTTGTCTCGTGATTCCCCCGGGATTCAGACCCGAGAACCATTGCGCTTTGGTTGGGGAAGCTCCCTTTCACTCTATGTAATCCCCCCGGGATTCAGACCCGAGAACCATTGCGCTTTGGTTGGGGAAGCTCCCTTTCACTCTATGTGATTCCGTCGGGATTCGAACCCGAGACCCACAGCTTAGAAGGCTGTTGCTCTATCCAGCTGAGCTACGGAACCCCAAAAATCAAGGGGCCAAAGAAGCCCGCTTCTTGTTTTCGGCTGCAAAGGTACAAAATAATTTTCATTCCGCCACTCACAATTCACAAATATTTCGTATTTTTGCAGTCAGAAATATGAATATCATAGAGATTTCATCACTCACACATGAGGGTGTCGAGGTTTTCGGAGGACTGACGGAGGCGCAACTGCGCATGGAGTTAGAACCGGAGAAAGGGCTGTTTATAGCAGAGAGTCCTAAGGTTATCCGCGTGGCTCTCGACGCCGGATGGGAGCCTACGGCACTGCTTTGTGAGCGCAAGCACATAGAGGGCGACGCCAGTGACATAGTGGCGCGAGTGGGCGACATACCCATATTCACCGGAGAGCGCGAACTGCTGGCAGAACTGACGGGATATAAACTGACGCGCGGCGTACTGTGTGCCATGAGGCGCAAAGTGCTGCCCACGGTAGAAGATGTCACGAGAAATGCAAGACGCATTGTGGTGATAGATGCTGTGACAGACACCACCAACATCGGAGCGATATTTCGCTCGGCAGTTGCTCTGGGCATAGACGGTGTGCTGCTGACACGGGACTCGTGCGACCCTCTGAACCGCAGGGCAGTACGCGTGTCGATGGGGTCGGTATTCCTAGTTCCATGGACATGGATAGACGGCAGCATAAGCAGTCTGCACGACTATGGATTCCGCACGGCGGCCATGGCTCTGAGCGACGACAGCATAGCACTCGACGACAGCAGACTGGCACATGAGCCGAGGCTGGCCATAATAATGGGAACTGAGGGCGACGGACTGCCCCAGCATGTCATTACAGAGGCCAACTACACGGTGAAGATTCCTATGGCTCACGGAGTTGACTCACTCAATGTGGCTGCAGCTGCTGCTGTGGCTTTTTGGGAGTTGAGAAGGAAGAGTAATGAGTTTTGAGTTATACACAAAAACTATGGAAGAAAAACTAATATTCACACCACAGGAGAAGGAGATGACAATGGCACTGTATCACAGTGTCTATGAGGAGATAGGCGACTCGCTGACCGAGGACGACGTAGAGCGCCTGCGCAATCATCTGACTGAAAATCTGGAGAAGCACCAACTGGTGCGCAACGTATTCGGACTGAACCCCATTGTGCTGAGTTTCCAGACAGCACAGTTAGTAATAGAGGAAATAGGACTGAAGCGCGACGCAGTGATAGCCGTGATGTTGCGCCCCAGCGTGGAATCGGGTTTTCTGACAACAGACGACGTGCAGGCAGATTACGGCGAGTCGGTGGCACGCATTCTGAGAGGCCTTCAGCGCATACAACAGCTATACAAAAAGAATCCGGTGGTAGAATCTGAAAATTTCAGAAACCTGCTACTGTCGTTTGCCGAAGACATGCGCGTGATTCTTATAATGATAGCCGACAGGGTGAACCTGATGCGCCAGATACGCGACGTGCCGGAAGATGTGAATGCACATAAAATGGAGGTCAGCCAGGAGGCTGCATATCTCTATGCCCCGCTAGCCCACAAACTGGGTCTGTATAAACTGAAGTCGGAGCTGGAAGACTTGTCGCTGAAGTATCTGGAACACGACGCCTACTATCATATCAAGGAGAAACTGAGCGAGACGAAGAAAAGCCGCGATGCCTATATAGAGCGTTTCATCAAACCTATTGAAGAGCGACTGACAGAGGCAGGACTGAAATTTCACATCAAGGGACGCACAAAGTCGATACACAGCATCTGGCAGAAGATGAAGAAACAGCGCTGTGCCTTTGAGGGTGTGTATGACCTGTTTGCCATACGTGTGATAATAGAGGATAGAGGCGACGGCAGTCAGGAGAGGGAAGCACGCCGCCGCGAGGTGATGCAATGCTGGCAGACTTTTGCCATCATAACATCTATGTACCAGCCAAATCCAAAACGTCTGCGCGACTGGCTCAGTGTGCCAAAGTCGAACGGATATGAGAGCCTGCACATCACTGTGCTCGGACCAGAACAGAAATGGGTGGAGGTGCAGATACGCACAGAGCGCATGGACGCAGTAGCAGAACGAGGTGTGGCTGCCCACTGGCGCTACAAGGGAGTGAAAGGCGATGCCAACATGGACGAATGGCTGACTGGAATACGTACCATGCTCGAAAACTCTGACGGCATGGAGGCCATGGACCAGTTCAAGATGGATCTGTATGAAGACGAGGTTTTCGTATTCACTCCGAAAGGCGACCTATACAAATTCCCGAAAGGAGCCACGGTGCTCGACTTTGCATACCATATCCACTCGGGCATAGGCAGCCAGTGTACGGGAGCAAGAATCAACGGCAAGGTAATGCCGCTGCGACAGCAGTTGCAGAGCGGCGACCAGGTGGAGATTCTTACATCGACAAACCAGAAGCCCAAGCAAGACTGGCTCAACATCGTCAAGACATCGAGAGCAAAGTCGAAGATACGCTTGGCGCTGAAGGAAACACAGGTGAAGGAGGGCTTGTTTGCCAAGGAGATGCTTGAGCGCAAGTTTAAGAACCGCAAGATCGACATTGACGAAAGCGTGATGCAGACACTGATACGCAAGCTGGGATTCAAGGAGGTGAGCGACTTCTATCGCCAGGTGGCTTCAGGCGAACTGGATGCGGGAGTAGTAATAGAGAAATACATTGAACTGCAACAAGGAGATCAGCCCGTGACGGGCAACAACATGGCCGAGAGTGCTGCTAACTTCGTGTTGGACAAGTCGCCCCTATCAGCTCTCAACTCACAGATGAGTGAAGACGTGCTAGTGATTGACCGCAACCTAAAGGGTGTAGATTACCAGTTGGCACGCTGCTGCCAGCCCATCTACGGCGACAAGGTGTTTGGTTTCGTCACCGTGAGCGGAGGCATCAAGATACACCGCGAGGACTGCCCCAACGCCCCCGAACTGCGCAAGCGCTTCGGCTATAGGATAGTGAAGGCTAAATGGAGCGGCAAGGGTAGCAGCCAGTATGCCATCACGCTGCGCATCATCGGCAACGACGATATCGGCATCGTCAACAATCTGACAAGCATCATATCGAAGGATGAGAAACTCGTGCTGCGCAGCATCAACATCGACTCTCACGATGGTCTGTTCAGCGGCAACCTCACCATAATGATTGATGACAACACACGACTGGAACTGCTGCTGAAAAAGCTACGCACCGTGAAGGGTGTGAAACAGATAGAAAGGCTGTAAAGGCAAGAAGAACACAAAGATACCAACAGGCAAGAAACATTGCCTGAGGATAAAAAAAGAGAAAAGCTCCTCATCAAAAAGTGATGTGGAGCTTTTCAATTGAAAAAAGCGCAGTTAGTCCACTTTATTCAATATCTTTATCAATCTAAGCCGAACAGGGTACGAAGACCACCGTCAACTCCAGAGAATCCCATGAATGCCAGACTGAGCAGACCGGCAGACACCAGAACGATGGCTGTGCCGCGCATGGCCTTGGGGATGTTCGACAATTCCATCTGCTCACGCATGCCGGCAAAAACAGTCAGTGCCACACCGAAGCCAATAGCTGTGGAGAAGGCATAGACGATGCTCTGCAGGAGATTGTAGTCCTTTTGGATAACCAGAATGGCAACACCCAGCACTGCACAGTTGGTGGTGATGAGCGGAAGGAAGATACCCAGTGCCTGATAGAGGGCTGGCGATACCTTCTTCAGAATAATCTCCACCATCTGAACAAGGGCAGCTATAACCAGAATGAAAGCTATAGTCTGAAGATACTGCAGTCCGAAGGCATCGAGCACAAACTTCTGAACCAGATATGTTACGATAGTGGCCAGAGTAAGCACGAAGGCAACGGCTGCCGACATGCCCAAAGATGTATCAACCTTCTTTGACACTCCCAGGAAAGGACAGATGCCAAGAAACTGCGACAGAATGATATTGTTGACGAATATCGCGCTGATGAAAATCAATATATATTCCATAACTTCAATTTTTCAATTCTTCAACTTTTCAAATATTAACCTCGCATCTTATTCACAATAGCCACAAGGAATCCAAGGGTGATGAAAGCTCCCGGAGGCAGGACAAAGAGCAGAATGTTATAGGTTTCGGGCAGCAGGGTGAAACCGAATACAGAACCCGAACCAAGGATCTCACGGCAGATGCCGAGCAGTGTCAGACCGAGGGTGAAGCCAAGGCCGATGCCAATACCATCGACGAGCGATGCCACGGGCGAATTCTTGGCAGCAAAAGCCTCTGCACGACCAAGGATGACGCAGTTGACGACAATCAGCGGAATGAAGAGACCGAGTGCAGCATCAATGTCGGGCAGGAAAGCCTTGATGACAAGCTGCAGCATGGTGACGAATGCGGCAATCACGACAATAAATACGGGGATACGCACCTTGTCGGGAGTGACCGACTTCAGACACGAAATAACAAAGTTGGTACAGATGAGTACAGCCATCGTGGCTAGACCCATTGATAATCCGTTCATGGCAGAAGTGGTTGTGGCAAGTGTGGGACACATACCGAGCATCAGGACGAACGTGGGGTTCTCCTTGACAATGCCATTCTTGATAATATCTACATAATTCATAGCTTATTCCTCTTCTTTAGTTTGTTCTGTAGCTCCGCTCTCGCCATCTACGGGCGTTACCTTATAAGCCTTATAGGCATTGTTGACAGCCTTAAGGAATGCCCGGCTGGTAATGGTAGAAGCCGTAATGGCGTCAACCTGTCCGCCGTCCTTTGATACCGTGAGAGGCTCGGCAGGTGACTTTCCGATGATGTCGCCCTTCTGGCCCTTCTGGAACCACTTGTCGGCCTTGGCACCGAGACCCGGTGTCTCAGCATGCTCCAAGAGGGTGTATCCGAGGATATTGCCCTCGGGATCGAAACCCACGAGAACCTTAAGATCGCCACCAAAGCCCATTGTCGTGGACTCTACGGCAGCACCGAGATCCTGACCTTTTGCGTCCTTTACCTGATAGATGACATAGGTCAGCTCCTTGCCTTTCTCGTCGTTCTGCTTTACCTCGTCGGTATTGGCAACTACCAAGTCGTTGCATACCATGACGGTCTTGATTCCATCGGCAAGAGCCTTCTCTTTCTGTTCGTTGATGGGACCCTCGGTGAGATGATTCACAAAGGCGAGGATACCACCCATGATGACTGCCACTCCTGTGAGCACCAGCGTCATATTCAGTAATGATGATTCAAGCTTCTTCATAATTCTTCAATTTTTCAATCTTTCAATTCTTCAATTTTCAATCTTATAATTATTTAGAAGCCGGCACTTCACCGAAGCGCTTGGGTTTAACATAATTATTAATAAGAGGAGTGAAGGCGTTCATGATGAGGATGGCGAATGACATACCCTCGGGATAGGCACCCCAGTTGCGAATGACAACCGTAAGGAAACCAATAGCTACGCCATAGATAAGCTGGCCCTTGGCTGTCATTGGTGAGGTGACGTAGTCGGTAGCCATAAAGATAGCTCCGAGCATCAAGCCACCAGAGAGGATGACGCTGATGGGGTCGGCATAGGCAGGATTGGCAAGATGCATAATGCCTGCGATAACAAACACCGTGCCGATAATGCTTACGGGGATGTGCCAAGTGATAATCTTCTTCCACAGCATGTAGGCCAAGCCCAACAGTAGAGCGAGAGCACATATCTCACCCATAGCACCGGCACCATCGGGATGGTTACCCAGGAAGAGGTCAAGCGATGATGGCAGCTGGTCGAGAATGCTGGCATCACCATCCTTGATGGCCTGCTTCATGATAGCCAGCGGGGTGGCTCCCGTTTCGGCATCGAGATAACTGGTGAGTTGTCCTATCTTCGGCCATGTTGTCATCTGTGCGGGGAATGCCACCAACAGAGCGGCACGACCTACGAGGGCAGGATTAAACAGATTATTTCCCAGACCTCCGAAGGTCATCTTGCCCACACCGATAGCGAAGAGGGCACCGATGATGATAATCCATATCGGAAGATTGCTGGGCAGGTTGAAGCCGAGCAGCAGACCTGTCAGCACGGCAGAGCCGTCGCAGACTGTAGTGCGCCCGTTCTTGAGCATATACTTATTGATGGCCCACTCAAAGAGTACACAGGCCGCAACGCTCGTAGCACACACTATGACCGAGCCGAGGCCAAAGAAATAGAATGACACGAGCAGGGCAGGCAGCAATGCGATGATTACACCATACATGTTGCGCTCCACAGTGTCGGTTCCGTGTGCATGAGGCGATAGTGATACAATTAATTTTCCCATTGTATTGTTTATCTTTTTACTTTTTTACCTTTTTACTTTTTTGCAGCACGGCTGCGGATTATTCCCATAACAGTGCTCTTGCCCATACGGATATTGTCGAGCAGAGGACGGTGGGCAGGACACGTAAACTGACATGAGCCACACTCTATGCAGCTTACGACATCTTCTGCCTCGGCACGCTCCCAATTCTGAACGGCAGAGAGTTTGGCAAGCAGATAAGGCTCCAGGCCCATCGGACATGCCGAAACGCACTTGGCACAGCGGATACAGGGATTGGGCTCCTTGCGGACAGCCTCATCACCAGAGATAATAGTGACAGAGTTGGTACCCTTGCAGATGGGAACCTCAACGGATGTCAGTGCCTTACCCATCATCGGACCGCCTGCCAGCAACTTGTTGTCGCCCTCAGGCATACCGCCGCAGGCATCAATAAGGTCTTTCATCGGAGTACCCATGCGGACAAGGAAATTGCTCGGTTTGGCAAGTTTCTTACCAGTTACTGTAGTGTAACGCTCAAACAGAGGCTTATTCTTCATCACTGCCTCATAGACAGCATAGGCAGTACCTACATTCTGAACAATGGCTCCCACATTGACGGGAATGGCAGGAGGTGCGGGCACCTGACGGCGGATGACAGCATCCACCAACTGCTTCTCACCACCCTGCGGATAGCGCTGCTTCAGGGGCACTACTTCAACGGAGTATTCTGAGGAACCGAACACCTCGGCACACTTACGCGTCAGCAGTTCGATGGCGGGCATCTTGTTGGTCTCGATACCTATGTAACCCTTGGTCACCTTGGCACCCTTCATCAGCAGTTCGAGTCCGACAAGTATCTCGTCGGCATGCTCCATCATCAGTCGGAAGTCGGCAGTGATATAAGGCTCACACTCAACGGCATTGATAATGACACACTCGGCCTTAGCCGTTGGAGGAGGACACAGTTTGATGAACGTGGGGAAACAAGCACCACCCATGCCTACTACACCAGCGGCCTTGATACGGTTGACGATCTCCTCGGGAGTCAACTCAGGATGATCCTTCACCTTCTCCAGCTTATCAGAGCGGTCGATGCTCTCCTCCCATTCGTCACCCTCTACATTAATAATAATAACTGGCTTACGATATCCGGTGGCATCAATAGCGGTATCAATCTTGAATACCGTGCCGCTGACCGACGAGAAAATCGGTGCCGACACAAAGCCACCAGCCTCAGCAATCATCGTACCAACCTTCACCTTGTCGCCCTTGGCAACAACAGGCTTGGCGGGAGCACCAATATGCTGAGAAAGAGGGAATATGGCCTGCTTAGGCAAAGCAGCAGGCTGGGTTACGGCATCATTCGACAGCTTGTTCTCTTCTGGATGAATACCGCCTATACGGAATGTTCTGATATTCATGCTTGTTCCTCCTTTTCTTTAGTGGGTTCAACTTTTTCACAGACAGCTGAACTGTCGGGCACGCAAACTGCTTCCGGTTTGGGTTTGGGAGCAGGGAAATTAACAGCGTGGATGGCATTGGTAGGACATACCGCCACACACTTCTTACAAAGACGGCACTTGTTGAAGTCGATGTAAGAAACATTGTTCTCGACGGTAATGGCCTCGAACTTACATTCCTTCACACACTTGCCACAGCCGATACAAGCAGCCTTGCAAGCCTTCATGGCTACGGGACCCTTGTCCTTGTTGACGCAGGAGACGAACACTCTCCTACCCTTCGGCCCCTTCTTGCGAAGTTCTATGATGTGGCGCGGACAAGCCTTGACACAGGCACCGCAGGCTACACATTTCTCTTCGTCAACCTCAGGCAGTCCGGTTTCGGGATTCATGTGAATGGCATCGAACTGACAGGCAGCAACACAGTCGCCACAGCCAAGGCAGCCGAAGCCGCAGGCTGTCTCGCCAGCACCACAGGCATTCATGGCAGCACATGTGCGAAGACCGCTATACTCTGCAATTCTCGGGCGATGCTCGCACGTACCATTACAACGAACTACGGCAACCATCGGTTCACCGTTGGCAATGGCCATCCCCAAGAGGTCGGCAACCTTGCCCATCACTTCCTGTCCGCCAACGGGACACATCAGCCCGTCCAAGCTGCCAGCATCGGCTCCATTGACGAGAGCATCGGCCAATCCGCCACATCCGGCAAATCCGCAACCGCCGCAATTAGCACCAGGCAACTGCTCTGTAACCTGTGCAATACGCGGGTCTTCGAAGACTGCAAATTTCTTGGAGCAGACATACAGCACCAGAGCAGCTATCAGTCCGATAGCTCCCAGTACTAAAACTGCAATCAAAATGAAATTCATAAGTACTTAAAAATATTTGTTTTAGTTTATTATTATTCTAATGTCTTTCACCTATTCTATATAGAATGATATCTGCCGGCTCATCCTGTTTCTCATCAGGTAGAGCAGGAAGTAATAAGGAACCAAGGCTGCCAAGCCGCTCAAAGCGGCAACACCCTCGTCGCCAGTAAGCATCAGTACTACAACGACTACGGTAACCAGCACTATGAACGGCATGCCAAAGCCCCACAGCAGGGCACGAGCTGCAGCACGACCTGAGGTAGATACCGTCACTGCCTGTCCTACGGAATAGGATGATGCATCGACATCATGGACATCGACCACCTTCTCTTTCTTTTCTGCGGCATTACAGTAACCTGCCACCTTACATGACGCACATGCCGAAGTCTGTACAATGCGCACTCGGATACAGCCGGTGTCAACACTCTCTACGACTCCTGAATGGCTTATTTTGCTGCTCATTGATTTGTTTTTGTAGACTTTAGTATGTGCAAAGGTACGACAAATTTATCAAATATTAATACGGTAATGAATAAATTTTTCAAAAAATCTCGTAATCGTTTGCAGTTTTACCATCTTTTTCATACTTTTGTATCGTCATTCAACGCAAAATAATCATGAAAGCAACAGAACAGACCATTCAACAGGTGGAACGAGTACTACGAAAAGTGTCCGACAAGTTTCCGTCTCAAGAAGAAGCTACACTAATGACAGACATCCACATGCGCGTCAATCAGGAGACTGGCGAATTGACAGTTTTTGACGACGACGAGCACGAGGTAACACGCAGTGTTGTAGAGCAGTGGATAGACAATAAGGACGACTCGTTCTATGATGATGTTGCATCAACTCTGCGCACGGTTCTCAACAAGCACAAGAACCAAATAGAGCAGATGTCGGTATTGAAGCCGTTCTCATTCGTATTGGAAGATGACGACCGCGAGACGATAGCCGAACTATATCTTGTTGACGATGATACCGTCATCATCGACGAAGAGCTGATGGCCGGCCTCGACAAAGACCTTGACGACTTCATAGCAGAACTGCTGAAGAAATAAGCAATAGGGGGCTCGAGCCCCCTATTCTATTCGGTGACCTTGCCTTGCATCATTTGTTCCAACTCATGAATCTCATCAGGGGTAGCGTCACCATTGATATCTTCAGGAACATCAGGTATTTCGAGCAACGGGTCTTCAGCCCACTCTTCTTCTTCGGCCAAAACATCTTTCTTCTGAGTAGTATCTGCCACAATTCTCACCTGCGGCATCTGCTTGCTATGGTCATGCTTGATATTGCATGCAACAAGCAGCATCAGAACTCCAATTACCAACAACAGCTGTTTCATATCCCACATAGTTTAATTATCTGATTCTCAGGCGTTCACCCACTCTAATCTCATGATATGGAGGAAGGTCGTTCATCTTATACAAATACTTCAAGCGGATACCATACTTCTGGGAGATGGAATACATTGACTCGCCAGGGCAAACCTGATGAAGCTTTCCCTTAAACATCTTTGGAGCTTTATGGCGTTTCTTCTTCAACCATACGATTTCACCCTCCTCCAACGGTTCATTCTTGTCGCGCTCATTATAGCGTGCTAGTTTACGATAAGATATGTCAACATCGGCTGCAATGCTGCGGAATGTATCGCCTCGACGCGCCAACAAGTAATAATTCTTGTTGAAGGCATATATATGACGCATGTCGCCATGCTCAATCTGCTGTACCTGGAACTTGTCGAAAGCCTTGCTCTTGTCGTATTCATACAACCTATATAGCTGGATAATCTCTATCAACTTAGAGGCATAGGCAGGATTGGTGGCATATCCGCAGGCCTTCAAGCCATTGGCCCATCCCTTATAGTCAGTGATTTTCAGCTGAAACAACCTGCTGTAACGCTTGCTGGTGGAGAGAAATACCGAGTGGTCCTCATAGCTCTCTACTACATTATTATATGCTCTGAAGCATTCGCCGCGCTCGTCGTCGTCGTGATAAGTGCGACGCCCTGTCCATCCATTGCACTTAATACCAAAATGATTTTTCCCTTTTACAGCCAGTTCACTGCGACCAGCTGCCGACTCCAGTACACCCTGAGCGAGAGTAATACTGGCGGGTATATTGTATCTCTGCATCTGCTCAATGGCTAGATCCTTGTAAGTATCAAAATAGTCTTGGTATCGCTGAGTCCACACCATGCCCTGAGAATACACAGATGACACCGCGAGAAGCAGCAACAATATAGGTAAAACAGTCCTTTTCATAAATAAAATGCGATTTGACTTGCAAAAATAAAGAAAAATAATTATATTTGCAACAAAAATCGAAATATTATGAAGGATTTACAAATTAACCCCATTATCAAGGAAGCACAGTTTGACGAACTAAATGACGAGGAGCGCCAACTTATTGAACTTGCAATTGAAGGAACAAGCCGCTCATACGCCCCCCACTCCAACTTCCACGTTGGAGCCGCCATACAACTGAAGAATGGTGTGAAAATCATCGGTTGCAATCAGGAGAATGCAGCATTCCCGGCAGGCATCTGCGCCGAACGGTCGGCAATCTTCGCCGCCGGAGCCCAGTACCCTGACCAGCCAGTAATTATGCTTGCTATCACAGCCCGAGGCAGAGACGGAGAACTGATAGAAGAACCCGCAAGTCCCTGCGGCACATGCCGGCAAGTGCTCATTGAGACCGAGACACGCTTCAACCAATCTATCAGAATATTGCTCTACGGCCGCAACAGAGTATATGTCATGGACGGCATCAAACAATTAATGCCACTGTCGTTTACGGAATTCTGACATAGCATATTCTGCTGTGCTTTTGTTCTTTTTTTCCACATAGCACAAAAAATTGCACATTTTTTTTGCTAATGTGCAGAAAAGATGTTACCTTTGCACAAAATTTACGAAATTGTGCAATGAACGACATACCAAGTTTCAACTCATGCATTGAGAAATCTATTAAGGACAACTGGTTGCTTGATGCCCTGACAGACTATAAAGGGGCAACGCTGCAATATCACGACGTTGCCCGCAAAATAGAGAAACTTCATATTATGATGGAGGCGGCAGGCATTCAGAAGGGTGACCGTATTGCTGTATGTGGCCGTAACTCAGCGCACTGGGCGGTGGCCTTCTTAGCCACACTGACTTACGGAGCTGTCATAGTCCCGATACTCCACGAATTCAACGGAGAGCAAATACATAACATCGTCAACCACTCAGAAAGTCGTCTGCTATTTGTAGGCGACTATGTGGTTAATATCATAGATGAAAAGGAAATGCCCGACTTGGAAGGCATCTTCAACCTTCCTGATTTCTCTCTGCATGTATCACGCAACGACAAACTAACTGATGCCCGCGAGCATCTCAACGAGTTGTTCGGACGCAGATATCCTAACGCTTTCCGCCGTGAGGACGTTCACTGGCATGTTGACCAGCCAGAGGAAATGGCTCTAATCAACTACACCAGCGGAACCACGGGATTCTCCAAGGGTGTCATGCTGCCATATCGTGCACTATGGGGCAACGTAGCCTTCTGCCAGGACAAGTTGGGCAATCACATGCCAAAGTTCAGTCGCCTGCTGAGCATACTGCCTATGGCACACATGTATGGCATGGCAATGGAATTTCTGTTCCCCTTTTGTTCGGGCTACCACCTCTACTTCCTCACTCGCCTGCCGTCGCCGGCTATCATTGCAGAGGCTTTCAAAGAGGTCTGTCCGGATGTCATCATCGCCGTGCCTCTGATAATCGAGAAGATTATCCGAAAGCGAGTATTCCCAAAGATACAGAGCAATGCCATCAAGATACTATTGCAGATGCCAGTAGTATCAAAGAAAGTGAAAGAGCGCATCTGCCAGGAAGTGCTTGAAGCCTTCGGAGGTCGCACCTACGAAATCATCGTCGGCGGTGCTCCGCTCAATCAGGAAATCGAGCAGTTCCTAAGAAGCATCGACTTCCCCATAACAGTAGGCTACGGCACTACAGAGTGTGCCCCCCTGATATCATATAGCGACTACCACGACTTCCAGCCGGGCTCATGCGGCACAGCCGTTGACCGCATGGAAGTGAAAATTCTGTCGGCCGACCCTGCCAACATAGAAGGAGAGATAGTCTGCCGGGGCACAAACGTAATGTTGGGCTACTACAAGAACGAGGAAGCCACAAATAAGGCTCTCGATGCAGATGGCTGGTATCATACTGGCGACCTTGCCACAATGTCGGCCGACGGCCATATATTCATCCGTGGCCGTCTGAAGAACATGCTGCTCGGAGCCAACGGCCAGAATGTGTATCCGGAAGAGATTGAAGACAAACTGAACTCAATGGCACTGGTAAGCGAGAGTATCATAGTGCAGCGCGGCGACAAGCTGGTAGCTCTCGTGCATCCCGACATCGACGAAGTTCACTCGATGGGCTTCTCGCAAGAGGAACTTGAAAGTGTCATGGAGCAAAATCGTCAGGAGCTCAATGCCCAACTGCCCGTCTATAGCAGGCTGCAATCGTTCGAGATAAGCATGGATGAGTTCCTCAAGACCCCAAAGAAGAGTATTAAACGTTATTTATATAAATAAGGTATCTATGGAAAACGTACCAAGTTTTAATCAATTCATACAGCAGAGCATCATCGACAATTGGGATCGCGATGCACTGACTGACTATAAGGGAGCAACACTACAATACCATGATGTAGCCCGAAAGATAGAAAAGCTCCATATACTCTTTGAGAACAGCGGCGTACAGCGAGGTGACAAGATAGCACTTTGCGGCCGTAACAGCAGCCAATGGGCAGTAGCATTCATCGCCACACTGACTTACGGCGCCGTGGCAGTACCCATACTGCACGAATTCATGGCCGACCAGATTCACAACATCGTGAACCACTCTGATGCAAAACTGCTGTTTGTTGGCGACCATGTGGCCACACAAATAGACCCAGTGCAAATGCCGCACTTAGAGGGTATCATCAACAACCCAGACTACTCTCTCATGGTGTCGCGTACGGACAAGTTGACGTATGCCCGCGAACACCTCAACGAACTATACGGCAAGAAATTCCCAAAATATTTCAGAAAAGAGCACGTCAATTACTACCATGAGGAGAACGGCGACGAGCTGGCTCTCATCAATTACACCAGCGGTACCACAGGATTCTCCAAGGGCGTTATGATTCCATATCGCGCACTGTGGTCGAATTACGACTTTGCCGAGGACGTACTGGGCAAAATCATCAAGACCGGCGACCGTGTCATCTCAATCCTTCCAATGGCCCACATGTATGGCATGGCCTTCGAGTTCATTTTCGAATTCCTGCACGGTTGCCACGTCTATTACCTCAACCGCGTGCCGTCGCCAGCAATCATAGCTCAGGCCTTTGCCGACATCAAGCCCAAAATCATCATTGCAGTACCGCTAGTCATCGAGAAAATCATCAGAAAGAAGGTATTCCCGAAAATACAGAACAACCGTATGCGCCTCTTGCTGGCCATGCCTGTCATTTCAAAGAAAGTCAAACAGCGCATCTGTCATGAGGTTATCAAGGCTTTCGGAGGCGAGCTCTATGAAGTCATCATCGGTGGTGCAGCATTCAATCAGGAGGTAGAGTCATTCCTTAAGAAGATAGAGTTCCCATATACCGTGGGCTATGGAGCTACAGAGTGCGCCCCGATAATCTGCTATCGCGACTGGCACACATTTGCCCAAGGTTCTTGCGGACAGGCTGCTCTCCACATGGAGGTGAAGATTAATTCTTCCGACCCATCTACCATACCTGGAGAAATACTTGCCAAGGGACTCAATGTAATGCTTGGATATTACAAAAACGAGGAAGCCACCCACGAAACCATCGACAGCGAAGGCTGGTATCACACCGGCGACCTGGGCACCATGGACTACGACGGGAACGTATATATCAACGGCCGCTCAAAGAACATGCTGCTTGGTGCCAACGGACAGAACATCTATCCTGAAGAGATTGAAGACAAGCTGAACTCGATGACCATGGTAGTAGAAAGCATTGTTGTACAGCGCGACACAAAACTCGTCGGACTGGTATATCCCGACTACGACGAGGCCAAGAACATGCGATTCAACGATGAAGACATTAAGAACATCATGGAGCAGAACCGCAACCAGCTGAACGAGCAGCTGCCTGCTTACGAGAAAATCAGCGAGATAGAAATACGCAAGGAGGAGTTTGCAAAGACTCCTAAGCGCAGCATCAAGCGCTACCTCTACAACTAATTAGCAATATCACATTGTGGTACATTCCAGGACGGCTGACTTCAGTCGTCCTTTTTTGTCTTTCACCACAAGAGTAGCCTTGCCTGCCTTTGTCGTCGGGCGCAGCACTACCACAAGCTGACCATTGAAAAGACGCATTTCGGGCTGCTTGAATGACTGCAAGGAAGTGGCATCGCCATTGCATGCTGCCTCGAAACGAGCCTCGCCGCTAACACTGAAAGTGAGATTATCGTTTACGTTAGGAACAAAGACACCATTCTTATCTACAGCATAGACGTTTACAAACAACAACTCCTCACCATCGGCCTTCCAGCCAGCATTCCCTGCCTTAGCTATCAGTCTGACAGCCTTTCCAGCCGTGCGCTGCACATCCTCGCCAATCTTCTGCCCCTGGGCATCGTATGCCACGACACGAATCTCGCCCGGCTCGTATCTTACGTCATTCCAGCGCAAACGATAGCGGTCAAGTCGCTCGGCAGGATTCTTGCGGACACGCCCCTGGCTCTTTCCATTGACAAAAAGCTCACCCTCTACTCCGTCGGTATAGCAATATACGGGCGTCACCTTACCTTTACGCCCCTTCCAAGTCCAATGTGGCAGCAGATGTACGGTATGGCTATCAGTATTCCACTTAGAGCGGTAGAGCCAATAGCGGTCTTTAGGCAAGCCAGCCAAATCGCAGATGCCAAAATAACTGCTGCGCGAAGGCCAGTATTCATCATAGGGTGTCGGCTCACCCAGATAGTCGTAACCAGTCCACACGAACTCACCGATAACCCATGGATAGTCGTCCTGGCAGCGCCAGTCGTCATCGGGCAAATTCGACCATGAGCACCACTCTACATCGTACGACGAGCACTGACCATCGGCACGCTGCAATGCCGTGGGGTCATAATTGGGCGAATACGAGGCGAACTGCGAATTATCTGTGGGGACAACAGGGAACTTATATACTCCACGCGATGACACCGTGGAAGCCGTCTCAGAGCCAAGCAGGAAACCCTGTGGCAACTGTTTTATATTGTTCTCATACTTGTGGACACGGTAATTAAATCCTGGCACCTGCATAGCCTGAGCGAATCCACTCCTTAATGCATCGTCGGCACGGTCCATGCCTTGAGTAACCGGTCGTGTAGGATCGAGGGCATTACACAGGCCTTGCAGGCGAATGCTTATCTGTCGCCCTTCCTCGCTCCACTGCTCTGGTATCTCATTGCCTATTGACCACATCACGATGCAGGGATGATTGCGGTGATTGAGCACAAGATTTGTGATATCCTTCTCGGCCCACTCACGGAAGAAGCGGGCATAGCCGTTCTTGCACTTAGGATAAAGCCACATGTCAAACGACTCTGCCATCACCATCATACCCATAGAGTCGCAGACTTCCATCTGCATGGTAGAAGGCATATTGTGCGAAGTACGAATGGCGTCGCAGCCCATCTCCTTCATCATCCTAATCTGGCGGATGAGAGCCGATTTGTTGACGGCAGCCCCCAGCGGACCCAGGTCGTGATGCAGGCAGACACCTTTTATCTTGCGTGAAACACCATTCAACTGAAAACCACCCTCACGACCTACTCGAACGGTACGGATACCAGTCTTAACGGTCTTGCTGTCAAGCAGTTCGTGATTATCCTTGTAAACCTGTACGGTGACCTGATGCAGATATGGGGTCTCAGGAGTCCACAATTCCGGATTGGCTACATTGAGCGTTGCATATATCTTGCCGTCTGGCTCGATGCTGATATCACCGCTCGAAACACTGCGACCGTCAGGCGATGTCAAAGAAATCTTTGCAAGACCTTTGACAGGATTGACAACCTTGGCCTCAACGTCAACTACGGCTTTATCCTTGTCGATGCTCATAGTGCGAACGTAGATGCTCCAGTCGTCAATATGAGTCTTCGGTGTCAGTACCAGCTTGACAGGTCTATAGAGCCCGGCACCTGGATACCAGCGCGAACTCTCCTCTACATTCTGCAGGTGTACGCTGATGTCGAGCTCTGAGGTGATCGAAGTCGGCTGCTGCTTCATGAAAGGCGTGACATCCACCCGGAAGGCATTATAGCCATAGGCCCAGTAACCAGCCTCCTGTCCGTTGATGCTGACACGAGGCTCTGCCATAGCCCCATCGAACACCAGTTCTGCGGCTTCGTAGCCTTGCGGTATATCTACCGTTGTACGGTACCAACCCTCGCCAATCCAGGGCAGTGCACCAGAGCGCCCCGACTTCTCAGTGGCCTCGGTTTCACCGTTCTGTTCTATAGCCACGCGCTGCAAGTCCCATTTCTTGTCGAAAGGACCAGCAATGGCCCAGTCGTGAGGTATCTGTACCTGCTCCCACGACTTGTTGTCGCGTGAGAACTCCCACGTCTTAAGATTGATTTCACGTCTTTCCTGCGCCAGCAGCATCTGGCTAATCATTACAGCAGATAATAGTAGTCTGAATTTCATAATAGGCACTGAGTTAAAATATGGGCAAAGATACAAAAAAATCCTCGCAGCAACAAATCTGCGAGGACTATTTTTACAAAACCTTCGTTACAATATTATTGCTTCGACTTTGTAGTGTCTATAAACATAGCCACACGGTTGAAGTCAATCTCTTCTGATAGTTTGTCTGTTGCTCCCATACCCTCGATGGTGATGCGGTCGCTGGCAATGTGATACTTGTTGATAAGAGCGGTCATCACTGATACGGCACGAGCTACAGAGAGCTTCTGATTGAGTTCGGGATTGCCTTCAGGAGAAGCAAAGCCACGAACAAGAATCTTTGAGTCGGGATGGTTGCGCATGTACTTGGCAATCATCTCTACGCTGGCATATTGTGCGGCATCAATAGTGCTCTTGCCCTGTCCGAAGATAACGATAGGCTGCAGCACTGTCTCTTCCTTCTTAATGACCTCTTCTACTACTACAGCAGGCTTCTTCTTGCACTCGTCGAGAGCCATCTCCAGTTCCTCAATACGGTTGTCGCGCTCTGCAATCTGGCCATCCTTGGTCTGCACGGTGCCGCGCAGTTCGTTGATCTTCGCATTCAGACTATTGATTTCAGCCTGATTGCGCAGCTGTGCACTTGCATAGTTATGAGTACCATTGCTGCAACCAAACTTGTAGTTCAAGCCGAGGTTGGCACCGATAATGGCAGTCTGGAAATTGTATTTCATTCCATTATCTGAGGGGTTGCAAGAACCGCCGCCCCATCCCTGCAGGCCATATACGATATTCGGCTCAAGATAAATCTGCCACTGCTTGTCGGCACCGAAGTTGAGTGCAAAGTCAACAGCAAACTTAGAGGAGATAACATTATATTTGCTATATTCTCCGTAGGCATGAGTCCATCCTAAGCCACCGAGTGCGATGACCTCGAAAGTGCGAGGCTCACCCAAATATGAACCGAAGAGGTTGCTCAGATTGAAAGATCCCAGAAGGCTGACGTTAGTTGCATTAACGAAAGTCTTGGTGTAGAGTGACGACTTCTCGTTAGCCTTGAAATAGGCAGTACCCTCGGCCACCAAACCGAATACTGTAGTGAGGTTCTTGCCGATACGCAGGCTTGCATTGGGGGCATAGCCCTTGAATTTCAATGCATTTCCAGCGTCATCGTAAGAGAACCACGGAGTAGAAGCAAAGCCTCCATTGATTCCCATATACCAGTTGTCGCCAAACTTATTGGCAGTGATGGCAGTGTTCTGAGCACTCACCGAAGCTGTCAGCATAGTGGCAGCAATCATCATAAAAATCTTTTTCATCATATTTATATTATAAGATTCATTTATTCCCTAAACCGCTGCAAAGATAGTTAATATTTTCGTAACTGCCAATAAATAAGACAAAAAAGTCCCCACAGACATCTATCTGTGGAGACAATTTATATTCTGTGTTTATCAGATTACTTGGTAGTATCGATGAACATAGTAACGCGGTTGAAGTCGCGCTCCTCAGAAATCTTATCGGTTGCACCGAGACCCTCAGCAGTGATGCGGTCGGCAGCAATCTTATATTTCTTGATGAGAGCGTTCTTAACAACATTAGCACGGTCGATAGAGAGCTTGTTGTTCAGGTCAACAGGACCCTCGGTAGAAGCGTAGCCGCGGCAGATAACCTTAGAATCGGGATGGTTGCGCAGATACTTGGCAATCATCTCAACGCTTGCATACTGAGCGGGATCAATAACGCTCTTACCCTGACGGAAGATAACAACGGGCTGGAGGAAGTTCTCCTTCTCCTCTACAACCTGTACAGGACGAGACTCACACTCAGCGAGCTTAGCCTTCAGGTCGGCGATGGTCTGAGCGTCAGCAGCAATCTTGCCATCCTTGGCATTGATGTCAGCGCGGAGCTCGTTAATCTTAGCGTTGAGGCCGTCGATCTCAGCCTGGTCGCGGAGCTCAGCAATTACGAAGTTGTGAGTGCCGTGGCTGTTGCCGAACTTGTAGTTGAAACCAGCCTGAAGACCGATGATAGCATCGTTGATATCATACTTCACGCGGTTGTTGTTGTTACGGTTCAGAGCATAAACGATGTTGGGCTCTACATAGAACTGCCACTGCTTCTCTGCGCCGAAGTTGAATGTGAAGTCAATACCGAACTTAGAAGTCAGGGCATTGAACTCACCACTGGCATTAGGAGCCTGCTGTGTTCCGAAGAGGTGCTCCCAACCCATACCGGCAACACCAATAACCTCGAATGAGCGGGGCTCACCGGGATATCCACTGAACCAGTTGTTGAAATTCAGTGTACCGAGCAGGCTGACGTTCGAGCTCTTTACGAAAGTCTTACTGAACTCACCGGGCTTGTCGCCAAGACGGAAAGTACCCTCACCAACCAAACCTACAACAGGAGTGAACCAGCGGCCGATGCGTACGCCAGCCTCAGGATTGATGTTCTTCAGTACCTTGTAACCTTTAGCCGGAGCATCAACACCACCATAGATGCCAATGTACCAGTTGTCAGCGTTCTTGCTCTCAAGAACGGTCTGAGCGCTCATAGTCTGTGCTGAGAAAGCAGCAACAGCAAGCATTAAAAAGAACTTTTTCATTTTTTACAATCTTATAAATTAATGAATTAAAATAACTTTTTCTACAAATCGTCTGCAAAATAAGCAAAAAAAAAGATAAGTTCCAAAAAAAAAGCGCGAAAAATGCCAATTTAGCCGCATTTATTGACAAATCGGGCATAAATTTCAGAAAAAAGCACTAAATTTGCACATCATTTATGAAAAAGTTAATACTAATCACAGGAGGGCAGAGGTCGGGCAAAAGCCGCTATGCCGAGCAGCTGGCACTGAGTCTGTCGGATGAGCCCGTCTATGTTGCTACTGCCCACGTTTGGGATGATGAGTTCAGAGAGAGAGTAAGACGCCATCAGGAGCGCCGCGGCAGCCAATGGACAAATATCGAAGAGGAACGGCAGCTGAGTCGCCACGATTTATCGGGAAGAGTGGCGGTAATAGACTGTATCACTCTCTGGTGTACCAATTTCTTTTTCAATGCCGAAAAGCCTGATGATGAGCAGCCCTCTGTTGACGAAGCCCTGGAGTGTCTTAAATCAGAATTCGACCTCTTTACAGCCCAAGATGCCACATTCATCTTCGTCACCAACGAGATAGGCAGCGGCGGAGTGAGTCCCAACGCCCTTCAGCGCCGGTTTACCGACTTACAAGGCTGGATGAACCAATACGTGGCATCGCGTGCCGACGAAGTCATTTTGATGGTGAGCGGCATCCCTGTTAAAATCAAATGAGACTTCATCAGGAACATAGAAGAATAACAAATAGAATAAGACTATCCATAGAATAATTCAATATCAGTCGTATATGAGGACGTTCGACATAAAGAAGGTTGACGAGGAACTGCGGCCAGCCATTCAGGCCAAGACAGACAACCTTAACAAGCCCAAGGGTTCGCTGGGGCGACTGGAGTCGTTAGCCATGCAGATATGCCTCATCCAGCACACACTGTCGCCCCGCATTTCTCACCCCTGCCACTTGCTGTTAGGCGGCGATCACGGCATTGAGCGCGAAGGGGTAAGCGTGTCGCCACGTGAGGTTACATGGCAACAGATGATTAATTTCACCCGAGGCGGCGGTGGAGTGAATATGTTTTGCCGCCAGCACGGCTTCGATTTGAAGATAGTTGACGTGGGCGTTGACTACGACCTCACCCCCTACCCTGGCGTCATAGACCGCAAGATAGCGCGAGGCACGAGGAATTTCCTCTACGAGGCTGCTATGACCGACGAGCAATATGACGAAGCCATCACAGTGGGTGCCGACCTGGTGGATACCTGTCATGCTCAGGACTGCAGCATTCTGAGCATTGGCGAGATGGGAATTGCCAACACATCGCCGAGCAGCATCTGGATGCATCTGTTCACGGGCATCCCCCTGCAGGAGTGCATCGGTGCCGGTGCGGGGCTCGACAACGAGGGCATACGCCATAAGCAAGATGTACTGAGCCGGGCACTCAGTAATTATGAATCTGCCAACAAGAATCCAAGTGTGGCAACGGCTCTAAGGTATTTCGGTGGTTTCGAGATGGTGACGGCCATAGGAGCCATGCTGCGTTGTGCCGAACTACGACTTATTATACTGGTTGACGGATTCATCATGACGGCTTGCGCCCTTGCGGCCTGCCAGCTCTATCCTGCTGCCAGAGACTATATGATATTCACCCACTGCGGAGACGAGAGCGGCCATAAGATGATGCTCGACAGCCTCGGCGCACAGCCCCTGCTGCACTTGGGACTGCGACTGGGCGAAGGAACCGGAGCACTATGCGCCTATCCCATCATCGACAGTGCCGTGCGCATGATGAACGAGATGAACAACTTCGACAATGCAAAAATAACCAAGTATTTCTGATGCAGATATCTATCGAAACATCCAAATGGTACGACCGCATCTGGGCAGCATTCATATTCTTCACCCGCCTGCCCTTCTGGCGGTTACACGAGCCCGACAAGAATGCCTACAAGACCGTGGTTGAGCACTGGCCTCTCGTGGGCTGGCTGACAGGCTCCTTTATGGCGGCAGTACTTTATCTGGGTAGCATGGTATTCCCTTACGAGATAGCAATCCTGCTGGCCATCGCCACCCGTCTGTTAGTCACTGGGGCGTTACACGAAGACGGCTTGGCCGACTTCATCGATGGTTTCGGCGGAGGTGGTTCCGACCGCCAGCGCATTCTCGACATCATGAAAGACTCACACATTGGCACCTATGGCGTTTTAGGGCTCATCATTTACTTCATGCTGCTGTTTTTCACGCTCCTCAGCATGAAGCCCCTCTTAGCCGTAATGACAATACTGGTGGCCGACCCCTATGCCAAGATGCTGTCAGCGCAACTGATTCTGATGATGCCCTACGCACGCACCGAGGAGACAGCCAAAAACAAAACCATATATCGCCGTTTCAGCCCTGTGGCAGGCATCAGCCTCGCCATACAAGGACTGCTGCCGATGGGCGTATTCCTCTATTTCCTCCATGCAAGCGTCAACTGGCAGCTGCTCGTCTTCGTTCCGGCTATCATCATGTATTTCATGTATCTGCTCATCTGGCGCAGGCTTCGCGGATATACCGGCGACTGCTGCGGAGCACTATGCCTGATAACAGAACTGGCAACCATGATGGTTGCCAGCTACTATCTGTCTGTGTGAGCAACGGGAGACCAGCCCGTCAACGAGCCGCAGGAGCCCCCATTGCCTGAATAACATTCTATTAGAGTTTCTCGATTATCTTGCCACCCTCTTCCACAGCCTGCATGTTGAGCGGGATGAGGTCGTGATGGCGCTCGGGCAGAGTCTTCTTGAGGGCTTTCTCCACGCCGTTGGTACTTACCACGGGAGCCACCTTCAGCAGTCCGCCCAGCACAATCATGTTAAACACCTTGCCGTTCTTCATCTCTGCAGCCTTGTCCATTGCATTGATGCGGTAGATGGTGATGTCCTTACGTGTCGGCGGATTGATGATGCCGAAGCCGTCGTAGATAAGTATTCCGCCGGGCTTGATTTTCGGTTCAAACTTCTCCAGCGAAGGCTGGTTGAGCACGATGGCAATATCGTACTTACTGAGGATTGGCGACGAGATACGCTCATCGCTGACAATCACCGTCACGTTGGCCGTACCGCCGCGCTGCTCAGGACCGTAGGCAGGCATCCATGTCACCTCTTTATCTTCCATCAGTCCCGAGTATGCCAGTATCTTACCCATCGAGAGTACGCCCTGACCTCCGAAACCTGAAATAATTATTTCTTTCTTCATCTTAATTTCTATTTTTCCCACGAGCTTAGCTCGCTTTTACCTTTAGGTGTAAGAATTTTCAATTGTCAATTAAAGACTCGTTGTATCTTTCAGGTCTCCTTTGGGATAGAAGGGGAACATATTCTCCTTCATCCACTCGTTAGCCTTAGCAGGAGAGAGTTTCCATCCGCTGTTGCAGGTTGAGACAAACTCAACGAGCGAACTGCCCTTGCCGTCCATCGATGCCTGGAAAGCCTTCTTCAGAGCCTTCTTGGCCTTGTTGATGCTTGCCACGCTCTCTACCGACTGGCGTGTTACGTAGCAAGTGCCCTCCAGCTGAGCAGCAATGTCGGCAATCTTCAGCGGATAGCCGTGAATCTCGGGGTCACGCCCGTAGGGACACGTAGATGTCTTCTGTCCGATGAGGGTGGTAGGAGCCATCTGTCCGCCCGTCATACCGTAGATGGCATTGTTGACGAAGACGATGACGATGTTCTCGCCGCGGTTGAGCGCGTGAATGGTCTCGCAGGTACCTATACAAGCCAGGTCGCCGTCGCCTTGGTAGGTGAACACCAGTCGGTCGGGCCAGCAGCGCTTGATACCCGTAGCCAGTGCGGGAGCACGTCCGTGGGCAGCCTCCTGCCAGTCGATGTCGATATAGTTGTAGGCAAACACGGCGCAGCCTACTGGGCTTACTCCTACAGCCTTGTCCTCCATGCCCATTTCCTCGATGACCTCGGCAATGAGCTTATGCACCACACCGTGGCTGCAGCCCGGACAATAGTGCATATTATTGTCGTTCATGAGCGTCGGCTTCTTGCAGACGATATTCTCGGGTGAAATTATCTGATTTCTATCCATAGCTTACATGACCTTTTTAAGTGCATTTACAATTTCTTCAGGCTCGGGAACGATACCTCCCAGACGTCCGAACTGCTCTACGGGTATTGCACCGTTGACGGCGAGACGTACATCCTGGACCATCTGCCCCGCATTGATTTCTACTACCAGTATGCCTTTCTTGGTCTTGGCCAGTTCGGCAATCTCCTTGGTGGGGAATGGCCAGAGAGTGATAGGACGGAATAATCCTACTTTCAGGCCTTCTTCGCGGGCTACCTCGATAGCCTTCTCCGACAGACGGGCTGCGCTGCCGAAAGCCACGATGGCATAGTCGGCATCATCCATCTGCTGCTGCTCATAGCGGACCTCGTTGTCCTGAATCTTGCGGTATTTCTCCTGCAGGGCCAGGTTGCGGGCTTCCATGGCTTCCGGTTTCAGTTCCAGCGACGTGATGACCACGCGCTCACGGTTCTTAGGCTTTCCGGTAGATGCCCACGGGCACTGCTTGATGACTTCCTCGTCGGTGCGGCGGGGCTTGAAAGGCGGCAGCACCACCTTCTCCATCATCTGACCAATGACACCGTCGGAGAGTATCATGGCAGGGTTGCGATACTTGAAAGCCAACTCGAATGCCAAGTCAACAAAGTCGGCCATCTCCTGCACTGAGTTAGGAGCCAGCACGATGACGTTGTAGTCGCCGTTACCACCACCGCGGGTAGCCTGGAAATAGTCGCCCTGTGAGGGCTGGATGGTTCCCAGTCCGGGACCTCCGCGCTGCACGTTGACAAACACGCCGGGCACCTCGGCACCAGCCATATAAGTGATGCCTTCCTGCATCAGCGCGATACCGGGCGACGATGATGAGGTCATGGCTCGCTTGCCGGCACCGGCAGCACCATAGACCATATAGATACTTGCCAGCTCGCTCTCGGCCTGCACCACCTGCATACCGGTGGTCTCCCAAGGCTTCAGCTCAGCCAGCGTCTCGATGACTTCACTCTGCGGAGTAATAGGATAGCCGAAATAGCCGTCGCATCCGCAACGAATAGCAGCATGAGCAATAGCCTCATTGCCTTTCATCAATACAACTTCTTTCTCTTCTGCCATAGCTTACTCCTCCATTCTTTTACGATACACGGTGATACATCCATCGGGACAGACAATGCCGCACGAGGCACAGCCCACGCAGGCTTCCTCATTGGCAGCCTCCACATAGGGGTAGCCGTGCAGATTCACTTTGTTGGCCAGGGCAATTACATTCTGGGGACAAGCGATGATACACAACTGACATCCCTTGCACCTCTCGGTATCTACCACAATGGCACCTTTCATTTTAGCCATAATATCTTGTTTAATGCATTAAATCCTGAATTCGGGCTGCAAAGTTACGAATTAGTGGATAAATAACCAAAATATTTGGGGAATTTTTATAAGTTCGGATATTTATTCAGACGGCATGCACAATACTGCAGGCCACAGTATATGCCGTAGTCCAGGCTGCCTGGAAGTTGAAACCACCAGTGACTCCGTCGATGTCGAGCACCTCGCCGGCAAAATACAGCCGAGGCACATGGCGGCTTTCGAGCGTAGAGGGATTGACGGCCTTCAGCGATATGCCTCCACAGGTTACAAACTCGTCCTTGAAGGCAGCACGGCCAGCTATCTGGCACGTGTCGTTGCATAGCGTGTTTACAAGCCGGTTGATATCTTTCCTGCCCAGTTCGCTCCAGCGCAGCATGCCCCTACCCTCTAATGCCTTCTCGGCCAGATAAGCCCAGAGTCGCTGGGGCAGTCCGAAGGGTGACACTGTCGCCACCTGCTTCATAGGCAGGCTGATGAGCGCTTCGTAGAGTGTCTCCAGCACTTCGGCATCATTCATCGAGAGCCAGTTGACAGCCATCGGCAGCCGGTAGTCGTTGTCGGCCAGCAACCTGGCTGCATAACTCGACAACCGCAGTATGGCAGGCCCGCTCATGCCCCAGTGGGTAATTAGCAGAGGGCCCCCGGCACGTAGTTTTGTACCCGGAATCTGCACTTTGGCATCTTCCACCACGAGCCCCATCAACTCGTGCAGTCGGCTGTCGTCGATAGCAAACGAAAACAGCGACGGCACCGGTGGCTCCACCTCGTGTCCCATGGCGGCCAGCCATCTCAGTCCCTCACCCTTCGGCGAGCCTCCTGTAGTGACGGCCACGGCATCGTAGCCACTTAGTGCTTCCAGCGAGTCGATCTTCTGGTGCCTACATATCTTTATATTATATTGGTGGGCCAGCGAGAGGAAGCAATCTATTATGGCGTGCGAGTCTTGGGCCTTAGGAAACACGCACTGGTCGGCCTGAACCACCAGCGGCACTCCGTGGCTCTCAAACCAGCGATAGGCATCCTGATGGTCGAACACGTTGAACAGGCGCTTCATCAGCCTGTGTCCGCGGGGATATACGGCCGAGAGGTCGCGCACGTCTTCAAACGAGTTGGTGCAATTGCATCGGCCTCCGCCCGACACCTCTACCTTTGCCAGCACGCGCTGGCTGCGCTCAAAGATGGTGACATCCATCTCGGGCATCATCTCCTTCAGACTGACCGCCAGGAAGAATCCTGCAGCGCCTCCGCCTACTATTGCCGTTTTCTTCATCGCCGCCAAAGTTATGAAAAAAATCTCAAATAGCAAAATCTCTCCCAAATATTATCACCAAAAAGGGAAAGTTTCATGTCCTCTCATAGTCGCACAAGAAGAGTTGGGACTAATGTCCAACTTTCTGGGTTCACTTCAGTTAAATTATGGCCAACTCAATTAGAATTGGTCTTGTTTTTTACGTTAATAACCAGACTTTTTTGACGGGTACAAATCTTGTAAATCATGGGTAATCAGGTATGAAAAAAGGGAACCCGTAAGGTTCCCATTTGTGCTACCTGGCGGAGAGAGAGGGAGATTCGGAATGAGAACCCGCGACTTAGAATAAAATCCAAAGCGCTTAATCTCAGGCAGTTATAGCTCTTCCACATCTCAATCTATTTCAATTTACATCTTCTTCAATCCCTTCGGCGGAACCTCTTGCACATATCATTTTTTATGCTTACCTTCGCCTCCGGTTTTTAGTTGGAACCTCCTAATTTCGGTTACAAAGGTAAGCATAATTATTGAGATACGCAAATGATTCAGTTAAAATTTTCAGTTAGACCATATATTAAGGGTAGCACTGGACAAGTTGGTATTAAAGTCAGATGGAACCAAAGCAAATCTGAGGTATCCTTCTTTACCAACGTATGGGCCGAGGCCGAGAAGTGGGATCAGGATCTGTTGAGAGCAAAAAAGGGTACTACTCACTATGTGCGTGATATGAAGTTCACATACTTGGAAATTAACGAGGCCATTGCTGAGTATCGTGAAGAAATACAGAGCATCTTTGACAAGTGCGCCCTTAGAAACACCATTCCAACAACCGACGAACTGAAAACGATGGTTAACTATGCACTCGGTCGCGTGGACGAACAGACAACCTCCCCTACTGTCGTTCATAAGAAAAAGACTTTCAAGGAAATGATTGATTGGTTTCTGGAAGAGTGTGGCCGCGAAAAGAACTGGGACGACCAGGCTAAGGAAAAGTACACTCAGGCTTTTCAGCACATTACGAAAGCGAACCCTCATATCCGGCCAGACAAGATTACCATCGAGCACATGTATAAGCTTAAAGACTGGTATATTAAGAATGAGTATCGGAACCGTACTATCAATAAGCAGGTGACGATGCTTAAAGGATTCTTAAAATGGCTCAACACTAAAGAGGGATATCAAGTTCCTGCGACTGTGCTTAACTTCGAAACCAACTTGAAGGTGCTGCCTAAGACTGTTACATTTCTGCATTATGACGAGCTGCTGCATTTCGCCCATTTTCAGTTTGAAGAGGACAGAAGCGGTAGACTTGGCCGCGCCCGTGATTTCTGGTGCTTTATGGCTTTTACCTCTCTGCGTGTCTCTGACCTAAAACGACTAAAGACCATACACATTCAAGATAACCGCATCGAAATGTTTGCCCAGAAGACTGGAGAACATTTAACTATTCCACTGATTGAAGAAGCACAGCGTATATTAAATAAGTATAAAGACATGGCAACTACGGATGGTTACGTATTTGACATTCAGAGTTCACAGAAACTGAATGATGCCATTAAAGACGCGGCTAAAGCTGCTGGTATTGATCGTATCATTACCGAGGTATATTATATAGGTACGGATAGAAGGGAGGAATCCCATAAGTTTTGTGATATCATATCCAACCATGACGCTAGACGCACATTCGTTTCATGCTCTTTAGCTATGGAAATACCAGCTGAGACGGTGATGAAGTGTACTGGCCACAAAAGTTACAATACGATGAAACCCTATATCGAGACCGCCCAGAAACAACGGCTTTAGAAATGGAGAAATGGAACAAGAACCAGTATCGAAGCAAGATTATCAATCTGCTAGATGATGTGGATGAGGATTTCTTGAAATCTTTACTCTCAGACATTCAGCATAAGATTGCAAAAATAGAATAGACTAAAGTTTCGCAAGTGATGGCGCACCTGCATAATTTAACATAAAATAGGAA
>CAMHLV010000034.1 GCA_946186115.1 uncultured Prevotella sp. | reverse complement strand
CGTGCCGATGCCCGTCTGCAGAAATTGGTACAGCGCATCATGATAGGCGAACTGACTAAAGATGACGTGCAGGAAGAAGCTATGAACATTAATCAAATAACGGAGGAACAGCCATGAAACGTCTTTTTATTATAATAGGTATAACGATGGTAACGCTGAATATTAGTTCTCAGACTATCAGCACATACGGCGACTTGCGAGCCAAAATGCTCCATGTCAGCGAGAGGTTTACAGGTCATAACACCGCCAACGACCAAGCTATTGCCGTCATTGTGCGCGAACTGGCCCACAACTATCAAGGCCGTCTTTCGCGCCAGCAGTTTCAGGAACTGAAAGACACCATTGAGGGCATGCGCCGACGGGTCAGCGCTGACAAATGGCAGACGGTTTTGCGCGCTGCCGTCGAGACGCTGCAAAAGAAAGCGGATACGCTCGACATCCAACAACGCATATTGGACTACTACCGCAAAGTTCCGCAGGAGCAGATTTACGTGCATACGGACAAGCCTTATTATGTGCCGGGGGATACAGTGTGGTTCCGTACACATCTGGTGGATGCCGTCACACATACGCCTATCAGCCGCTCACGCTACGTTTATTTGGAGTTGCACGACCAGCAGGCCGATACGCTGGTGCAACGCTTCATCGTGAAGTGCGACAGCGACGGGGTCTTTGCTAATGCTATCACGTTGCCGCGTCATCTGCACGGCGGCAGTTACACGTTAGCAGCCTATACGCAATGGATGCGCAACTTCCCTGCGGAGCGCTTCTTCTATAAGCCTTTGTGGGTAGTTGGAAATTTACCTCAAGTAAACTCGGAGTTTACCTCAAGTAAACCTGGAGTTTACTTCAAGCAAAATAACAACTTGCTTCAAGCATCCCCGAAGTTGCAGGTGGTCCGGCGCAAAGGACAGATGCTGATACAGTTCAACGCGACGACTGACGAACCTCTGGCTTGTACGCTCTACGGCAGCGGAAACCTCATCGTTGCGGACTATACGCAGGGCAAGGTGTTACGCATCGACTGCCATTCGCTGCGACCGGGCAACATCAGCATAGCTATGGTGAACCGCGAGACGGGAGCCGTCATTGCCGAGAGCCAGACTACCATCGAGGAAATCAAGCCACAGGTAGCTATCAGTGGCAAAGCCCGTACCCAGAACGAACTGATGGAGTTGTCGATAGACCTTGCAGAAGCTGACGGCACGCCACTCTACGGGTCATTTTCACTCAGTGTTACCGACTATGACGTGGTAAAGCCCGACACGCTGCAACCTGCCATTGATGAGTATCTGATGCGCTCACCTGACGGATATGCCCTCAGCGATATACTGAAAGACAAGCACCCTGACATTCAATATGGCTTCCAGACCTCGCAGACCATCTCCGGGCAGATTCGCGGAACAATCTTCAAGAAAGTCAAGCACCCTCAACTGGTACTGCTACGTCCTGATACTGGTTTCCGTGAGACCTTCGAACTGGGTGACAGTTCGCGTTTCACCATCAATGGTCTGGACTTTCCTGATGGGACCACTTATCTCTTAGAGGGTATGCGCCAGACAGGCAGTACCAGTCTAGTACAACTCAATATCGACGAACCGTCATACCCAACGATTAGCTCACAGGGGGACAGACCCTCTGTAGGAAATCCCTCACATGGGGTCTGTCCCCCTGTGAGTTTTGCCAAGCAGGCCAATGAACAAGTCATGTATGGCAGCGTGGATCGCACCATCGACCTGCCTGAGGTGGTCACGGAGAAGAAACGTCAGCACAAGCCCACCAACCTGCTGGGTATGCCGCCCTTCCGTGCTTTTTATGATGACGACCCCTTGCTCAACAATTTCTACTCGATGGAGATCCTGCTCAGCACCTTAGGCATTCCCGTCTATCGCGATGCCAATGGCGAGCTGCGCATCAGATACCGCTCAGGCACAGTTACGCGAGCGCAAGACGGTCCAGTCATTTTCATCGACGAGTTTCGCAGCAACGTGGAGGAATTGCTGATGCTTCAGCCCGAGACCATTGAGTCCATCGAATGGTTCGACCATGTCGGTGCCGCCCACATGACCATCTATGGCTGGAACGTGTCAACCTCGGGACTGCTGCTCGTCCGGCAGAAGCCTGGCCTGAAGGGCAGGATCTTCCGCCCACTCTCCATGGCTACCGTCCAACAACAAGGCTACCAACCTGCACGGGCGTTCTACTCGCCACAATATCCTGACCCGTCTGCCAAAACCCGCCCTGACCATCGCACAACGCTCTACTGGAATCCGAAGGTGGCAACAGACGACAACGGCCATGCCACCGTTAAGTTCTATGCCTCTGACATCTCCAAACGCTACCTCGTCACCCTCGAAGGTGTTAGCGACGATGGAATAGTTGTACACAAGGAAGCGATAATTGAATAATTCCTATTATCTTTGCAGCATGAAACGACTTCTGCTTCTATTATTATATATAGTTGCACTAATTCCTTGCAAGTCACAGACCATTGTCTGCGATATGCAGGATGGACAACCTATCATCCAAGCTTCCGTTTATGACTTGCAGCGAAAGTTGGATGAGACACGCCGTCAACGTCATCTTTATGAACAATCATCTTATATTGAAGTGGGACAACGGAAGGGAAAACTGCTGATACAATTACATGATTACAAGGGTACAGACTCGCTTGTTTGTACTGTCACAGGGAATGGTAATGATATTGTTTCCGACTATAATAAAGAAAAGGTGCTGCGTATTGACAGCGAGATGCTCAAAGCAGGGGAAGTGACTATCAGTATCAAGGACCAGCAGACGGGTACACTTATAGCAGAGACCCAAATCACAATCCGTATGGAGAATGCAGGCATTGAGCTACAGGAGGTATCTGTGATGGGTAGTAAGAAGAAAAAGAAAACACCAGTCCTAAACCACTACAATATGGATCCACCACGCGGCTTCAAACCTGGCGACCCAAAAATAGGACAAGCAAACGATATGAAGCAACTGCTGACTTCATTAGGAATAAGGGTAAACTATTATAATGGCGCCCCCCATATTGCCACGCCCGATAATGCAGGATTGGATATTTATGTCGACAACATGAATATGAATGACGATCACGACTATGTATTGAATCTGGTACCTGCCAATGTCAAGGCCATCGAGTACTTCACACCAAATAATGCTACTAACGGCATCTTCGGAGTTCGTCCGCAGTCCTTTACGGGTAAGGTTCCTGGTGTGTTGTTCATCTTCCTCAACGACGGGTCGGAGGTCGTTAACCGACAAGTCGTCGCCCCCTGAGGGTGGCTGAAACGAACTACGTAGCTCGAAGGCTTCGAAGAGGAAGCTCGAAGGGCTCGAACTACGTAGCTCGATGCCGTCGAGCCTTATCTTCGTTTTGCGCGAGGGTCAAAAGGGGTCGCTGCGTGTGAACTCCAGCCCACCGACAGGCAAAAATGAGACCGTCAAGTGCAGTGAATTGACGATTAAACACCACTTGGCGGTCTCATGACTTATTGGATTACACTCATGTATTGATAAGTATGTCGGTGCAAAGATACAACACAGGATGAGGTTTTGCAATAGGGCTCAGGCGGTTGACACAGCCGACGCACTCTCCCTGCTGTGCTATATTTACTACAGAGAGGGCAAAGAGGAAGATATGCAGATGCTGATGCAGACCATTTCACCGGCATTATATACCAACGTGATGGATGTGCAATCGAAGGTGGAACAGGCGAAGGCGGGAAAACAGCGGCACACGTTTGCCATCATAGTCTTGCTGCTATTGTTGGCATTGGGCGCCGTAGCCTATTGGTATGTTCGTCGCATGAAAGCGCTCTCCCGCCTGTACCAACAACGCATTGACAGGGTACGCGATAGCCTGCCTACCCCCATTCCCTCCCTGGAGGGAAGAGAGCAAGCCCCTGAATATGAGAAGATAGAAATCGGTGATACAAAAACAGGCATCGACGTACTCTTTGCCATCATCAACGACCAGAATATCAGCCAGATGGGCAAGTACGAAGAGCAGGCTGTGCTCAAGACACTCCCGCTCATCGATGCCACGCTGTCCGACCTGTTGAGTCAGGCAACGGCAACGCTGACGCCTAAGGAGACTTTCTTCTGCATTATGGAGTATTTTGGAAAGTCAGACCGCCAGAAGTCGCACTCTTTCTGCTGTTCTGAACAGGCCATACGCAGCACCAAGAGCAGACTTAACAAAAAGATTGATATCTGCGTTTTTCATCTGGACGGAAAATAACAGGCATAGTATATCTGTTTCTCATGAGTTTTCCATCTATCGAGCCGGGAGTCCATTTGGGCATAGCCTTGACCACACGCAAAGCCTCTTCGTCCAAAAGCGGGTGTACACTCTTAACGACTTTTGCCTCCGTAATACTGCCGTCTATTTCAACGATAAATGTAACGATAACACGCCCTTGAGCGCAAATTTCTGCCATTTCATCGGTATAATGGACGTTCTCTGCCAAATAATTCATCAGGGCTCGCTGACCGCCAGGGAACATGGGCATTTGGTGAATCGGGTCAGAAAAGATTTTTGAGGTTTGTCCTGCGGTTGCAGGCGCTGGAACCACATCCAGCAGTTCCTTATCGCCACAGCCCGTCAAAGTAAACAGACCAACCGAGATACCGACAAGCGTTACTACTTTACCTAACAGTTTGCGGATGTTCAACACCTTGCAAATAGATTTACTTTTTGTCATAGCTTCATTGTTTTATGGTTTGATGATGCAAAGATACAACAAAATGAAGCCTTTGTCAAGACCCTAAGGGATGATGACACAACAAGAAAAGATTATCTTCCTGAAAAACAAATCGTTGCATTGTCTATCCCAGGCAAATTGACACAGGAAATGACGACATTTTAGCGCGTTGTCAGTCTCGAAGGTGTCAGCAACGACGGCACCATCGTTCATCAGCAACAAGTAATTGAAAGTCGGTGAATATCCCCTCTGTTGTCACCTATTCTTCCTTCCACCAGCTATCCTTTTTCTTGCAAACAGCTTGAGCCACACAATTCATTGCTTTGCAGAAAGGAACGCTCACTTTCTCTTCATGCTTTCTGAACTGATACGACCAAGGAGTCAGCAACAAGAGATGACCTGAGGCGCAATCGTCCATGCGGCTTGCTGACGGATGGTAGATTTCAGGGAAGCCATTGTCCTCTATGCGAATGACGGGATAGCCTGAAAGCAAGGCTGCATCCATGATCTCCTGTTCTCCTTTAGAGATGCGGGCAGAGATGAGCACCGCACCCGAGGCTGCTTCAGACAAACAGCGTGCTTTCTGCTGTTGAAATGAATCAGCATCCTTGCGATGACAAACTACTGGCAGCAGACGCCGGGTCAACAATTCTGTGTTGCCGTAACTATCGCATATCACCCGTTCGTCTTCTACCAATAATCTCTTTTTTACTATATCAAGACTTTCAGCAGTCAATTGATAAGGACACTCGCGTCGCAGATAGCCTTCTAAGGCTGGTACGCTCACTGCCGTGTCTATTGTGCGGCGCTGCGGTTGGAGCCATGCTCGGTTAGTCATCCTTAGCAGGCGACTACGTGGATTGGCATGAATATAAGCCCGCTGGGTGTCCAGCTGTGCCTCATCTACAGGCATCACATCACAGTAGCCTGCATCGAATAGCGGGGGTAGGGCAGCCTTTGTGACCTTGGGGACCTTGGCGACAGAATCGCCAAGCGCAGTGCTGCTCTTCAGTGTGCCTACAGCATCGCCAAGCGCAGTGCTGCTTTTCAGTGTGCCTGGCGATTCAGTCGCCAGGCATATCTTCCCTGTCATAGCCCAAAAGCGCTTATTGCATCCATACTTGAATCCTGCTATGACATGACCGAGATGAGTGGCTTTGCCACTTTGCGATACAACATCCCCTTTGGCCATCAACAAGAAATGCAAATGCTCAGGCATCACAACGTAGTCCAGCACCTCAAGCATTGGATAGTAGTGATGGATGCTTACCTTTAGTTCCTCCTCCACCATTTTGCCTATAGGTGTTAGCTCCACATGCGGGGCATCACTATCCCCGTCAGGCTTATTCAACTGTCCGACTATGCGTCCAAACGGTTGATGCAACACACTTGGAACGCTAATAGTGATATGATAGAATCCACTACGGCTATAATCATGAGCACTGCTACGCCGCTTCATGCTATGCACCGTTGGTTTTCTCACCTGTTTATCCATCGCGTCAGTATATTTATTTGTTATTGCAAAAATACAGTTTCTTTCGTAAATTGCAAAATATGTGCTAAGTTTTTTCTATGAGAATTGATGGTTTCATCTTTGCCCGTTATTAGACAGTTCTTCTGAAACTGACGACATTTGTACGCTTCATCAGTCTTTTCCTATATAACAACAATCTACGAAACGATGAAAAGACAGACGCTAATAACTTTATCATTTATCATTTGTCACTTGTCATGGAGTCCTGTATGGGCGCAACACCGGCTGTGGTATGACAAACCGGCAATGACGTGGACTCAGGCACTGCCCATCGGTAATGGAGTGATGGGCGGAATGGTGTTCGGTACCCCTGCCGTAGAGCATATCCAGTTGAACGAGGAGACGCTGTGGGCAGGCCAGCCAAATCAGGTGGTGAATCCCAATGCCAAAGAGGCGCTGCCCGAGGTACGGAGGCTCATCTTCGAAGGCAAATACAAGGAGGCGCAGGATTTGGCTAATGCCAAGGTAATGCCCAATGCCGTTGGGCAGAACATGGGAATGCCATATCAGCCTTTTGGAGATTTGTATATCGCCATGCCTGGACATGCCAACTATGAGAATTATGAGCGTTGGCTGGATTTGGATAATGCCCGAAGTGTTGTTCGCTATACGGCTGACGGTGTGCAGTATGAGCGCGAGGCAATAGCTCCGCTGGGTGGCCATCAAGTGATAGCTATCCGTCTGACAGCCAGCGAGAAGGGTAGGATTACGTTTACTGCTAACATGACCACTCCCCACGAGAATCCACTTGTGGGAAGTGAAGAATTGAGAGTGAAGAGTGAAGAGTTTGCCACCGCTACGCTTTTGGGCGTTTCCGGCAAGCACGAGGGCCTGAAGGGCAAGGTGCGCTTTATGGGTCGTATGGCTGTTGATGCGAAGGGCGGTAAGGTCAGTGGCTCGAACGGCATTATCAGTGTTGTGGGGGCCGATGAGGCGATATTGTATGTAACCGTAGGTACGAATGTCAAGAACTACAAGGACATCACGGGCGATGAGGTACTGCAATCGAAAGAGCGTCTGCATGGTGCGATGTCCTTAGGTTATGAGGCGCTGAAAGCCCTGCATACCCAGACGTATCACAAGTACTACGACCGCGTGAAGCTCGACCTGGGTGACGACCTCTACGCCGGCATCCCCATGGATAAGCGCATCGAGCGGTTTTCTGAGGTCGGCGACAGAATCGCCGACAACCATCTTGTGGCCACCTATTTTCAGTTCGGCCGCTATCTGCTCATCAGTAGTAGCCAGCCCGACAATATGAACCCTGCCAACCTGCAGGGCATCTGGAACGACAAGATGTTGCCCTCGTGGGACTCTAAATACACCACGAACATCAATCTGGAGATGAACTATTGGCCATCGGAGGTGACGAACCTGACGGAGATGAATGAACCGCTGTTCAAGTTGATTCGGGAAATCAGCGAGACAGGCCGTGAGACTGCCCGCGACATGTATGGCGTGGACGGCTGGGTGCTGCATCATAATACTGACCAGTGGCGTATTACCGGTCCTGTGGATCGTGCCCAGACAGGTCTGTGGCCTATGGGCTCGGCATGGCTCTGTCGTCATCTGTGGGAGCATTACCTCTATACGGGCGACAAGACTTTCCTTCGTCAGTATTTCCCCATCATGCTTGAGGCTGCCCGCTTCTATACGCAGACCTTACAGAAACATCCCGCTAAGGGCTATTTGGTGGTTTGTCCTGGTGAGTCGCCCGAGCATGGCGGCAAGGGACGCCCTACGCCTTTGGATGCCGGTGTGACGATGGATAACCAGATAGTGGCGGAGCTATATACCAATGTCTTGGCTGCCGCCAAGGAAATGAAAGGAATGAAGAGAAATGAAAGAAATGTAGGAAATGAGGGAAATGATGAGGACTCGCTGCTATGTGTCATTGGCGAGCAGTTGAAGCAGTTGCCACCTATGCAGATAGGCCGCTGGGGTCAGCTGCAGGAATGGCTCGACGACCTGGATGACCCCAAGGACGACCACCGCCATTTCTCACATCTCTACGGTCTGTACCCCTCTTATCAGATAACTCCAACACATACTCCGAAACTATGGGAGGCAGCCCGGAAGTCGCTCGATGCCCGTGGCGATGTCTCTACGGGGTGGAGCATGGGCTGGAAGGTCTGTTCGTGGGCTCGCCTGTTGGATGGTGAGCATGCCTACAAACTTATTAAGGACCAGCTGACGCTGACAGCCGACACCTTCCTGATTTTTGGCACGGTAAAGCAGCATGGCGGCACTTACCCCAATATGTTTGATGCTCATCCGCCATTCCAGATTGACGGCAACTTTGGATGTACTGCTGGCATAGCCGAGATGCTGATGCAGAGCTACGACGGATTCATATATTTGCTGCCAGCCTTGCCTTCAGTATGGAAAGACGGCAGCGTAAAGGGATTGGTGGCTCGTGGCGGTTTCGTCGTTGATATTGAGTGGAATGACGGGCGACTCACCAAGGCTGTCATCCATTCACGTAATGGTGGCATCTGCCGCCTTCGTGCATCTGCCGCCTTGCATGGCAAGGGGTTGAGCTACGATAAAAAAGCCTCCGTCTATAAGTTACAGACGAAGGCTGGAGAGACATATACGCTCAGATAGTATCTTGGCAGTTTACTGTCAGTCGTGTATTATCAGAGCCGACTGTGGGCTGACTGCGGCTTTGTCACCCTCGATTGTGCCGAGGCCGTTTTCATTTATTACACCATCGCAGCACACTTCGGTGTAGATACCCTTTGGTATGCTAACCGTCTGCACCTCTTTCGATGCATTGAGCACCACAATGATATTTCGCCAGTCGTCGCGTCCGGCATAGTTTTTCAGTTGGAAAGCCACCACATGTTTCGGTGTAGTGATGAATTCAAGATGCTTACGCACTAAGTCGGCATTTCCCAGTCGGAAAGCCGGATGGTGTTGTCGTAGTGCTATCAGATTCTTGTAGTATTCGAACACCTGAGGATAGCGCTTCAGGTTCTCCCAGTTGAGATGGTTGATACTGTCGGGTGACTCAAATGAGTTGTGTACCCCCTTCTTGTCGCGCATCAGTTCTTCGCCGCTGAGCATAAAAGGCACGCCCTGCGATGTGAATACCGCCGTCTGTGCCAGCAGGTCGAGGCGTATTATTTCATCCTCGTCAACTGTCACTTGTTTCCCCTTCTTTTCTGAGAGGCTGTTGGGCAGACTTGCCTTCAGTCGGTCAACGAGACACATGTCGTCGTGGCACGATACGTAGCTAATCATCTGTGTTGGCTCTATTGCCCAGGGTTTGGTGGCGTAGTTTACCTGTTTCATGTCAACTTGCGGGTGGCTGATAGCCCCCACAATGCCGAATTTCAGACTCTCCTCGCAGTCTTCTACGCCAGCCAGGAATCCTCCCTTTGTGTCGTCGCTGAATGGTCCTCTCAGTGCATCGCGTATCTCGTCGCTGAAAGCAGCAATACCAGGCATTTCCGTAATGTTGGCCTTCATGCCGAGCTGCTCGTTGGGTAGTGCACATGGTCCGGCGCTCCATCCCTCTCCATAGATGAAGATAGTGGGGTCGATGTCGTTCACCATCTGCCGTATTTGGTTCATGGTCTCTATGTCGTGAACGCCCATCAAGTCGAACCGGAATCCGTCGATGTGATACTCCTCAATCCAGTATTTAACGCTCTCCATCATGAATCGGCGCATCATAGGCTGTTCCGAGGCAGTCTCATTGCCGCAGCCAGAGCCGTTGCTGCCCACCCTGTAATAATAGTCAGGATAAGTACGCTGGAAGTTGGAGTGCTCGATGTCGTAAGTGTGATTATATACTACGTCTAGTATAACGCGTATTCCTGCCTTGTGGAGTGCCTGTACCATCTGTTTGAATTCACGTATTCGGACGTCGGGGCGATATGGGTCGGTGGAGTATCCGCCCTCTGGCACGTTGTAGTTTACGGGGTCGTATCCCCAATTGTATTTGTTGTCGGCAAGGCGTGTCTCATCCACAGAGCCATAGTCGTAACTTGGCAGTATGTGTACGGCATTTACTCCGAGAGTCTTCAGGTGTTCTACAGCCCAGGGCTCGGTGAGAGCCAGGAACTTTCCCGGATGCTTTGCGTCCTGACGCGCTATGGAGAAATCACGGTGGTGCATCTCATAAATGACGAGGTCGGCAGGCGACTTTGTGACTGGTCTTTCGTCGCAGCACCAATGAGCGGGGTCGGTTTCCTTGAGGTCGATAATGGCACCTCGCAGCCCGTTCACTCCTACCGCCTTTGCAAATACTCCGGGGCACTCGCCGCGTCCAATGTCGAAGGTATAGAAGCGACCTTTCATGTCGCCTTTCACGGTGGCATGCCATAGTGTGCCCTGTCGGGTCATCTTCACCGTCTTCAGTGCTTTTCCGCCCAATCCTTGGGCATATATGCGCAACCTCACAGCCTTGGCATCAACAGGAGCAAACAGCTTGAAAACAGTTTGCTGTGGTGAGTACGTCACTTCGTCGAAGTGGAAATCCTGGGCTGCTGCAGTCAGTGCCATAGTGACAAGTGCTGTTAACAGAATGAGTTTTTTCATATTGTCAGTTGTTTAAGTTGTTGTCTCGTTGTTTTTGTGTTTCCTCTCCAAACAGGAACTGTGGCTTGTATCCTCCGGCATCAATCACCACTTTCTCGAATACAATGGCGGGGTCGTTGGGCTGAATTGTCAGCACGTGGACTTCCTGATTGGTGTTCAAGGGCAAGGTTACTACAGACTCCACCACACGACGGGCCACAGTGGGATAGAAAACGGAATAGATGTTCTCCTTCGCCTCATTCAGATTGTGGTTGAAGTTGACAGTCTGGGGCTCACTGCCATCCAGAGTCACTTGATATGTCAGTCCGCCCTTGTTCAGATAGTCAAGGGTTGATTTGACAATGACATGTATCTTGACTTCAGGGACGAGCGTTGACGAACTGGTGGTAAAACGATACTGGAGTGAGGCACCATCGACTGACGCCGTGTAAGGCATCAATGTCATTCCACTCAACGTGCGCCCTACGAATGGCAGTACGGTCCACTGTGCATTAGAGGCAGGCGTTGCCGTATAGTAGTGCTCTGCCTCCATAGCGGCGAAGCCGTTTTCCAGCGGAAAGACGTAGCCTCCTTTTCCTTCAGCCACTACATCAACATCAGGCATGCGGTCGGCAGGGAAGTCGTCATTCCATATCTTATAGCCTATATGTTTCTGCGTCATCATGCCATTCCACTTCCCGCCAGCCAAGTCATGGTTGTAGGCCGCACATAATAGGCTGTCGCGTTTGAAGGCCTCACGGGCTCGCTCTGCCCATTCATTGGCAGCAGGGTCATTTTGACGGGCCAGATATTTATTCATGGCCACCGCATAGTACATCTGGTGCAGGTTCGACATGGCCTGTATCGGGAAGAGAATGATTTGCTGGTAAGCATCGCGGTATTCTGTATCGAGTGTGAGATACTGGCGCAGAGCCTCTGCCTCCAGTCGTATATAGTCGTCGGCTACGCGGCGCCATTCTCCCGACTCTATATTATAGGTGTCGGCATCAAGCATCTCTGCAGTTGATCGTCCTGCATATTTGCAGCACAGGTTAAGCAGCCGTGCCGCCTCCTCTGCCTGTTTGTTGCCGAATAACTGGCGGCAGAAGGGCTCCGTGTGAGTTGCAACTAAGTCGCGACCCACGGAACGCGGGTTCCATGCCATGTCCATAAATAGGGTGATGGGGTACTCCATGGGTTTCAGGTCGCCAACGTTCAGTATCCACATACGGTCCAGTCCGTAGTCAGCGGCCAGCGTCAGCTGTTCCCACATGTTCTGTGATGGTGTTACGTTGAGCCATTTCGTATTGCGAGGAGCCCCCACGTAATCTACATGGTAGTACAGTCCCCAGCCGCCGGGATGCTGTCGCTCCTTAGCCGTAGGAACACGGCGAAGGTTACCCCAGTTGTCGTCGCAGAGCAGGATAAGTACGTCGTCCGGCACACGCATGCCCTTGTCATAGTAGTCGAGTACCTCTTTATAGAGTGCCCACACCTGCGGGGTGTTCTTGGCAGGTTTGCCCGTCACTTGCTTGATGATCTTGCGCTGGTTCTCGACGATGCGTTGCAGGAGCTTGGTGTCGGCATCCTCGCTCATGGCCTCGTCGCCATCGCCACGCATGCCGATGGTTACTATATCGTCAGTACCCTTCATGCGCTCAATGCCCTCACGGAAAAAACGGTCCAGGTTCTCCCTGTTCTTCTGGTAGTTCCACGGGCCCCACTCATTGCGGTGACGGGCGTACTCCTGATGGTTGCGTGCCATGGGCTCATGATGGCTGGTGCCGATAATGATGCCCATCTGGTCGGCAGTCTTCGAGTTCTGCGGGTCGTCGGCATAGAATGCCCAGCCCCACATGGCAGGCCACAGGAAGTTACCCTTCAGTCGCAGTATGAGTTCAAACACCCTCTCATAAAACCTATGGTCGCCGTATCCTGTTCCGTAGGTGTTCTTCACCCACGTAGTCAGACACGGAGCCTCGTCGTTCAGAAACAGTCCCCTGTATCTCACTGCCGGCTCCCCGTCGGTATATTCGCCTCGCTTGACGTATATCTGCCCGTGCTTCTCGACAGGAACGTCAGCCCACCAATACCACGGCGACACTCCCATCTGTTTGCTCAACTCGTAGATGCCAAACACAGTGCCTCGCTTGTCGCTGCCTGCAATCACCAACTGTTGCCCGATGGTCTTGATGATATATTTCTCGGTCTTGCCTTTCAGGTTGCGCAGCTCGCCACGCTTCACCCATTGGTCTATCATCTTGTTGCATCCCACGGTGCCAATCAGTATATCTGGCTGTTGAGCCACATCTGGCCTCACGCCAGTTACTTTCTCCATATCTGCCTGCAAACTGGCCACGGCACGCTGCACGCAGCTGTGCTCACGGTTGTCGAAGCCTACGGTGGCTCCCTGCAGGGAAATCGCGTCAGCCGACGGCTGGAATACGATGAAATCATCAGTAGCACGGACCGTCATTGCCCATGCTGCAATAATAAGAATAGTCAGTATTTTCTTCATGTTACGATATTTATAGTTTTATTGGGGCCAAAAATACTAAAAAACGAGCGAAATGCAAAATAATCCCGTTCTTTTTTTTGACCCACCAAGTCTATTGGTTAACTGAAAAGCAGTTGGTTGTCGGCTGAAAATGTACGTAAAAATTCCCAAATGGCGAAAAATCATTGCCGCAATTTTAGAGTGTGCCAAAGGCAGATACAGAGTGTGCCATCCTTTGGCACACTCTGTATCTGGCGTTGGCACACTTTTTGAGCTTTTTGACGGCTGTTAAAGATTTTCGTAATGACATGACGGAATGACACCCTCAAAAAACTGATGATGGCCCGCGCCAATCGACTGATGTTGGCCACTGTATGGCAGGATGACGGCGGCGGTAGTACCTTCGGGGATGTCGATGTCGAGTACGAAGGTGTCTCCTGTGATGCGCCATGAAACTTTAATGCCGTTCGACTCGCCGCGGCACCATGTAAGGTCTCCCATAGGGTGGGGGGCAATGACTGCTTCACCATTGTGGCGCCAGATGCCGAGGATGTAAGGAATGAGCAGGTTGTTGATGTGGCCCATCATGAAGTGGTTCATAGATGCTCCGTGCTCGGGATTCCATTGCTCGGTGAGCGTAGTCATGCCTTTCTTGATCTGGTATCCATAACCTGGCACGTCGTAGTGATTGAGCATCTTGTAAAGCAGTTCCTGCTGGCCGTTGTGGATGAGGGCGTTGAACAGGTAGCGGTTGCCTACGTCGCCCGTGGTCAGTCGGTCGCCGTGGGCGTGGATGTCGGCTATCAGTTGTTGCAATACTGCCTCGCGGTCACCTTCGGGCACGAGGTCCATTTCGAGCGCGATGGCCTGAGCACATTGGCTGCCCATTGCATACCGATGTGTTGCGGGGTCGTAGAACTCTTTGATGAAGGCCGCTTTGATGCTGTCGGCGCGGGGCTCCTGCATCAGGTGGTTCCACCAGTAGTAGTGAGCGGTGGATACCAAGGGCATGGGCGTATTCTGTGAGAATCCTGCACGTCCTGGTCCGAAGTCGTACCAGTCACCAAGGCCCTGTCTAAGGATATAGCATGAATCTTGAGTGTGCAGATAGTCCACATAGCGCTTCATATGTGGATTGTGGCGCTTGATGAGCAATGAGTCGCCGTAGAAGTCGCGGTAAAGGAACGGCAGGGCAATGATGGCTCCTCCCCATTCCGGCGACTCCTGGAAGGGACGTGCCCACGACCCTGTGAAGACGGTATATTCAGGAGCGATCTCAGGCATGGAACCGTCGTCGTGCTGTGCATCGACTATGTTCTGCATGGTCTGTTCCATCATTGAACGGCAGTCATAGTTGCTAAGCAGCCCCTCTCCGTTGAGCCAGTCCTGTTCCAGCCAGCCCAGTTTTTCGCGGGCAGGGCAGTCTGTCCACACGCTCTGCCAGTTGCTGCGGATGGCGCGGTCGATAAGGCGGTGAGTATCATTCAGCAGGGGATTAGAGCATTCGAAGGTGCCTGTGCGTAGTGCTGAATTATAGACAAAGCACGACTCTACCTTCTTCAGCACTTCAATGTCTCCCTCCACCTGCAGATAGCGGAAACCGTAGTACGAGAAGCGTGGATGCCAAACTTCTACCTCATCTAAATCTCTCCCTAAAGAGTGAGACTTCAGAGCCCTTCCCTTTATGGGAGTGTCGGAGAGATGTTTCCCCCTTAAAATATATGTGTAGAAATGTGGCCGTCCTGTCTGCTTTTGGTTCACAAGATTGTCTTGTGTTAGAGTCTCACCAGGTGTAAGTTTGATGCTTTGACCAGCCTGGCCCTGAACGGTGATCTCGGGGAAACCTGCGAGGTTCTGGCCCATGTCGAGCACAAGGACAGAATCCTTGCGCACAGTATCCTTTACGGCATAGCGCTCCATGATCTTCACGGGCTTGGCAATCTGTTTGCGTAGGATGCCTTTGGGAGCTTCTTGAACGACAACAGCTTTCCAGTCGTTCTCCTTTCCACTTGGGAGGGACTGGGGAGTGGCTCCTTTTGGTAGTGCTTCTAAGCGCGCATCATAGTCCTCACCGCCATAGATGCTATTGAATGTGATAGGCGATGGTGCCCACTGCCACGAGGCATCGCTTACCACGTCTTCTTCGCTACCGTCTTGATAGTAAACGTGCATGCGGAAGAGCAGGGTAGGAGGACCGAACGAAATCTTCAGTTTGTGGTATCGCCCTCCCTGTTCGTTGTAGAAGCCGTTGCCGAGGAGGACTTGGATGATGTCTTTGGTTTTGAGTTTTGAGTTTTGGGTTTTGCGTGAAGAGAGGTGAGCGGTGACATCGTATGTATTGTAAAACACGCTCTTGTCGTAGTCGCTCCACAAAGGGGCAAACTCCGCGTTGCCGACTTTTTTCCCGTTGATGGTCAGCTCATAGAATCCGAGGCCGCAGATATACACCATTGCCTTACGTATGGGTTTCTTAGGTAGAAAGTCACGGCGCAGGATGATACTCCGTCGTGATAGTGTGTCGGCTTGTTGCCACAGTCCCCTAGTTTCTTTCAGTACGGCTCCTTGGTATAATCGTCCCTCGGGCGTTTTCGCCTGTTTGCGGGTTATGGCTCCTATCCATTGTGCATGGCCGAAGTCGTCTGTCTGTGCAGTCAGCGGCAGCACAAATCCTATCAGCAGTGTTATCAATATTTGTCTCATACTAAATTAAAGACGCTTGTTCGGCTTGTTTTGTCATCATATTTCCCCATTGGAAACCTATATGGATTTGGTGTTGTTAGAAAAAAAGAGTGGAAAAATGTTTGTCATGTCAAAATATTTAGTTACTTTTGCGCAATTTTTAAAAAAGAATTATGAAAAAGATTTTATTTTATGTTTTTTCCTTCTTTTTGCTACAGATAGGGAATATAAATGATGCATTGGCTGTAACCTATAGATTGCAGCGCGTAACCAATGTCAAGGCGGGTGAAAAGTATGTCTTTGAACAAGCAGGGCGAGTGATGAAAAATACCATTTCTAACAATGCTCTGGAGACAACCAATAGTTACAAAACCTATGGCCTTACTGGTGATGAGGGGTATGTGTGGACGATATACTCGGCAAAAGAGGAATACATTATTAGATATAATAGTAGTACAATTCTGAGCAATCCTAGTGGAACAAATTTAATGTTAAGTAATAAGACTACAAATAGTGCTTGGCAATTCAATTTTGGTAGTAATGAAACTGTTGTTATCTACCAGGGGAACAGTGTTACCGACAAAGTAACCCTTGGTCTGACGACATCCAATACTTACAAAGCTTATCAGAATGGAGAGCTTGGTTATCAGCCTCATTCTATAGTAGTATATAAATTGGTTGAAGAATCAGATACGAAAACAAGACCTGAGTTAAAATTCAGTTCTGCATACGTGAAGGTTGTCAAAGGCAATTCTTTTACTTCCCCCACTTTAAACAAGGCTTCCGGTTTTGACGGAACGATTACTTATTCTTCCAGCAATCCATCTGTCGCTACAGTCAATGCTTCTACTGGTGCAGTATCAATTGTAGGTTCTGGTATTGCCCTTGTTACTGCTTCGTCTGAAGGAACGACAACCTATGATGCTGGAGAGGCTACCTACATGCTTGTTGTGATGGATGGCGTAGGAACGGAGGCAAAACCTCATAGTGTGAACGATTTCCTTTCTGGATACTTGGAATATAGCCCTAGTATTGTTTTCTATGTTCAAGGATTTATAGTAGGTTCGTATGAGGAAACTTCTGATTTCACTACTACTCCGTCAGGTAATGATAACATAGCTATAGCCGATTCGCCATTCGGTGCAACCTGGAATAATACCACCAGCATGCCTCTCAGTGGCTCCCTGCAAACTACTCTTGGCCTGAGAAATCACCCGGATCTAATGGGCTGCTGGGTGGTTTGTAGTGGCACGTTAGGAAAATCGTATCACAAAACATCTCTTACTACTCCGTCTATCTCCCTTGCCACATCGTATCCCGTTACGATTACGTCATATAAGTATGCTTCTTATCGTACACCAACAAAACTAGACTTTAGTGGAATGGATGTTTCTGCCTATACCGCTAGTGTAGGTGGCGATAATGTGGTGCTCACTAAGATAGAAGATGGTATCGTTCCGGCAAATAAGGGTGTTATACTGTATAGTGAGACGGCTGGCACATATGACGTGCCTGTGACTGATGCAGCGACTTCTCTGTCTGACACCGGACTGAGTATTTCTGACGGTTCTTCGGCAACGAAGGAGAGTGGTATATATGTGCTGGGAAAGAAGAATGGAAATGTGGGATTCTATCGCTGGATAGGTGATAACTCGCTACCAGAGGGACGTGTATATCTGTCGCCACCAGCAGCAGCCCGCGACTATCTCTCCTTTATGTTCGACGAGGAAACAACGAAAGTTGAAGTGTCAAGCCATGCTGCCTGTTTGTCGCATGAGCGTTGGAGCGATCTTAGTGGTCGCAGTCTGACGGGCAGACCTACAGCAAAAGGAGTGTATGTGATAAATGGAAGAAAGGTTGTTGTAAAATAATGTACCGAGATATGAAAAAGCGCAATTATATATCTCCTGCACAGGAAATACTACCCGCAACAGAAACGAACTTGTTGAGTGGCTCTAAAATAGTGGGACCTTCCTCAACTAAGACATTGAATATTGAGAGGTGTGATGGGGATTCTCCCTCTCAGTTGGATGGTATCGGCTCAGAGGAAGATCTGTTGTAGTATCATAGTGCATTGGGTACGAGCAGCCTGCCTAAGTTCTCGCGTTGCCCTCTGAGTTTTCCGTCAACATAGACACGTAGTCCCTTGCCAGCGTGATAGCGGCTGCCGTCTTTATCCCATAGGATAGTAATATTGTGACCGTGATAGAGCACGTTGTCAAGACAGAAGTATGCCCATTTGTCAGCGGGTAGCAGGGGATTGATCTCGAGGGTGTTGTCCTGACGTGGGCGCAGACCACAGAGCCCTGTAATCATGAGGTCGTTCCACGTTGAATGGTTGTAATAGCGACTGCGCTCCTGATCGCCTTTGAGCCAGTAGCCAGTAGTCTCGTCGAGATATTCGCCGATGTAGGGCTTACCGCGCATGTGCTGGCTCTGCATGTATTTTTCCATTTCGGCATAGAATAGGGAGTCGAGGGAGAGAGATCCAGCGGCAGAAACGCTGGGCAAAGGACGGGCGGTATAGTCGTTGGCGAAGTTGGCCATTGCCGTCAGTGTCTGACTAGTGGCGAAGGGCCATACGGCACCATCCCACTCGCACTTGCCCACGCCGTGACTGCGGAACTGCGGATGACGGCGCTCGGCAGTGGTCTGCCCGTAGGGGGCCGAGAAGCCCTGCGGGTCTGCAGCTTGTTGCCAAGCCACGGCATATTTCGCCTCGTCCTTTGCCATGTGAGTGTACCAAGGAAGGAAGCCGATGGCCTCGCGGACATTTGCGGAGGAGTCGATGCGGTGAGTCTCGAAGAAGGCGTGGTCCTCGTTCCATAGTTTGGCGTGTACCTTCTCTTTCAGGTCGACAGCCTTATCGTAATATGTCTTGGCCTTGGCAGCATCACCGCCAAGCATGCTGATATTACTAATAGCCATGGCGTTGCCGTACATGTAGCTGTTGATGCTGGGGCGCAGGTACTTCTTCTTGCGTCCGCCACTGATGGTCTCCTCCATCGCGTCCTGAACGTCGGCCTGCCAGTAGAGGCCACCCTCACGGGTGTGGGTAGTCTCCCAGTGGTTGTATTCCCATTCCAGCGAAGGAAGTATGGAGATGATCCAATCCTTGCGTCCATCCACCAGATAGCGTTGCCAAAGCGAGTGGGCTATCCATGTGGAGTAGTTGGTGAGCTTCTTCATGGGCTGGCCATCATTACCGTGATACCACGTGTTGACAATCTGGTCGAGGTAGGTGCTGTCGCGCAGCCAGCGGCTCTCGTGGATGTGATGGCCTACCCCCGAGGCGATGAGTTTCCACTGGTCGGCATAGTTGCGATTGACGAGGAACTCGGTCATGGCATAGCCAACAGGGGTCTGTTCGATGTGTTTCCTCAATGTCCACCAGCGGTAGTACCACATCTCTTCGAAGTCACGGTTGGGACAGTCGAAGAGGGGCACGTTCTGAGTCATCCATTCCCACGCTTTTGCATTGGGAATGGCCTGGACGATATTCTCGTCCTCCATCGTATTGAAATAATCCACATAGTGCTTGTAGTCGTCGTAGCGGAGGAAGGCGGCATCACCGACGGCTGAACCAGCGGGCACAGTGATGACGTTAGCAATGGCGAAGGTTGCTTCTGGTTCGCGTTCGCCAGCATTATCGAGGATACCGTCCCAGTCGGCAGGGGTGTCAACATCGGGGAAGCGGCGCTCGCTGCCTGTGCGGAACATTACGCGTTCGATGCTCTCCACAGGGGCAAAGAACATGCGCTGGCCGGCTTTCTTTCCGTTGATATACACCTCGGCGACACGGCGGCTGACACTGAGTATGGCTTCCACATGATAGACAGAATCAGCCTGGTATTTTATCAGGTTGCCATAGCGAGCACCGCCCTTACAGCGCATGATGCCCTCGGCGGTCAGCTCGATGCGCGAGCAGGCCGTGCCGTGAGTGTCGAGGAACTCTATCTGCAGCAATCCCCTGTCGTTCTGACCTGCCTTCAGGTCGAAGCTGACCTTTAGCTCCTTGGTAGCGGGAATCTTGCGCTCCACGCGGGCATAGTCGAAGGGGTCGCTGTCAGTGAGCGTCAGCCAGCCGTCGTTCAACGTGACGGGAGCGTAGAGTGGGGAGTAGATGTTCCAGCAGGTGAGGCGGGAGAGGGGAGAGGCCCCGACGGCAGAACCGTCGGGCATACTGAATTCGGAAACGCGGGAAACAAGGAACTCGCTGCCGTCGGCATGGCTGTGTGCCTCTGTCTGGACAGGGACGGGGATGTGGGCCACCCACATGTCTTCCTTGTTCATAGAGTAGGCTACCCAGAGGTCGCTGTCGTTGGGCACGCCATTGCCTTCCTGGATACCGCGCACATACTGCGGACCGTAGCTCTTATAATTTCCGCCATAGCGCATGGGGGGTACCTCACCTTGAACCAAATTCAAGGTCTCATATTCGTATCCGTCTTTACTCAGTGAGATGGCCAGTGGCCAGCGGTATTCCGATGGGTTGTAAATGGTGGCATAAGTGCCATCAGAAAGACGCTGTCCCCAGATTTTTGCGTTACTATTCACAAAACCTTTGGCGCGCTCTACAGGTTGTGCCCACGTCAGTCCACCGTCGGCCGACGTCGATGTCAGGGCATGTTTCCAGAGAGCGGCAATCTGTCCGTCGGGTAGTGTGTAGTCGCAATATGCCTTATACTCCTTATGGAGTGGAATAAGTGGGTCGTTGCGGTCGGCCTCTTCAACCCATTGCATGCGATATCGGGGATTGGACAGAATCTCTTCGCAGGCCTGCCGTGTGGCCTTGTCGGCCTTGGTGTAATAGGGGAAGTGGGTCTTGTTGGTTTTGTAGGTGTGGTTGAGGTAGATGAAATAGATGGGCCCCAATGTGCCATCCTTCCTGACCTCGCGGATAACACGTCCGATGCCGTTGCCGTCGTTGGGGTCGTCCTTCTTGTCGAAGGCTACGCCGTAGTTGCCGATGGCATAGAGTCGATTGCGTTTGGATACGTACCAGCCTATGCGCTGATGCATAATGGCCACCAGATTGTGAGCCTTCTCCTGTCGATTGGGCTTCTGGAAACCCTCGGGAACCTGCACTTCGGGGAACAGCACTTGTGGAGTGCTCCATGTGTATCCGTCAGTAGATGTCTGGTACATCGTGTGTGATGGTGGGATGTGCTCGTCTGAGGGGTCGCACAGATAGTGCACATAAAACAGGTTGTTCCAGTATGCCATCATTGGCTGGTGGTTATACGTCCAGCCATTGCCGTTGGCCTCCGAAGGATGCTCGCGGTTGGCACGCAGTATCTGGATGTTATGCACACCAACAACAGGTGATAGGCCGCCATCGTGACGGTTGGGATTGCTCAGTGTCTTACCTGTGTAGTGTATCTTTCGCGCATTCAACAGCCCGCTGAGAATGGCTTCGTCGGCCTCGAAGATGGTGCCGTGCTTGTGAAGGTAGGGAACGGTGGTCTTGTTGCTGACATCCTCGAAGGTCACAAAATCCTTCGTGAAATGAGCACCGAAATCTTTGAGCTCATAACGGTCGTAGTAGATGAGCCAACCTGATTTACTATTTGACGATTTACTATTTACTATTTTGTCATCGAACTTAAGTACCGTGGGACCCTCCATCATCTTGCCCGTAAAAGGTTCCGAGGCCTTCGACCAAGGACCATAGGGCGACGTGGCGTAGGCTACCTTGATGTCACGTTCTGGTCGGGTATTGTCCTTCAGTACCATCACATAATCCTTTTTGCCGCGCTTCACCAGTGTGGCATCGATGCAGCTGAAACCTGGGTCGATCATCAGTTTTGTGGGCGAAAAGGTCTTGAAGTCTTTTGTGGTGGTATAATATAGACGATGGTTGTTCTTATGGTCTTCCTGTCCGTCAGGGAACTTGCCGGGTATGCATGATGCCCAGATAATGATGGCTTGTTGCTTCACGTCGTCCCAGAAGAGTTCCGGGGCCCATACGTTGACCGTTGTCGTGTCGGGCATTACTTCGATGAAGCGCTGTTCACTCCAGTGGACAAGATCTTTCGAATATGCATATCCAAAACCTCGGTCACCGCGCCAGCTGCTGGTCCACACCAGATGGAATGTCCCGTCGGGCGTGCGGATGATACTGGGGTCGCGCATGACGCGCTGCTTGCCCACTTCTGGGCGTAGCCAGACTCCTTCAATCTGTTGCCAGTTCCATCCATCGTTGCTGTAGATGAAACGCAGCCCATCGGTGGCCGGTTCGTGGAATGATGTCGATATAAACACCTTCTGTGCTGATACCTTCAGTAAGGTAGCCAACAGGAGGAAAAGGATGCAAAAACGTTTATTCATGATAAATACTTATTTTTTATTAAGACGAAAAGTTTGGGTGTTTGTAACTAAATCCGTACCTTTGTACACTCAAACTTAAACACATCAATACATGAAACGACTGACTATCGTCCTTATAGGTCTGGCAGTGATGCTTAACGTGCAAGGCCAGAAGCGTAACAATGGTTATCCTATTACGCAAGTACCTTTTACCGCTGTCAAGGTGACGCCGGGCTCATTCTGGGGTGACCGCATACGTGCAGCCCGAGAGGTGACTATCCCGTTGGCTTTCTCAAAGTGTGAGACTACACACCGTTACGAGAACTTCAATATGGCGGCATATACCCTGCAGCATCCGGGCCATGAAGGGCTGAATACGCCGAAATGGGACGTGTCGAAATTCATGGGCTTCTCGTTCGACGATACAGATGTCTATAAGACCATCGAGGGGGCTTCTTACGTGCTACAGACATATCCCGACAAAAAGCTTAAGGCGTATATCGACAGTGTGCTCGATATAGTAGGAGCAGCACAGGAGCCTGACGGATACCTTTATACAGCCCGCACCATCAATCCTGAGCATCCCCACCACTGGGCAGGCAAGAAGCGCTGGGAAACGGAAGACTTTCTGAGTCACGAACTATACAACCTTGGTCACATGGTGGATGCTGCATGTGCTCACTATCAGGCAACAGGCAGCAGCAAGTTTCTGAATATTGCCAAACGCTATGCTGACTGCGTAATCCGTGAGGTAGGACCAAACACTGGGCAAGCTTGCATAGTCCCCGGACATCAAATTGCCGAGATGGCACTGGCTCGTCTCTATGTACTGACGGGAGAACAGAAATATCTGGATGAGGCTAAGTTTCTGCTCGACTATCGAGGCAAGACAGGGCGCAAGGATATTTATTCGCAGAGCGACAAACCTGTGGTGGAACAGAAAGAGGCTTGGGGGCATGCTGTTCGTGCGGGATATATGTATGCCGGCATGGCTGACGTGGCTGCTCTGACGGGCGACCAGGACTACTTGAAAGCCATCGATGCCATCTGCGACAATATTATTTCCTGCAAATACTATATCACTGGCGGTGTTGGTGCACGGCATGAGGGTGAAGCTTTCGGAGCCAACTACGAGTTGCCTAATCTGACGTCGTACAACGAGACGTGTGCAGCAATCTCTATGGTGTATCTCTTCCATCGTATGTTCCTATTGCATGGCGATGCTAAGTATATTGACTGTCTGGAGCGAACATTATATAATGGTGTAATCTCGGGAATGAGTGTCGATGGCGGACGCTTTTTCTATCCTAACCCTCTGGCATCGGATGGCAGGTATGCGTTTAATGCCGATAATACAGTAGAGCGTCAGCCATGGTTCGGTTGCGCCTGCTGCCCGTCGAATCTCTGTAGATTTATCCCGTCGTTCCCCGGTTACGTCTATGCGGTAAAGGACCGTTCGCTGTATGTCAACCTCTTTACTGGCAATACTGCCACAGTCAAGGTGGGCGGTAAGGACGTAGTGCTTGAGCAAGTGACCAATTATCCCTGGGATGGCGATATCACGCTAAACGTGAAAAAGAATCAAGCCAACCAGTTTGCATTGAAGATCCGCATTCCAGAGTGGGCAACGGGTAAGCCTGTGCCATCCGACCTCTACCACTATAGTGATGATGTGCTGCCATCTGTAAGTTGTAAAGTGAACGGTGATGTGGTGGCCGTGAATACTACTGACGATGGTTATCTCACTATCGATCGCCGTTGGAAGAAAGGCGATGTGGTAAGTATCCATTTCGATATGCCTGTGCGCACAGTGAAGGCCAGCCGAAGGGTAGCTGATAATCGTGGACGAGTAGCAGTTGAGCGTGGCCCGTTGGTCTATTGTGCCGAGGGAGTCGATAATGACAGCTTCGACCTGTTTAATTTCCTGATGCCGCGTCAACCGAGATTTACTGTCACCGACTGCCAGATTAGCACGAACACTCCAATGACATTCTCTGTAAAGGCCATAGAGGTAAATGGTCAGGCTTTGCAGCAAGACGAGCAAGGAGAGGTGCAGGTAAGGAAAGCCACACTGACCATGATTCCCTATTATGCTTGGAATCATCGTGGTCCCGGCCTTATGGAGGTATGGATGCCACAGACAATTTCGGCAGTTGGAAATTACTAAAAATTGGGACAATATTAAAATTGATATAAAAGATGAAGAGTATTATTGTAACAGTGCTGCTTTCGGCAGCTTTTATCACCGCCGATGCTCAGGAGGTGATGCGTAAGGAGAAGGATGGTACATATGTTGTCAACACCACTACGTTGGCAAAGGATGTTGAGGGCTATACCGGTGCTACGCCTGTTGAGGTTTACATCAAGAAAAACAAGATAGTAAAGGTGGTTGCACTGAAGAGCCAGGAAGGTCCGAAATACACTGCCCGCGTTAGAAAGGAAATGCTGCCAAAGTACGAGAATATGAATGTAAAGAAGGGTTCTGTAGCCGATGTCGATGCCGTCACAGGGGCCACTTTTACATCGGAGGCAATCAAGGAAAACGTCAAACGGGCTGTTTCTTACTACCAAAAGCATAAATAATCGGACAAAAATTTGGAAGTTTTGAATATATTCGCTATATTTGCATCGATAATCATTATTATTCACTTAAATAAACAAACTATGAAGAAGATTATGATGATTGCTGCCTTTATGGTAGCTGCGTTGAGTGCAAGTGCTCAGAACGAGGTGGGTGCAATTTCCATTAAGCCTACAGTAGGTATTAATTTTGCAAACATCACTGGCGATGGTGACCATAAGATGAAATTTGGTCTTATTGCAGGTGCCGAGGCAGAATATGGTGTCGCTGAGAGTTTTGGCTTAACAGCAGGTCTGCTCTACTCTATGGAGGGATTCAAAGTTGATGATGAGAAATTGAATCTTGACTACATTAACATCCCAATTCTGGCAAACTACTATATAGTTCCTGGATTGGCTATTAAGGCCGGTATTCAGCCAGCATTCAACGTTCGCCACAAGTGGTCTTATGATGGTGAGTCTGGAGATATTGAAGGTGTTAATAGTTTTAATTTCTCAGTTCCTGTAGGATTGTCTTATCAGATTTCTGACTTTGTCATCGATGCACGTTACAATATCGGTATCACAAAAATCTTTGAGGACGCAGATCAGGGACGTAACAGTACCATTACCATTACATTGGGCTACAAGATTCCTTTCTAATCCGAAAGTGATTCTGATAAATAAATTGCGCTCCCAAAGGAGCGCAATTTATTTAATATAGCAACATCAACCCCGCCACGGCACAATAAAGAATCATGCGGATGGGATTTATTTTCATGACCTTGACACCATAGAATGCTGCAGCAAACAGAAAGCAACTGATGCAGAACTGCCACAGGTCTTCCTTGGGCGTTGAAAAGTTTTCCGGAGTCATCAACAAAAGCGTGGCAGCTGCCAACAGTCCCACTACAGCAGGGCGCAAGCCCGTGAATATGGACTCTATGGTACGGGTGTGCATATACTTCATAAACATTTTGCTGATGAGTATCATAAGAATGAGCGATGGCAATACCAGTGCAAATGTGGCTGTTGCCGAGCCGAGGATGGCCATAGGCATGGAGAAACCTGCGTTCTTAACGGCTGTATATCCACAGTAGGTCGCCGAATTGATGCCGATAGGTCCGGGTGTCATCTGCGAGACAGCCACAATATCGGTAAATTCAGCCGACGATAGCCAGTGCCAGTGCTCTACTGTCTCGTTTTGTATCAGTGACAACATGCCATAGCCGCCACCAAAGCCAAACAGCCCAATCTCGAAGAACGTCAGAAAAAGGTATAGAAATATCATTCGTCACTCCTTTCTGCTCCCGAACGGGGCGCTACTCTTCCCCAGATGTATCCTCCTATCCCGGCGGCAATGATAATCCAGATGGGGCTAACGCCCATCAGCCATATCAGCAATGCCGACATGATGGGAATCCATATTGTCAGTTTGTTTAGCTTTGCCTGCTTGCCCAAGTTGAAAGTGGGTACGGCGATCAGCGCCACCACAGCTGGGCGTATGCCGCGGAACATGGCGGCAATCACCTTGTTGTCTTCAAAATGGTGGAAGAACATGGCAATGATAAGGATAATAAGAAACGAGGGGAGGGCAGTGCCAAAAGCTGTAGCCAAAGCCCCGCGTACCTTATATAATTTATAGCCGATGAAGATGCTGATGTTGATTGCGAACACACCGGGACAACTCTGAGCTATCGCTATCAGGTCGAGCAGTTCATCCTTGTTTACCCATTTATGGCGGTTCACCACCTCTTCCTCTATCAACGGAATCATGGCATATCCACCGCCAAGGGTGAATATGCCAATCTTAAAGAAGGTCTTAAAAGATTCCCAGTAAATATTCAATTTAATCTTCAATCTTTAATGTTCTTCTCCACCCATTTGCGGGCATTGACGAATGCTTCAATCCACGGTGTAACCTCGTCCATGCGGCGGCTCTCAGGATACCAAGCGCACTGCCAGGGGAATATGGCGCGCTCCAAGTGTGGCATCATGGCAAGATGGCGTCCGTCGGCCGAGCAGATGCCGGCAACGTCATAGTCTGAGCCGTTGGGGTTGGCAGGATATCCGTGGTAGTTGTATTTCGCAATGACGTTGTATTCGCTTTCTGCTTCGGGCAGGGAGAACTTACCTTCTCCGTGAGCCACCCACAGACCGAGCTTGTTGCCGCTCAGACTGCCGAACATAACGCTGTTGTTCTTTGGAATATTCAGAGAAATAAACTCGCTCTCAAACTTATGAGAGTCGTTGTGTAGCATCTTGGCACCCTTGGCACCTGTTAGTCCCAGTTCTACCATCAGCTGGCATCCATTACAGATACCCAGGCTGAGGGTGTCCTTGCGGGCATAGAACTTGTCAAGTGCCTCCTTAGCCTTAGGGTTGAACAGGAAGGCACCAGCCCATCCCTTGGCAGAACCCAGCACGTCGGAGTTAGAGAAACCACCGCAGAACACAATCATGTTGATGTCTTCCAACGTCTCGCGGCCACTGATGAGGTCGGTCATCATTACGTCCTTCACATCGAAACCTGCCAGCCACAGCGAGTAAGCCATCTCGCGCTCACCGTTGGTACCCTTCTCGCGGATGATGGCAGCCTTGATACCGCTGTTCTCACGGCGGTCGGCAGATAAGCCATATTGCTTCAGCATGCCTGTGAAGTCACGGTTGAACTTCATCTCCAGAGGTTGCTGCTTATAGTTTTCGTAGCGTTCCTTGGCCTTGCCGTTGAAACTTTGTTTGCGGTCAAGCAGATAGCTGGTCTTATACCAGGTGTCGCGTAGTGCGTCGATGTCGAAGGTGTACTCCTTGTCACCAGCCTTGACCACGATATCGCGGCTGTCATCTACTGTATAGCCAATCTTGGCGAAGCCTACACCGGCATCCTCCATGAAGTCCTTGAAGTCGAGCTTGTGGTCGTCGCTCACCTGAATCACCACACCAGGATTCTCGGCGAAGAGTATCTTTACTATGTCGAAGTCGCGATTCTGATCAGACTGCGATGAGGCTCCAAGTTCGTGCAGGTTGATGTGCAGACCGCCCTTAGTATTGGCAAAGGTCATCTCCAACAGGGTAGTAATCAGACCACCGGCAGAGATGTCGTGACCTGCCATGATCCAGCCTTTTTTGATGAGTTCCTGCACGGCATTGAAGGCATCGGCAAAGTATTCGGCATTCTTTACTGTAGGCACGTCGCTGCCTACTTTGCCAAGGCTCTGTGCTAAGGCCGAACCGCCGAGGTGCTGCTCATCGAACGAGAAGTCGATATGGTAGAGAGAGGCATGCTTGTCGTTTTTAACAACAGGGCTCACCACTTTGCGCACGTCGCTTACCTCACCACCGGCACTCACGATAACTGTTCCCGGCGAGATAATCTTCTCGCCGTTGGGATATTGCTGGGTCAGACTTAGCGAGTCCTTACCCGTAGGCACGTTGATATGCAGTTCGCAGCAGAAGTCAGACAGGGCCTTTACACCGGCATAGAGACGGGCATCCTCACCCTCTTGAGAGCGGCAAGGCCACATCCAGTTGGCTGACAGCGACAGTGAATCCATACCATCGGCCAGTGGAGCCCATACTATGTTTGTCAGTGCCTCGGCCACCGACAGAACGCTGCCTGCTGCGGGGTCGGCCAGACCTGCCTGAGGAGCATGGCCCAGTGCAGTGGCTATACCTTTGCGACCGCGATAGTCGAGTGCCACCACGCCACAGTCGCTCAGCGGAAGCTGGATCTCGCCTTGGCACTGCTGGCGGGCTATCTTGCCTGTCACAGAGCGGTCCACCTTGTTGGTCAACCAGTCCTTACAAGCTACAGACTCTAGTTGCAGTACGCGCTGCAGATATTCTTCTATTTTATCCTCAGAGTATTTCACGTCCTCGTATTTGCGCTCCACGGTATTGTCGCGCATGATGGTCTTCGGCGAGTGGCCGAACATCTGAGCCACGTCAAGGTCGAAGGGTTTCACTCCGTCGCCCTGCTTGAAAGAGAAGTGGGCATCGCCTGTTGTCTCACCAACAACATACATTGGGGCTCGCTCGCGCTCAGCAATCTTCTGCACGTGCTCGATGTGCTTCTCGTCAATCAGAAGGCCCATGCGCTCTTGACTCTCGTTGGCAATGATTTCCTTGGCACTCAGTGTCTGGTCGCCAATGGGCAGCTTGGTCATGTCGATCTCACCGCCGCACTCTTCGACAAGCTCGGAGAGACAGTTCAGGTGACCTGCCGAGCCGTGGTCATGGATGGAAACAACGGGATTCGTGTCTTCCTCGCACAGAGCACGCACCAAATTATAGGCACGCTTCTGCATCTCGGGATTGGCGCGCTGGATGGCATTCAGCTCGATGCCGCTGCTATAACGGCCTGTGTCTACTGATGACACACTGCCGCCGCCAAGTCCGATGCGGTAGTTGTCACCACCGACTACCACCACCTTGTTGCCCTTTTGGGGCTCCTTCTTCAGACAGTCGCGCTTGGTGCCGTAGCCTACACCGCCAGCTAGCATAATAACCTTGTCGTAAGCATATTTCTCCTGGCCTTCTTGATGTTCAAATGTCAGTACCGAACCTGTAATCAATGGCTGGCCGAACTTGTTTCCGAAGTCAGAGGCACCATTCGAGGCCTTGATTAGTATCTGCTCAGGTGTTTGGTAAAGCCATTGACGCACGGGCATGATGTCCTCCCAATCTCTGCCTTTAGCATTACTAATTTCTCCTTTCTCCTTTCTCATTTCCGAGTCGTCAAGACGAGGATAAGCCGTCATATACACTGCAGTACCTGCTATAGGCCAGCTGCCTACACCGCCGCCCATACGGTCGCGGATTTCACCACCAGTACCTGTGGCTGCACCGTTGAACGGCTCCACCGTTGTGGGGAAGTTATGGGTTTCGGCCTTCAGCGAGATGACACTCTCGATGTCCTTCACGCGGAACCAGTCGCTGGTACTTTGGTCTGCTGGGGCAAACTGCTCAACGGTGGGACCCTGGGCGAAAGCCACGTTGTCCTTGTAGGCCGACAGAATCTTGTTTGGGTTCTCCTGCGTCGTCTTCTTGATCATCTGGAACAGACTCGACTCCATCTCTTTTCCGTCGATGATGAACGTTCCGCCGAAAATCTTGTGACGGCAGTGTTCCGAGTTGATTTGTGCGAAGCCGAAAATCTCAGAGTCGGTCAGCGGGCGGCCGTTCTCCTTCTCTATCTTGTGCAGATATTGTATCTCTTCAGGGCTCAAAGCCAGGCCCTCCTGCTCGTTGTATTCTTCCAGATTGTCCACGTACTTGATTGGCTCTGGCTGGATGTTAATCGTAAAGATGTCCTGGTTCAGACCTTTATACATGCGTTGCAGCATGGGGTCGTGCTCAGCGTCTTCAGAATCCACGGGGAAATATTCCTCGATACGCTGAATACCAGTAAGTCCCATGTTCTGGGTAATCTCTACCGCGTTGGTTGACCATGGTGTCACCATTTCACGGCGAGGACCAACATAGTAGCCTGTCAGCGTCTCCTCATTCAGTAGCTCGGCATTGCCGTAGAGCCAGCACAATTCCTTTACTTCATCTGTGTTCAACGAGTGATTCGCCTCTGTGGCAATCACGCTCTTTTGGGGAGTCTTGAAAAAGAAAATCATATCTTTTATACCTTGTTGTTTTTAATTTGTCTGCAAAGGTAGTGCAAATCGAGCGAAATGCAAAGAAAAACTCCTTTTTTCTTTCATTTCTTATGATGCAGGGGGATATCTGCTGCCAGACAACAAGAAGGGAACCTCATTTGCTGAGATTCCCCAGAGTCCTCTTGCGAGGCATATAATCGAGTAAAATGGGATAATTGCTATTTACGGCCGCCGAAGTTTCTGCTATTGCCTTTCGAGTTCTGAGCAATCTGGTGATTGTTGCTAAAGCTGCCGTGGGCACTAGCCTTTGTTGTGGTACTGGTATTGTTGGTTACCCTCCATGTTGCATTGTTGTTCTTGGCCGTGGAAGTGCTGACAGACTTTGTCTTCGGAGTGGTCTTTGTTGCCATGCGGTCGGCATAGTAGTTGACGGCCTTGCGGTTATTACCACCCTTATAGCTCACATACATCGTAGGATGGCTGTTGTAGAAGTGCTTGCGGTTGGTGTAGTGGCTGTAGATATTGAACGTCCATGTACCGGCATTCCACGACAGCGGGCGATAGAAGTAGTTCTGCTTCACATACTTATTATACTGATATGCAGTGAGAACAAATTGTAAATCAGTATTTCTACGGTCCCACCACTTACCGAGTACATCGTTGCGACCGTTAACACTCATCAGGTAGTCAAGATTAATCTCATAGACAGCCTCATACTGTGCCTTTGTTAGGTTCAGCTCGTAAGCCATTTTGTCACTGAGGAACAGAGCCTCATTCTTTGCTGTGGTATAGCTCATTGCGTTGGCTGTGATAGTTATCACCATCATTATTGCCAGAGTAAACATCTTCTTCATAATTGTATCTCCTGTTCTTTAAATGTTATACATATTGTTTCTTTCTCTGCATCATAGTCTTTATGACTTGTTTGCAACGGCAAAGTTCGGCTTTTTCTCGTAGTTTTGCAAAGGATAATTCCTAAACTCGATGGTGCAAAACCCTATACTTTCGGGGAATTTCCCTCACAGCTCTTTTTAAAAATATCTTACCCTGAAAAACGGTGAATCAAGAACAGCGTTTTTCAGGGTAAGACAAACAAACTCATAGGGTAATGATAAGTTGGGAGATATTTTGCTGGGCAACCTCCTTGCGCATGGCTTCTTCAAGGGGAAGGTCAGGAGGATTTGTGCATTCCACGCGGGCGAATCCTGCATCGAGAAGTTCTTCGCGATCGCTGATTCTGCCAGCTATCAGCCAGACTGGAATGTGGCCGGATTGCTTCAGAATGCCCATAGGTAGTTTGCCCATTAGTGTCTGGCGATCGGCAGAGCCTTCACCTGTGATGATAAGGTCGGCATTTTTGACGAGTTCTTTGAATCGGATGGTGTCGAGCAGCAATTGGATGCCAGACTTGCTTTTCGCATTGAGGTATTGCATGAAAGCATAGCCAAGACCGCCTGCAGCACCTGCACCAGGCATCTGCGAACGGTCATAACCGAAATGCTTGGCTGACAGCTCTGCAAATTTTCTGGCCCGTTCATCCAGACGGAGGATCATTTCCGGCGTAGCCCTCTTGAGGTGAGTGTGAGAAAACTTCTGAGGACCAAAGACAAAAGCTGCGCCCTGCTCACCATAAAGTGGGTTTTTGACATCAGAAGCGATGGTGAACGAGACATCCTTAAAGGCGTCGATGTCATCCCAAGTTCGTCGCAGGTTCCATTCTCCCCCTCTATTGGAGGGGGCTGGAGGCAGGCTCTCGATAAGTGCATGAAGCATGCCTATGCCTGCATCGCTGGTGGCACTGCCGCCAAGACCAACGATGATATTTCTGGCCCCTTTGCGCACAGCATCAGCCACTAGTTGGCCTGTGCCATAGCTCGTTGCCACCATCGGGTTGCGCTCTTCCATTGTCAGTAGAGTCAGACCGCTGGCCTGGGCAATTTCTATTACGGCCATCTCATTCCGTAGCAGATACTTTGCTTTAATAGGGCGCATCAGCGGGTCTCTCACCGTCACTTCCTCCAGCGTGCCGCCAATAGCAGCATGAAAGGCTTCCATATAGCCCTCTCCTCCATCGCTGACTGGCACTTCCACAATCTCTGCGTCGGGATAAGCCGCCCTGATACCCTCAGCTGCCGCCTTGTTGGCTTCCATTGATGTCAGGCATCCCTTGAATGAATCTATTGCTATAACAACCTTCATGCTGCAAAAATACAAATAAACTATGACATAATTGCCACATATTAAAGAAAAATCCGTGTAATCTTTCGACTACACGGACAATTCTATTTGAAATGTAAGTATATTTCTTTATTTAACCTCCTCGAAAACGACTTTAACTGACTATCAATGCGTTAGCACCGGATGTCGCACACATGTCGCAAAAACGGAAATAACCATTGATAATCAACATGTTACAAAATCACTGCAAAGGTACAGATTTCTCCCCAAACAACCAAAAGAAAACACAGAAAAAATCACAAACCTGATGTTTTTTCTTGATTCGGATGGGTTGTACATGGAAAAGTGAAGATGTCTATCCCTATAATTACAATGTTCTTATTTTCTCCTGCGCAATAATGATAGCATCGTTACACAAGTCACGTTCTTGCTCATCATCAACAGCATCAATGAACTTGTCTGCCAGCCATAAGGTTAGCATCTCCTTTTCATCTTGATGCAAATATTCCGCAAGTTTGATGACTTGCTCACGCTTTGCTCTTCTGTCACCACGCTCAATCTTACTGAACATTGGCGTATCAATCTCTAAGAATGCTGCCAACTGTCGTTGCAACAAACCTTGCTCTTCTCTGAGCTCTTTAATCTTATCTCCGAATAACATGTTTATA
>CAMHLV010000033.1 GCA_946186115.1 uncultured Prevotella sp. | reverse complement strand
ATGTGACCCATGGATTGAAGAATTAGCTTGTGATTTTTTTGCCGCCGTTTTAGCTGGAATTGAAGGAATTGATGCTACTCAATTTAAAGAAGCATTATGTTATGATGAAGGTACAGATATTCATCCAGCAGGTTTTTTAAGAGGTGAGTTTATAGAATTTGCGAGATCTTTCGCTGAAAATATTAAGAACAATGGTATTGCATGTACTTTTGCACTATGTCTCGACGCTTTCAATAAACATGTACGAGAACATATCCAAGATATTATGAAGGCAAGAAGTGTAACAACAATAGTTGAAGGCACCTATAATTATGATGGCCTAAATTTATTTGTGAACGATCAAGAGTGGAATCTTAAACAATCAAGAATAAACCAAGAGAAAGCTGATAATTTAAGAAACGAGGCAAGGCAAGAGATTGCAAAAGGGAACATTTCACATGCCAAAGACTTAAATAAGAGTGCAGAACAATACGAGTCAAAAGCGAAAGATTATAGAGATTCGGCAAGCCAATGCACAAAATGATTGACAGAATGAATGAAGATAGCCAATTCGTTGAGTGCACCGAAATGGTAGGGGTGGGGACCTGTGCAACAAACGGTGTTTCTTACAAGATGAATTATCAGTTATTCGAAAAAATTGGATAACTGCCTCTGATGAGAAGTATGACTTTAATAGTATTCGTTAATTTATACCCGCAATAGCAACAATTAATTTGGAGATTCTATAAAAAACTATCTATGCACTGCATGGAGTGCATAAAAATGCAAATCAATGCATTCCATAGAGACAAATTGCGGAATTATGGATATATTATTGTAAGAAGATACGTACCAGTCTCAACTTTGGTGATATGACAACAAAGGAGTTAAAGGAAATGCTGAAGGATGTTAAAGACCCTAAGAACGCCTACAATGAACTGATGGCGAAAGACCCGATGTTCTGGGTGAAGTTTGTCAGACGGCATAAGGCAAACTATTTCGACGTGCATTTCCATGACAAAGAGACGATAACAGATGAGGACATATATGAGACCATCAAGCGAGTGGCAGAGTTCTTTGAGTTACCAATGCCTATCATCAGCGAAAGAGCTGAAACGCTGGCAGAGGTCGTGACTTCTGAACAAGCTGATGAAACAGAACTGTACTACAATGCTCAGATGATGTATAAGGCTGGCATCAATAACCACGACACACTGGCACTGGCCTTTGTGCATGAGTTGGCCCATGAACTGCTGTATGATGTCAGGTTCATGCTGTTTGAGAATGAACTTTGGATTCAGGAACTTGCTGCAGACCTGATAGTAGCAGGATTCTCACTGCGTGAAGGGGATGTGGCTACCGGGAAGTACAAGTTCATATTGAAAGAACTGCCAGCAAGCCTGACCCATCCGGACGGGAAACTCAGGGCGGAGATTATAGAGTACGGAAGGAAGTTTTACGAGCAACTGCGAAGTCAGGGACGATATAACGGCATCAAAGATATGCTGACAGGGTTACCTGCCTTCGTGTATTCCCACTATCAGGAACTGCAAGAGTCCTGGGAAAACATTCAGATAGAGGATGTAATAAAAGAGCCGGACAAACCTGCGGAGCACAAGGCGATAGACTACGAGTCGCTGCCAGATACAAATCTATTGAAGCAATATTGGTTGAAACATAAGGATGATAAAAAGACGGAGGACGAAAAATGAGAGTAATGGATAATAGCCCAATAGATGTGCCAACCATTGGAAAGTTGGTGAAAGAGAAGTCTGCTGTTGGACAGTTGGCAGACTGCTGCCTGTATGTGCTTCCCTCAAATGCCCCTGCATTTGTGGAGGAAAGCAGAAGCGTCTTTGATCATTTGGTGAAGTCGATGGGCGAAAAGCAACTGCTGAACCACTACGATTTTGAGGTACTGGACAGAATGCCCGTACTTGACAATCATCCTACACTCAACAATGCCATCAAGGATGAGGAATGCCAGTTTGTGATGCCCCTAAATACACCAAGCAATGCAGACAAGCAGTATCTATTGCTCAAAACTGAGGAGAATAAGCTCTATAACGATCTTGCTCTGTTGCTTTACACCTCAGAGAGAATCAGCAAGCACAGTATTTACGAGCTGCTGCGCCAATACGCATTGGACACTCCTGAGGATTTCTGTGGTAACGCTAAAGAAGCTATCAAGTCGGAGAAGTTCTGGAAGAACTATTTCGTCTCTTTGGCCAGCGATATGTTCCATCCCACATTCGGGATGCGTGCATCCCTGCCAAAAATCAGAGAGGCGCTGAAGATTGACGGCATCATCACCCACCAGCAGAAAAGCAAGATGATGGACAGGATGATGGAGAACATCTACAAGTATCGTAAGAACAAAGACCAGAAGGCCGAGGCAGAGTTGAACTATGTGTTGAGCAGTCTGGATATTGAATCGTTGAAGATGCTCCTTACGAAGATGTCCAAGAAGCAGTTGGAAACTTTCTGCAAGACTGCCAATCCCAAGGTTCTGGCAGAAGAATCGACGATGACACTGGAGGTAAAGTATGTGGGAAAGATAGATCCTACTTTCAAGGCTGACGGAAAATATCGTCTGTTCTTGCACAAGGACTATGACCTGATACAGGTTCACTTCGGATTGAGGGATGCCTTCGTCTTATACCTTATATATATAATAGACAAGCATGAGCGTGACACAGTGGACACTCTGAATATTAAATCTTATAGGAGCCAGTTCGTGGATCTGTTTAAGGCTGTATATGGTGATGATAGCACCGAAGAACGCTTTGACAAGTTAGTCGAGCATTATGATGCTCATGGCAATCCACAACAGGCACAAATTAAGCACTGTTATTCGGACATCAGGATGTCAGTCAGCGATGGGTGCGAGAAGCTGCGTGAACTCCCCTCTCCCTTCATCCTTTCTGATGCTCAAGACCATCTTTATGTGCTAAAAAATAAGATTTCGGTTCCACAGAATCTGATAGACATGATGAAGTAATGGAATAAGGGTATGAATTTTGTGTTAAAATATATAAACCCAAAAATGTAAGTTGTTGATATAATATGATTTAAGCAGAGTTTTTAACTAACCGTCCATTGTCGAAAAAACGGCTAAATAATGCCTAATTTTGCAACCGAGAAAAGGAAGTAAAATTAGGCATTTTTGATGCCCCAAACTTTAGACGATTATGGACGAAAAGAATTACAACAGCTTTGACCCTGAGAGACTCGAAAACTTCGAGTACGAAGCAGAGTACATCATCAAGAAACTGAAGACGGATGCCAAGTTCCGTCAGCGTTTCATCTATGGTACTGATCCCAAGAAGTGCAATATGGCACGTCTGCGCTCTAAGATTATCAAGGACATCAAGGACAACTACCACGTAATCATCTCTGATGACACCTTCAATGAAATCGTGTACTTGGTGTTGTGGGCTGGTGGCACCTGGAAGACTTTGGACACCTATAGCAAGCAGTGTACCTTCTTTGCCTGGCTGAGAAGAGTTGCTAAGAACGCCGTGATGGAGCGTTTGGAGGATGAGCACTGGATTACCGACGGCAAGGGTCGTACTGTGGGCAACACACGCCTGACGATGTTGTCACAGTCGGAAGGCAAGTGCAAACTGGTGATTGATGAGTTGATGGTAGGTACGAAGTACTACGACCTGTTGACTGCCATCTACGTTGACCGCCTTTCACCGAAGGATATTATGTCTATGTTCGATATGAATGAGATTGAATACGATGCTGCCAAGAAGAAGGCAGAATATAAGCTGAAGGATGCCCTGCTCCGTTCGGACTATCACTTTGAGTCTGATGTGCTTCACGACAAATCGAGCCGTATTGTTACGGTATCGTCGGAGTTCGTGGCTGACATGGCTGAGTGGTGCAAGGCCAAGACGGGAGTGAACCCCTTGTCGGATGTGTTTGGTACAGATCTCTCCGATGAGGAAGTACGTCAGAAGACGGTGGAGTTTCTGTATGACTTCTCTGCCAAGTTGAAGTGGAGCGACGAAGACCGCTATATCTGGCGGATGCGCTTCGTAGAGAACATGGCACCCGTTGAGGTGGCCAAGGAGGTGGGGCATTCTCGCGGTTGGCTTGACACCCGCTACTCTCGTTTGAACAAGAAGTTCGATAAGGCCATCAAGAAGTGGTGGAATTCACATGCAGCATAAACAATAAACAAAGGAGGTCAATATGAAGAATGGGACAGAGAATTATATTACGGTTCGCGAGGCTGTTGCGAAGAAGCTGTTGGAGGGGAAGGACTGTGTATATGTGGCCTATTTGCTGTCAATCATCCTGAAAAAGATGCAGTACGAAAGCAATGGTGGCGGACACTTCAACGTGAACCCGGATACAGTGTTGGTACAGAAGGATGAAGGCGAGACGCCAAAGGTCAAGCTCATTGGAGAAGAGAATCCCCATGAGGCATGCAACGGCAAGCCTGACTTCGACACGGAGGCACTTAACCAGTGCTTCCGTGCACCAGAGACATTCTTGGGCAAGTTCTCACCTGCCTCGGACGTTTACTCTGTGGGAATGCTCATGGCTTTTATGCTGCAGGGATCATATCCATACAAAATCGATGAGTCGATGAAGAAAGCCGAGATACTGAAGGAAGTAAGAGGAAATGAGCCCGATTTGGAAATCGATGTTCCAATAAGACCTGTCGTTAAGAGGTCGTTAAACAAGACCTCAACACGCAGATTCAAAGATGCAGAAGAACTCGGTTTGTCGCTTATGACCATTCTGGGCATAGAGAAGCCCAAGAACTTCAGTTGTTTCTCTGACAGCGCAAAGGACAAGATAAACGAGACGAAGAATGATATGAATAAGGACAAGGAAGATGGGGATATGAAAGAGATGCGTCAGTCACCGCAGGAGCCACACTTAGACGTGGAAATGTCGGAAAGAGTCGGTGAAGGTTTCAAGGCCGTTGCTGGCATGGATGACATCAAGAAGAAACTGCGTCGTGACTTTGTGGAAATCGTGTCGCACAGAGAACTGGCCAAGGAGTTTGGCATCATGCCGTCTAATATGCTGTTCTACGGAGCACCAGGTACTGGAAAGACTTTCATCAGCGAAAGATTGGCTGAGGAGTGTGGCATGTCTGTGTGTTCAGTGAAGCCATCAGATTTAGGCAGCATATGGTTGCACGGATCGCAGGGTCTCATCAAAGAGCTTTTCACCAAAGCCGCATTCAAGGCGAAGCAGAACAAGCGCGGATGTATCTTGCTGATCGATGAATTTGATGCACTCTGTGGTGCCAGAGATGCGCGTGGGAATGAGCATCAGGCGGACGAAGTGGCCGAGTGGCTGACACAGTTGAACGACTGCGTGGAAAAGAATGTCTTTGTGATTGGCACCACCAATTGCCTTGACCGTATAGATAAGGCTGTGATTCGTCATGGTCGAATTGATCAGGTCTTGTATATCGGACTGCCAGACGAAGAATGCCGGAAGCAACTCTTTGAGATAGAGTTGAATAAAAGACCGCATGATACGAATATCAACATAGAAGAACTGGCCCGTCTGACTGATGGTTACACATCAAGCGATATCTCCTATATGGTGAAGGAGACGGCTCGTAACGCTTTTGAAGCCTGCCTGCAGCATGAGGACAAACCGATCATCAAGATTAGTGAGACCATGTTGCGCGAAGTAATCAAAGCGACAAGACCGTCCGTTAGTCGTGAGGATGTTCGTAGATATGAGAAGATGCGTGACGAATTTGTGGAGAACAACAGAAAAGAACGTCCAAGAATCGGTTTTACTGCGTGACATTGAGAGAAGATAGCAAATTGCGACACTTTATAGATGAACAACAATAAAAGGTATCAGAAATATGAATAAAGAAAAAGTTTTAGCACAATTAGAGGAACTGGGCTTCGCTTTGGAAGAAGCTGGCGAGTATGGCTATTTCTTCAAGTTTGAGGGATTGAACGTCCTTTATATGCCCGACGATGATGACGAGAATTTCCTGCGCTTTGCCGTTCCCAACATCTATGATGTAACGGAGGAGAACAAGGATCTCGTTCTGGAGGTGGTGAACAATACCAACATGGCCATCAAGTACAGTAAAACCTGTGTCGTTGGTGATGATGTCTGGATCTTCTATGAGTATCGATTATTTGGCGAGGACAATCTGGAGGACATCATTGAGCACAGTATGCGCTTGCTTCAGGCAACCTTCTTCCTGTTCCATCGGAAGATTGAGGGCGATGACAGCCTGCCTGGTGAGGATGACGATGACAATGACAACGATGACGAATCAAAGGAGGATGCAGCATGAACAAGAACTATGAACTGATTAAGAAAATCATAGAGGACGGGAAGTACAAGGTATTGGAGGACGACGGTGAGCATATCACCATCCGTTACCAGTTGAACGTTCTTCATATCAGCCCGAGTCAGGGAGATGATAACTTCGTGTCGGTTCTTCTGCCCAACTTTGCTGACGTGACCGAAGAGAACTTTGCCGAAGTGGTAATGCGCTGCCATAAGCTGAATGAGCAGATGAAGCAGGTAAAGCTGTACACCATCAACGATGTGATTATAGCCGCTTCGGAGTTCTTTTATATGGAAGAGGAGGATCTGGCCTACCAGTTTAAAATGTCACTGAGCAGCGTCATTGCCGCGAAAGTGAACTATCGGAAATTTGACAGTTAAAACGGATATGGAATCAACAATCGAACAGAATATAATGAAGGCTTGTCAGCAGACAAAGGCATTCGTAAGCCAGAATATGAAGGACTATCTCGACTTTGCCGTTAAGACATTGGACGATGCAGAGTTTGTGAAATCAGCAACAGCTCTGCTGCCCTTTGACAACTTCGCTGATGCCAGACTCCGATTCATGGATGCCTCGACTAAGGTAAAAAGCATGGGCCTGTCGTTGATGAAAAATGAGTTGGAGCCCGCAAAATACTCTTTAGGAGTCAGCATCGAGTTGGCCGGAGATGACGGAAATGAGACCACCGACACCACGGCATTTATCTTAGCAGGGCGTACACTCGATGAGTTAAAGGAGTTTGTAGGGAGCGACCAGTTTGCGAAGGATGCCAGACAACAGTTTGAACAACTGATAGAGGGGTATTTCTATCCTGTAGAAGAATTGTAAGTATAATGAACGAACAAAAAAAATGCAGAACAAAATCATCAATTACACTTTGCTTTGGGAGAAACTACGAGACTATGCCATCAAGATTGGCAGATTAAATAGAAGCTGAGGCAGATGCAATCCTTGACCAGTGGTTTCCATGTTTTACACCTTACGAACTAATCTCAGATGAAGTATGAGCAAGCGAATTTTGAACAAACTGACTGGAGCCTTTCAAAAACTTGGCATAGATATGACCAAGAGCGGTTCATTTTATGAATTCGAATACGAACATATTCCCATATTCCTTTCGATAGATGCAAGCGACCAGAGTGTCTGCTTCGTTACCTATGTCGTGGAATCGGGAGATGTGAGTATGGATGAGACCATCCTGAATACTGCCCTTGACGTGGTAGAAGGATTCCATGAGGATTGCTGTGGCGACTGGAACGATGGTGTACCGTATTTCGTATCACCTTGTTACTCTTTGGAGGGTATCAAAACGGTTACGTCTGATTGGCTTCAGGAACAGCTCAAGGAGTTCTATGATGCTTATATGTTCCTTGAAGCTAACATCCATCTTCTCTGCGACACCAGTGTCTTTGGAATTGCTGCGCAGGGAGTGGTCAGGTCAAAGCGTGATGAGTGATGAAGAACTGGAAGCGATCCATCAACGAGGTGCTTGGGAACCTGGATGATGTGGAACTTATTTGGGTGTCGGAAGAAATGAGAACTCTCATAACGGAAAGATAGCTATTTGTGTGGTTGCCGGATTTAAGAACAAGAAAAAATGGGACATAAGAAATACTACGGTTATAAGCCGAAACACGAACACTATGAGGTAACTCTCTATGAAAAAGAGGGAAAGGTGGGCGATTTGCTCGACTTTGTATATGAAGATGGACGCTGTGGTATGAACCACTACTATTGGGGCAGTGAGATAGACTATGAATACAGTCATCGTGGGGAAGTTGAACACAACTATATCTGGGATGAGGAGAATACGAAAAAGTTGATGCTCAGGACTGGTACAAAAAACGGGAAGGACTTGGTAAAAACCATGTATGAGCGTTTTGGAAACAAAGGATCGTCAGCAGATTTCTATATCAGAAAGTTCTGTGAGGATAAAGATATCAAGTATGATTTCCGGGTGTGGTATTAAGTATAGATTCAATTATGAGTATCTACAAAAAGCTTGGCAGAATACATAGCGATAAGAGTACGGAGGAAAAACTGTACGAAGTGCTACAGTCGGACACTTACAAGTCAAACTTGTACAAGACTGAGGACTTAGGAGAAGGAATGGCTGTTTTGTACCAGAACATTTGGGGCTGGTATAAGCCGAGATTTATGTTGAACCACAACATAAAGTCGGCCTTTGAGTTTATGGACAGATATGAGTATCTGGTAACGGTAACGACCGATGATATAAACTGGGCTTCACTCAAGAAACTACCAGAAGAGGCTATTTATAGAGCAGAATGCCTGTCGTTCCATTTTCCATCTTTTATACGGGGGTTCCGAAATGGAGTAGCGCGTGTAGATTGGCAGTTGAATCCTGATGGGCGGTATTACATGGATGATGACGGCTATGGCATGACAGCTGATGAAGAAATTGAGATATATGGTTTCATAGATACCAAAGGAAATGTATTAGTGAAATTTAAGGCCATCAAGGACTGGAAAGAATTGGAAGTCATGCGTAAGGAAGCTGAAGAGAAAATAATGAAAGTAACAATAAAAGAGTAATGGTATGAAGAAATTATTGTGTTTTGTCTTTGTCTTGTCGGCTGTTAATATGACGGCACAAGATATGGAGGTCGTGGATTCCATTGATGTGGAAACAGGGATTGTTTATCCCGCCAACGGTGGTGCAGTTGTTGATACGATATGTGCTGACACGTTGGATGTCTCAAATCCGCCAGTGCCTCAGATTCCGTTGGATCAGTGTGATAGTCTAATGGTCAATTCACCCAGCGACCGCTATGGTGTTGTGTGGAAAGACGGGAAATGTGGTATCTATGACATCAGCAAATGGGAGAATGTGACACGAATTGCGTACAAAGACCTGTGGTTTTCGTTCCGCAAAGAAATGGAGGGAGAATACTACTCGTATTTCGGTTGGGATGAAGATAATACCAAAGGGGTGATAGGAGTTGCCGAAGTGAACAATCAGTTTGTTACTATCTGTATGCCCAAGAATGACAATAATGAAGGGAAAGGAAAGGAGGACGAAAAATGAATGAGTTAAGAAAAGGATTCTTTGTGTTCGACATGGCGGTGTTTGGCTTCTCCCTGTTTGCCCTCAATCACACTATGTTTATTGAGAGTTGGATAGTTGAGGCGGCATTAGACATAGCACTACTGTTGCGAATCACAGTTTTACTTCTATTGTACAAGCGAGAGCGACTGGCAATTATTCCATTGGTGACATTTGTCTTGCTCTATGGTTTCTTTATCTATACAGATGCTTTCCACCACTTTATCATCAGCATGGCAAAGTTTCCAAGTGGTGTTATGGGTACCGAGATAGTAGAATATCCTATGGTCTTGGAACGTCCCATTATGGGAGAAATGTTAATGAGAAATCTTATCTACTGGGTATGGCTGATGCCTGTCGCTATCTATGTTGTTCAGTTTGCCACAAAGCTAACTAAGGATAACGGCTATCCTTGGTACTACCTGATTGGCGGAATCGTGTTCAAGGATAGTATAGGAAAGTTGCTCCTGTCAATGGTATTGTCTCTGTTCATCGCATTACTGATAGGCTATGAGATGCAAGAGAATCTGTCATTCTATGCCGTGATGTCTATTCCTCTTGTTGGTTACTACTTTTGTAATCGGCATATTGGTAGAAATCCCTATTGGATAGAATATGCAGTATTGCTCATAGGCTTGTATGTATTCGACAAAGCACAGTACAAGGTGGATGGTGAGAGAGTGGCATACCTGGCTGCAAGTGCAACTATAGTCTTTACCGTCTGCTGTTGGATGTGTTACAAGTCGAGACGTGTTGTTTTGTCATTGTTGGCATTCATGATGATGGCATTCTTGTTACCAACAGTATCGTTAGGCTACAATGTCTATCAAAGTATTGAAGGAACTCGCTCTATTAACTATTACCATGTTGGGGTGAGCAATAATAAAGGCTATATGTATATCAAAAGGGAAGTTGTAGTAAATGGCGAAAAAAGTTGGTATATAGGAGTACGCAACCGTTACCACACGACCATTCCTTGTGAGTATAAGTTTGTGCTTCCTACCAAAATGTACAGTCCTTTTGCTACCTGCATCAAGGAAAACAGAGACTCTATCGTACGGAGTGTGGAATATGGTTATGTATTAGAATAAAACGAATATGAATATGAAGAAGTTTATTTTGGTTTATGTAGTCTTATTGGGCTTGACAAGTTGTTCAGACCAACTGACTGAAAATGAAATGGCAAATGTCGTTCAGTCAAAGAACCAGGTGGAGGAATACAATTACTATTTGGAGAAGGCCCGTTGGGGTGATGCTGGTGCATACGTAAAATTGGCCGATTTCTATCGGGAAGGAAAGTATGTGAAAACTGACTTCCTTGGAATGACTGCCATGCTTGCCTTGGCAGAACAGTATGACAGTAATTTTAGACTACAGGATTATCTAAAAACATTACCAGAGGATGACAGCTACAGACTGATGTCTGAGACAATGGAAGGAATCGGCAAAAAAGATTGCGATAAGGTGAAGAATATCGCTTCAATACTTGTTGCAAACGGAAAGCCGGAGGGTTACGTCATCAATGGTGCCATGCAGGTAGAAGAAGGTGATACTATCGGTGGACTTGAAACTATCCGATATGGTGCAGAACAAGGCAGTTCATTCGGTGAACTGATCTTGTGTATGGCTCCAGCATTTATGGGGAAGAGTCAGCAACCCTATAATGCGGAAAAACTTATCGGTATGGCAGATAAGTTCCCCTTTGCCAATAAGTTTCTTGCAGAGATGTATGCTGGAGAAGTTTGCGATAGTGTGTTTAATCCGGAACTTGCTGCATCCTATTTACTAAAAGCGGATAAATATGGCTTTTTAGGTAGAAGAGGTGCTAAGTGGTTACTTGATTATTATGAAAGCAAACAAATTGAGATAGATGAATTGGAGAAACAAAGATTGGAAACTCTCAGTAGAGGGTTAGAAAATAAAGAAATGGTAACGGAAGAAATTCCAATTGAGTGAAAGTTGAAAAGGAATGGATTATGTATAGCAGTGAATATACTCCCGATAGGATTTATGAACTAAAATTTGATTCTGCATATGGCAGATGATTTATATCGCGGTGAAGTGACAAAAGTAGAGAAGAACAGAAAATAATGATAGTAATCCATGCTAATGACCCGACTACAAGTGTTCTTTCACAACTTTACAAGTTGCGAGAGGATATATCTGTCTGCATAACAGAAAAGAATACTAATTCCGAGGTAAGGAATGCCATACGGAATGCTAATGGTATTATGATGTTGGGACATGGAAACAAATACGGACTGTTTTCGACTCCAGACAAGAAAGGCATATACCGACGGCTTATCGTTAATTCTGATCATGCGCAGTTTCTTCGGGATAAAATCTGCATAGGTATTTGGTGTTATGCCAATGAGTTTGCTCTACACTATGGTCTACATGGGTTGTTTTCCGGTATGATAATATCTGAACTACATGAGGCTGTAGAGAACAATATTCCTGCGACAAAGGAAGAGATAGATTCAGAGATGGGTAAGTTCGTGACTCGACTAAGAGATTGCATCGAGAAATATGAGTTAAAAGACATTCCTGATAGAATGAAAGAGTTGGATGATTCAAAATCTGATTTGACCAAGTTCAACTACTCAAGATTATACTATATTGATTAGGATTAAATCGACTACAATTTTGTCGCTATAAAGATTAACAAAAAGCTGGAGTAATGCCTGACAGCGGCTATCAAGGGATTTCTCTGTCGGTAACTGTAACCGGCGGAAAAATGGTGTCGAGAATATCGTCTCGTGACATAATCATTCATTTTCTGTATTCAAGTAAGCTTCCATAAGTCCCTTTTTAACGAATAGCAGTCGGCCTTGGCTGTTATTACCCTGTTTTACATATGGGAGCCGGTCTTTGATTTTCCGAAGATAGTCTTCGCTGATACCGAGGTATGCAGCTGCTGCCTTGCAGGAAATCATTTCTGGTTCTTCTTGCTCAGTTCGACGTATTTCTTTTACCACTTCTTTTGCAAGAAGCTTGATAAAATGGGGATCACACTCAAATTTCAGCATATTGTCTTGTCTTTTTTAGGCAAAGTTCGTTTTTTTCCCTCAAAAGGCACTCATTGAAAAATAAAAAGTCGTATATTAACACTTTAACGACTTGTTTATCTGTAAAATGTAAGAATATGCATAAGATTTGCATTTTAAACTGTCAATTAATATGTTTTTAAGTCCGGCCATGCCTGAATTTGTAGAATAGCTCGTAGATAATAATGAGTATCTGTGGCACACTGGAGAAGATATACATCGATACCATTCCCGTCGGAATCTAACAATTGAGCTATCTTCGAGGACAATCCAAAGTTATTGCCCCCATCTGGTTCCAAGCACCTTTTTCGAAAACTGTCTCACAGGGGACTGCTTGCCCCCTTGGCGACGCCTACCCCCAGGTGTTTTTATGGTATTATTTCTTTGCATCGCCACGGTGTAAATGCGTTCTCCGACAGCGTAAACATCAGTGTCTATTCAGCGATATAATCAAATTTTAGCAAAAATGGGATTTTTTTAAGAAAGCTTTGGTTATTATAGGGAATTTTGCTACCTTTGCAGGCAAAGAGATCATTGACATTGTCACTGGATATAGAAGCGGTGGGGATGATATCACAAACGGCAAGTACACCTTATTATATATAATATAGCATGTATTACCGATGTATTACCTCATAAAAAATTACCCTTTCTGTCTGGTTGATGTAAGTATTTGGATTTCAATTCATTAAACGCGAAACAGGTGAGGGAGCCTCACCTTCCGCAGATAACAAAGGGCCGGTTTTCTCTCGAAAGCCGGCCCTTCTCCTTAAGCATCGCGTCACATCAACCGTACACCACTGGCAACTGCTCCGCCAACAGCACCTAACAACGCAGTGAGCATTGCCACGACAATCTTCACGATCGTCTTCCAGTTCTTCTTCATAAAATAATTCCTCCTTTCCGTTTTTTAATCGTCAGACACTACATTTTCTCACTCGCCGTCATCGTCCTTCGGCTTGCTGGTATCCACCGCGTTCTTCGGTGCCTCCTGAACGTTGCAACCGCTGATGAAGGTCTTCTTGCGATTGCCGTCAACATCCTTCTTCACCTCAGGCTGGAACAGCACTCGAAGGCTCTTCACGTCCTTGCGGACATCATAGTCCGAAGCCGTCGAAGCACCGCTGCTCGAAATGCTGATCTTGAACGTTCCAAGGCCGTTCAGCTTCACGCGCTTCGACTCCTGCAACTGATCCTGCATGGTCTCTATCAGCTCGGTAATCACCGCCAAGATGTCCGACTTCTTCACCGTACAGTTGCGCTGCATGATGGTGGCCAGAGCATCAGTATCAACGGTACCAGTCATCACAGACCTTGCATACCACTTGCCGAATGCCAGCGACTTGGAGTTCTTGTTCTGAGATAATCGAAACAATACTGCCATAATCTCCTCCTTTCCTTTTTTATTTTAATTACTTACTCAGTGTTGCGCACCACTGGCAACCGCCTTGATTGCAATTGCAAAGGTACAAAAAACGACGCCGCTTTGCAAGCAAAACACCGTCGTCAAGTTAGCCAAAATCACCCCCACCCCACATAAGGGTAAGCTGCCGCGATAACCCTCTGCAATGATTTTTGTGGACTGTCACAGAAACTTTTACGGTTGTCGAGGGTGGCTTTTACAAAAAAAAGTGTACCTTTGTAGGCAAAATACATAAAATATGGAAAAGACAGTATTGACGAACCCGATCAAGATACTCAGCGTCGATGACGAGCAGGACCTTGAACTACTGCTGACGCAATACTTCAGGCGCAAGATACGCAAGGGAGAGTATGAGTTCTACTTTGCGCACAACGGACTGGAAGCCCTCACCCTGCTGCTCAAGGTGAAGGACATTGACATCATACTGAGCGACATCAACATGCCCGAGATGGACGGACTGACGCTGCTCACCAAGGTGAACGAGATGCAGAACCCGGCGCTGAAGTGCATCATGGTGAGTGCCTATGGCGACATGGGCAACATTCGCTCGGCCATGAACAACGGAGCCTTCGACTTTGCCACGAAGCCCATCGACCTTGAAGACCTCAGCGTGACCATCGAGAAGGCCATCGAGCAGATAGCATACATCAAGGCGGCACAGGAAGAGCACTCGCAGCTGGAGTCGCTGAAGAACGACCTGGCGGTGGCCGGAGAGATACAGCAGGCCATATTGCCACGCGTCTTCCCGCCATTCCCCGAGAACGACGACGAGATGGAGCTGGCAGCGCTGATGACACCGGCAAGGGACGTTGGCGGCGACTTCTACGACTTCTTCCGCATCGACTCCGAGCGCATCGGACTGGTGATGGCCGACGTGAGCGGCAAGGGCATCCCCGCAGCCATATTCATGGCCGTGAGCCGCACGCTGATACGCACCGTGGGACTGCAGGGCATTACCACCGGCCAGTGTCTGACGAAGTCGAACGAGCTGCTGTGCGCCGAGTCGGTAGATTCCATGTTCATCACCGTGTTCTATGCCATCTACAACATCAAAACCGGTGAACTGGAATACTGCAACGGCGGCCACAACGCACCCTACATACTGCGAGCCAACGGCAGCGTGGAGCAGATGCCCATGAGCCGCAACCCGCTGGTGGGAGCGGTGGAAGGCGTGGACTTCCAGAGCGACAACACCGTGCTGAGGGCCGGCGACACGCTGGTGATGTACACCGACGGCGTCAACGAGGCCTTCAATGCCGACTTCGAGCAATATGGCGAGCCGCGCATGGAACGCATCCTGGCACAGCTGAAAGACAAGAACTGCCGCGAGATAGTGGACGGCATGCTGGCCGACATAAGACTGTTTGTTGGCAATGCTGAACAGAGCGACGACATCACCATCATGGCACTGAAACGGAAAGGGTGAAGGTTTGAGTTTTAAGTTTTAAGTTTTAAGGTTTAAGTTTTGAGGTTTGAGGTTTAAGTTTTGAGAAGTTGAAGAGGCTCACCACCATAGCACTGGCTGCGCTGCTGCTGACCACAGCAGGCTGCATTGCCGCAATGCTGCTCTATAACAGAGAGGCCAACAGGAACGAGGCCCTGGAGCAGCGCATCAAGCAACTGGCCCTGCAGGAAAAGCAGGCCGCCGTGATGCAGCGTGTCAATGCCCAGATGGAGGAAATAGCCACCGAGGAGCGCCATATCAGCGACCAGCAGCGCGAGGCCGCCGAGGAACAGACAAGGGTGGCAGAACAAGAGCGCCGCCACGCCGAGGAGCAGACAAGGATGGCTCAACAGGAGCGGCAGAACGCACTGGAGGCCGAGTACAGGGCCGTGGAGGCATCGCGACTGGCACAAAACCAGCGCGCCATAGCCGAACAACAGCGCAGCGAGGCAGAACTGTCGAAGCGCGTGGCCGACACCCTGGGATACATTGCCCTGACACGTTCGCTCTGCAACACGGCAGTGACGCAGTACATGGCCGGCAGCCACGAGGTGGCCGACATACTGACCTACACGGCAATGCTCTTCAGCGACCGCTACAAGAGCCAGCTCTCGCCCACCGCCTACCGCGCATTGGCCCTGGCGAGCCAGAACAAGAACGTGTGGAACAAGCACAAGGGCAACGTCACCGACATCGCCTTCTTCGACGATCAGGGACACGACTTCGTGTCGTGCAGCACCTACGGCGAGGTGCTCAGACACCACTACCAAGCCGGGAAGCTGCAGACCAGTACCCTCGTGAGCGACGCGCGCTACGACTTCCGCGACGTGTTTATCGACAGGACGAAAAACACATTATATGCCATCAGCCGCACCGGCCATCTGCTGGTCATCCACGACAACAAGCTGCTCAAGGTGCTGACGGTGAACGTCCCCAAGCTGAAAAAGCTGGAGCCCGCAGCCAGCCAGATGATACTCTTCGGCGAACAGGGCATGGCGCTCTTTGACATGGCCTCCAACACCATCGTCAAGGAAAAGCAGCTGCCCTACAAAATAGTCACCATCTGCCGCTACGACAACTCACCCATCCTCTTCGACGACAAAGGCAACCAGTATATAGTCAAGACGTTCGACAAGATCGTCAAGGAGAAAGTACCGGTAAAAGGACAGACCACCGCCTTCGCCGAGTCCAAGAACCAGCACGTCAAAGCCTATGGCATGAGCGACGGCACCATCTACTACTTCAACCGCCAAGGCAAAGTCACCAAGCTGTCAGGCCATCTGTCACGCATCTCGAAAATCAAGATCGACGGCATTCGCATGTACACCTCCAGCTATGACGGAACGCTGTGCCTGTGGATGACCAACATGGAGAAGATGGAGCCCAACACGCTGTTCACCACACCGGGATGGATAGTCAACTTCACCTACGACCCCAAGAAAATCAGCATCTGGGCAGGCGACCAGAAAGGCAACATCACCGAGGCATGCATCTCCGTGCCGGTACTGATAGAGCGATTGAAGAACAAGGTGAAGCGCAACTTCACACAAGAGGAATGGAACTACTACGTAGGAAAGGGAATACCCTACGAGACCATCAAGGGAAAGGAGGTTGGCAGGAAATGACAAGGCTCATGATAACCCTGGTGATGACAGCGTGGACCATCGTCATGACGGCCACGCCCTTCATCCGCAACTACCCGGCGACGGCATACCACGCCCACAACCAGAATTTCGACATCATCACCGGCAAGGACGGCACGGTCTATGTGGCCAACTTCGAGGGACTGCTGTACTACGACAATGCCTCGTGGCACATCATACACACCCCCAACGTGACGCGAATCACGGCCGTGTTCTGCGACTCGCGAGGCACCATCTGGACGGGAGGATACAACTATATGGGCTATCTGGAGTCGGACAGCCGGGGAAAGCTGCGGCTGCACGACATTGACAAGATGGAAAATATACGCGGAGAAGTGCAATGGATATGGGAAAAAGAGGGCCACATCTACTTCCTGATGGGCGAAAAAGGCATCTATACCATCCGCAACGGGCACGTAGTCACCGCGTTAGGCGAGAAACTGCCGGAAAAGGGCTTCTCGGTGTTCAAGACCGAAGCTCACATCAACCAGGTGCAGCAGCTCGACAACGGCATGCTGGCCATAGCCACCAGCGGCGACGGACTCATCTTCACCGACACAAAGGGCCATGAGCTGTTCCGCATCACTGAGGACCACGGACTGTGTTCCAACAACGTCGCACACATCACCTACAACGGTCACGGCATGATATGGGGCGCTACCGACAACGGCGTGTTCTCAATAGGATACCCGTCTATCTACACACACATGACTGAGCACGAAGGACTGCGTGGCGAGGTGTGTGCCCTGCAGCATCTGGGAGGAACCGTCTATGCCGGTACACAGAGCGGACTGTTCCGCCAGCAGGACAACCGATTCGTTGAGGTGGAAGGCATCAGATATGCCTGCTGGCAGCTGGTGAGGCAGGGCAACAGCCTGTTGGCAGCTACCGCCGACGGCGTCTATCGGATTGACCCTGATGCAAGAGTGAGCCAACTCACCACGGCTAACACCCTGTCGCTGCTGGCCGACGAGAAGGGATTCTATAGCGGCGAGATGACCGGAGTGTTCTACAACAGCGCCACGGGACGCAAACAGCTCAGCGACATCGAAAAGGTCGTCAGCATCAGACACGACAAGCACGGTGCTATATGGCTGCAAAACCTCTACGGACTCGTGTGGAAGAGCACCGACGGACAATCCTTCAAACTGCAACACGGCACGCAAGACAATGCCAATACCATGACCACACTCGTGGAATACCAGGACAACGTCATACCCCTGGACATTGGCGACAGGAAGCCCTTCCCCTACCCTGCCTTCTCGTACAACGACGAGCAGGGAGTGCTGTGGCTCACCGACGAGAAAGGGCGCAGCCTCTATGCCTTCCGCGACAACGTCAGGGAGGTACACCTCTCAGATGTGGTCTATCCGCTGATGGAATATTCTGTGCGCGCCATGCTGCGTGACGACAAATACCTATGGATAGGAGGCGACAAAGGCATCAACATCGTAGACTACAACCGTCCCAACCCTTCGAAGGTAGTCAAGCCACACCTCTATTTACGTTCCGTCATGCTCAACGCCGACAGCGTGGTATGGGGAGGCTATGGACCGATGCCCGACATGCTGCCCGAGTTCTCGCGCAAAGACAGGCATATCACCTTCTATTATTCTACGGCACACCAGTCCCTGCTGCTCGACACACAATACCGCTACCGGCTGAACAACGGCAACTGGACGGCTTGGGAGTTCGACACGTCGCAGGAGTTCCCCAACCTACCCTATGGCAGCTACACTTTTGAGGTTCAGGCTCGCGACGCTTTCGGACAATTGTCAAACATCGTTGCCGTCAGATTCGTCATCAAGACACCACTGTATATGCGGTGGTACATGGAAATAGCATACCTGCTGTTGCTGGCACTGATGGGCTACCTCGTCTTCCAATGGCGGCTCAGACGTCTGGAAAAGGATAAGGAGAGACTGGAAAATCTCGTAAAGAAGCGCACCAGCGAGGTGGTCAGACTGGAGAAGGTGGCATCAGTGGCCAAGCTGACACAGGGACTTATTGACCGCATTCTCAATCCGCTGAACTACATCAACAACTTTGCCAAACTCTCGGAAAACCTGGTGAAGGACGTGGCAGACAACATTGAGGACGAGAAGGAACACATCGACGAAGAGAACTATGAAGACACCGCCGATGCACTCAATATGCTCAAGGGCAACCTGCAGAAGATTGGCGAACATGGAGCCAACACCACACGAACACTGAAAGCTATGGAGGAGATGCTGAAAGACCACACCGGCAACATGGTCAGGACCAACCTCACGGCACTGCTTCAACAGGACAAGGAGCTGCTCGTCAGACACCACGAGAAGGAGATAGCACAATACGGCATCAAGGTTTCATTCACGCTGCCCACCGGCGACATCTACATCAACGGCAATGCCGAACAGCTGAACAAGACCTTCATGAGCCTGCTGGGCAATGCCGTCTATGCCGTCGTCAAGAAGTCACAACGCGACAACGGCTACCAACCCGAAATCACACTCACGGCGACAACCGCAGAGAACAGCGTGGAACTGGTATTCCACGACAACGGCATCGGTATTGAGAGTACTATCATCGACAAGATTTTCGACCCCTTCTTCACCACCAAGACCACCGGCGAGGCTGCCGGCGTGGGACTATACCTCAGCCGCGAGATTACCCAAAACCACGGAGGCGACATCAGCGTAAGGTCCGAGAAAGACCTCTACACCGAGCTTACCGTCACGCTGCCCACCCTATAAGTGATAATAAAATCAGGTCAACATAAAGTTCAAAGATATGGAACAGCAAGTGGAAACCCTGCAGCAACAGCTGCAACAACAGGAGAAATTGGCATCGCTGGGCATACTCAGTGCTGGTATAGCCCATGAGATACAAAATCCGCTGAACTTCGTCATCAACTTCAGCAAACTGTCTGACAAGCTGTTACAAGACTTGACAGACATCATTGATGACAATGCAGACAGACTACCTGCCGACGACCGCGACGAAGCACGCGACATCGTTGCCGACCTCAAGGAGAACATGACGAAGATAGCAGAACACGGCGAACGCGCCATCAGCATCATACAAGGCATACTGCTCGTGTCACGAGGCAAGGACAACGAGTTCCTGCCTACCGACGTGAGCCAAATTGTCAAGGAGTATGTGCGGCTGTCGTTCCACGCCATGAGGGCTAGCCACAAAGGCTTCAACATCACCATCAACGAAGACTATCAGGACGGAATACCCAAGATGATGGTCATACCGCAAGACCTGAGCCGCGCTGTGCTCAACCTCATGAACAATGCATGCTACACGGTGTGGAAAAAAGCACAAGACACCACACTGCCCGACTATAAGCCCACCATCAGCGTGGGTGTGAAGGCCGACAGCCAGCAGCTGACCATCACCATTGCCGACAACGGCGAGGGAATGGACGACCAGGTGAAGAAGAAAATCTTCGACAACTTCTTCACCACCAAACCCGCAGGACAAGGCACCGGACTGGGCATGCCCATCACGCGCGACATCATCGTCAACAAACACGGCGGACAGCTTACCTTTGATACCACCTGCGGCGAAGGCACCACATTCACCATCACCATACCCGTCAAGAAAGCATGATGAAACGCTTATACCTTATTATATATATCATAGGCTGCTGCACACTGGCACTTCATGCACAGAAAGCTGAAGACCAGCTGCGCAACATCTACGACAATGCCGAGCAGGAGTACAACATAGGACGCCTGGAGGAAGCACGGCAGATGCTGAGCGACAAGCTGCAAGCCTTTCCCTCCACGCTGCTGCTAAGTGCCTACCGACTGATGGCACTATGCAGCCTGGGACTTGACGAGAACGACAAGGCCGAAGAGTACACAAGAATGCTATTGGAGGAAAACCCATACTATAGCACCACCATCAACGACCCACAGCGCTTCATCGACATGGTGGAACGCATCAAGTCGGGACAGCTGGCCACCATCACCACGGCATCAAGCCAGGCAGAGAGCCTCAACGAGGTGCCCGTGCCGACGACCCTCATCACCGAGGAAATGATACACAACAGCGGAGCGCGCAACCTGCAGGAGGTGCTGGCAGCCTATGTGCCGGGAATGAATATCGTCGACTGTAACGACGACATCAACATAGGCATGCGCGGCATCTACAGCAACAGCCAGGAGAAGATCCTCATCATGCTCAACGGACACCGCCTGAACAGCTTTGCCACCAACATTGCGGCCCCTGACTTCAGCATCGCTCTTGACAAGGTACATCAGATAGAGGTGCTTCGTGGTCCGGCATCTTCACTCTATGGTGGCGTGGCACTCACTGCTGTAGTCAACGTCATAACCAAGCAGGGCGCAGACATCGATGGTATTGAAGCCCGTGCAGGTATTGGCAACTACGGACAACTTCAGGGCGGCATAGTGTTTGGCAAGCGCTACTTCGACATCGACATCCTCATCTGGGGACACCTTTACAAGTCCAAGGGGGAATCCGTCTATATACCCATGGAAGATACTGGTATGAAGATGACTGATGGCAATATCACCGTTGGCGGCATAGGTCCTAAGCCGTCCTATGATACAGGTATTCAGATGAAGTACGGGAACCTACAATTCTTCTACAACGCGACGTTCTCACAAGTCATCTCGCCATTCACCATGACTTACACCTTCTCACCCTACACCAGGGAGAAATATCGTACCTTTGACGGCTATTGTCCCAGCTTTGCCACACGCTCCCACCATACCAACATCAGCTACGGCCGTCAGTTGGGCAACGTCTTCCTGAGAGGTACTCTCGCCTACGACAACAGCGACCTGACGCACTATCAGGTGCTCAACGATCCAAACACGTCTGTCATGCTTGATGTCCTGCCCGTACCTAATGACATCAAGAAACGCATGGATGGCTATCCTGGCATCTCGCGCTATATCAACGGTCAGGAGCACACCATCAGCGGCAAGGTGCTTGGCGACTGGACCTACATCAAAAACGACAACTATCGCGGGCAGCTCACCTTTGGTGTCGAATACAGTTATTTCCAGTTTGACGATATGCAGTATGTCTATGGCTATGACTTCACCCAGTTAGCAGCTATTGACGATTTCGTCGTTTCGTTAGGCAAGGGGCACGAGAGCAACATGAACGGTTTTTTCCAGTTCAAGCAGCAACTAAACTCGTTCATCATCAATGCTGGTCTTCGCTTCGACTATAAGAACCGTTACGACGACACCAAGATACGAGAGTCCTCACCCCGACTTGCTCTCATCTACCTGCAACCCAAGTGGAATCTAAAGCTCAGCTATTCCAAGTCGTTCATCGACGCGCCCTACATCTATCGTAAGACAAACTTTATCGTGGCATCTATTATGGACCTTGACGACAGCGACTATGAACTCCTGCAACCCGAGAGCCTCCATTCCTTCCAGCTCACCTTTGGTGCCAATAAATGGCTGCCGGGATTAAACTTCGAGGTCAACGGATTCTACAACCGCGCTCGTAACATTATCTATCAATACGTCGCCGAACACTATAATACCGGTAACTACGATACCTATGGCGTCGAGCTCGCCGCCAACTACGAGCACCGCCGTTTCTCTGCCCATGCCAATGCCACATGGCAAAGCGTCAGCCGTGCTGAACTCTTCGACCAGAACTTCGGCTACTCACTCAGCACCCCCGGTCTGGCTGTCAATAGTGTCCTGGCCTGGCAACTCAACAGGCATTTCAAGCTGCGCAGCCAAATCGATTTCAAGAGCCGCCAGCACGTCTTCTATATCGACATCCACAATTACGGCTTTTATCGGTCAATGAATAAGATGGTGAAAGAGATGACAGCTGAATATGAATACAACCCTGATCCTGAAATCAAGGAGCAGATTGAAAACTTCACCAATATCATGCATCAGGCTGAAAGCGAAACCTCCGTCTACAAGGAAATCGCCCCCCGCGTACTCTTCGACCTGGGAGCCACCTATCAGTGGCATAACCTGACCTTGGACATTGACGTCAAAAACATCTTCAACAAACAGTACTACCAAAGCGGTGTATCAACAGGTCTTATTCCCCAACGTGGCCGTTGGTTCATGGTCTCCCTTGGCTATAAATTCTAAAGCTCACAGGGGGTCTGTCCGGTCTGTCCCTCTGTGAGCTTACTTTTTTTCGCTAAAACAGAGTTTTTTTATTTGTTTATTTGTACCTTTGCCACCAGAACAATAAACAATTATGAATTTTTTTGCATATAGGGGTATTTGGTTTTGCCTTACGAGGGTCTTATAGTTGAATCAGAGACAAACAAGAAGTATGGACTATAGTAAACAATGGTTTGAACGCCTGTTCAAGGACAACTATCCGCTGATGTATCGCATGGCATTCTCGATGGTAGAGAATGCAGACGATGCGAAGGATGCCGTGAATCAGGTGTTCACCCAGATGTGGAAAGGCAAGCCAAAAGTGAGCGATTCTCAGCTCAGGGGCTATCTGCTGGCAGCTACACGCAACCAGTGCCTGCATATCCTTCGACAGCGGCAACTCAGGCGCCAGATGGAGGAAGCGTTGCAGCGAGATGAGGTAGCATGTCGGGATGAAGAACGCGAGGAGCTGCTGCACGAACTGCAGCAAATTATCGATGACAACCTGACGGAGCAGGACAAGCGCGTGTTGCAGCTGCACTATGACGAGGAAATGACTTATGCGGAGACGGCTACGGTACTCGGTATCAGTACGGCGGCAGTTAACAAACACATCACGCGGTCGTTGGCAAAGATTCGTGAAACCTTTAAAAATGCAAAGTAAGATGAAGACGGAAGATATTGACAAGAAAATAGGCATGCCCGACGTGGATGCGGAGTGGGCCAAGTTTGAGCGCGAGGTCATCGGAAAGGAAGAAACCCCGTCGCACAAGCGTGTTGTGCTGTGGGGACTATCCATCGCAGCCTCCATCGCACTGATAGCTGGTATCTTCCTTTTTGGCAAAGGCGCTGACGAACAGGCAGACACGATGGTGGCTGTAGCGGAAAAGGCTGTCGCGTCAAGTATTCCCGAAGCAGATGCGGCAACACCTCTGCCAGAAGACACACTTGCCACAAAGGATGCTACGAAGGAAACTCCAAAGACTAAGCAAACGCTAAAGACCGGGCAACATTCAGGTGCCGGTCAGCTGGCGATGACAACGCCTTCGGACACTAAGAAAGAAGAGACATCCGGCGCCCATCAGACAACTGAGGAGTCCGTCAAGGTCTTCAGCAGCGTCGAACAGGCGCCCAGCTATCCCGGAGGCTATCGTGCTTTGCAGGAGTTCCTCAAGACCAACAAGCGCTATGACGGCCTGGCTCTGGAATATGGTGCAAAGGGTAGGGTCATCACGACCTTCCTGGTAGACAGCCTTGGCTACATCTCTGACATCAAAGTGGTAAAGCTCATGCGAATGAGTTACGACGACCAGCGCCTGAGCCAAGAGAGCGAAGAGATGCAGCAACAGGTGAAGGAGCAGATTGCCACCCAACTGAGTGAAGAGAGTATGCGCATGATTGGTCTGATGCCAAGATGGATGCCCGGCAAGATGAACGGCAAGTCATGCAACGTGAGATATTCGATGCCCATTCTGTTTCCCTAACCATTTACGAAACCATTAAACAATAGAATCATGAATAAAAAGAGTTTTTTCTGTATCACCATGCTATTCATAAGCCTCTCCACGTATGCTACAGCGCAGGAAGGTGACGTTATCTATATTGACGGCGTACAATGGATACTGCTGGGCAAGCCTGTCTATGCGGACTCCGTATTAAGTCGTGAACTGAAAGAAGCATTGCCAAAAGACCGCGGCTGGTCGACGGCTAATTGGTCAGGCTATACAGCATATTGGAGCATCTGGAAGGACAAACTCTGTTTGGATAGCGTCCAGTACATGATATATGATGGCTCAGATCGATTGGGCCGTACTGAAAGTCTGCCGTCTAAAACCCTGCGTCGCCTTTTTAAGAAATACGTTGAAGGAAAACGTATTGTTGCCACCTGGCTCGATGGTGACATCCGCGTGGCAAAAGGGAAGATGATTTACTATGTGCATGACGGCTATCGTAGAAACTACGAAAACGAGCGGATGATCAGCATCGGGCAAGGGAAGGTCCGTGGGGTGAAAGACTATCAGAACTATGTCGTTGAGGGTTTCGCCTTCGATGAGTACCACCCTGAGGCAAATCCCCCCAGGCAATTTCCTCGAAAACGCAATTCTGACCTTCCTGAGATGTTCCCCCTGCACATCGAGCAGTATCCTGAACTGGCCGGTCAGAAGCGGATTGTCTTCTCTGTCAGACGGGCACAGGTCGATGCTACAGGTCATCTGGTCGATTGTGAGATTAGAGTGCTCAGACCCGGTGACAATCCGAAGCTTGCCGCTGAGATGGCCGAGGCAATGAAAGCCTACTACCCCTGGCGCGTCATGTTTATCAATGGTGAATACAAAGCCAATGGCATAGAAGGTTATACGTTCCCATATCCGCTTGACGGCAAAGGTACAAAATAAATTGATAATTGAAAATTATTAGGCTGGCAGCAAATTTTTCACGCTTCACGCTTCACGCTTCGCTTTTTTTTCTTATCTTTGCAATTCAATACATGACTACAAAGCGATCGATGATGATAGGACGACTGATTGTTTGTTGCTTGCTTTTCTCCCTAAATGCCTTCGGACAGGAACAGGACACGATTTGTGGGGGAACTCCGGAAAAGAGCACGCCGACCTTGTTAGGGCGGCTACGGCAGGTGCAAGCCTATTTGGACTCCGCAGCCCACAGAAAGGTTGACCCGCGCTATATAGAAGTTCCCGCAAAGCCCTGGCGGGTTATCCTGCGATACAAGGAGAATGCCGTCATGGTGGACTATGAGAACAGATATGAAATCCCCGAAGTGAATGAGTATACGGATTGGAAAATGAACTTCGAACCGCCGGTAGCGGCTTCCGTCGGCATCTGGGCAGGCTATCGTGGTACGGGTTTGTCCTTTTCCAAGTCGCTTGCCAAGAATGCGGGACGCTATTTCTCTATCAGCTCGACAGGCGCCAGGTATGGGTTCAACTTCCAGCTGAGGCGATTCAATACGACTGCTGTTACAGTGACGGCTAAAAATTATCAAAACGGGCAGGAAATAGGATCCTATGAAGAAGAGGGTAACATGGTTGCTCCTGTATGGATACGTTCAGCCTATGTCAACGGATATTATGTATTCAACGGGCGTCGCTACTCGCAGGCGGCTGCCTACAACCAGTCTGTCATCCAGCGCCGCTCGGCAGGTTCCTTCCTGGCTGGTGCTACATGGTACCAGTCGTCACTCGACTACTCGGACATCAAGAATAACATAGCCATACTTCTGAGCAACAATATTGGCCGCATCAAGGTGCATCAGGCCAACATTGGTTTAGGCTATGGCTACAACTTTGTACCGTTTCGTGGCTTTGTCATCAACGTGATGACCATGCCTAGCATCAGCGTCTATAACCGTGTGAAAGTTTACAAATACGACTTCAACTACTGCCTGCCCCTTCCTGAAGCGGATGACGAGGACTATGGTCAATGGAATTCCCAGACCAAGACGTGGAGCAATGGAAAGACGCACAAACCTATGGCTATCGTTGAAGGCGAGGGCCTTGAAGACTATCCGGACTTGGAGGGTTGGGAGAATGGTGCTGATACAGAACACAGCGCACTTCGGCTTAACGTTGACTTGCGATTGGGTATTGCCTACAACTGGAGCAATTACTTCATCGGCCTTCAGGCACAGTCCAATAATTTTACCTATAAGAAAGACTCCAGCAAGGTGACGATCATTGACGGCTATGCCCGACTGTCATTGGGCGTGAGGTTGTAGGTTTAGTCTTTGAAGTCGAGTGTCAACTGTTGTTCCTCGGCAGCCCGCTTCTGCTGTGCCTTCGAGAGCAGCAGGGGGCGCAGACGTTCAGGGCGTAGCTCGTTGACGCCGATGATGGGCTGGGAAAAGGCAGAGGTCAGCTCGCCGCAGGTGATGAAATACTTCGCCTTCTTCATCACTACGCCCATCTTCTTCAGATGATAGGAGGTGATGCGGTTGAAACGGCGTGCGTTCACGATGAGCACGGCACTCTTGACGCCGATGCCTGGCACGCGGAGGATTTCTTCGTACGAGGCTTTGTTGATATCGACGGGGAAGAACTCCGGGTGCCTGAGCGCCCAGCCGAGTTTGGGGTCTACGTCAAGGTCCAGGTGCGCATGCTTGTCGTCCACGATTTCATCGACGTTGAAGTGATAGAAGCGCATCAGCCAGTCGGCTTGATAAAGGCGGTTCTCGCGCACCAGTGGCGGCTGCTTCAAGATAGGCAGACGGGGGTCGTAGGTGTTCACGCTGACATAGCCGGAGTAATAGACGCGCCGCATCGTGGGCTGCTGATACATGGCGTTGGACATCTGCAGAATGTCGAGGTCAGTCTCCTTGGTCGCACCCACAATCATCTGTGTCGATTGTCCTGCGGGCACAAAGCGTGGCGCATGGCGGAACTTCTTCCTGTCCTCCTTGTTCTCCAGCACCCCCTGCTGAATCTGCTTCATCGGCAGGAACACGCTTCGGTGGTCTTTCTCAGGTGCTAAGGCCTTCAGCGACTCCTCTTTGGGAATCTCGATGTTGACGCTCATGCGGTCGGCATAGCGTCCCGCCTCTTGCAACAGCTCTTGCGAGGCACCAGGGATGGTCTTCAGATGGATATAGCCATTGAAGCGGTGAACGGTGCGGAGGTCGCGGACAATGGCGGTCAGGCGCTCCATCGTGTAGTCAGGATTCCTCACCACACCGCTGCTCAGAAATAACCCTTCGATGTAGTTGCGGCGATAGAACTCCATCGTAATCTCCTCCAGCTCAGAGACGGAGAGCGTCGCGCGCTTGATGTCGTTCGTCCTACGGTTGATGCAATAGGCACAGTCGTACATGCAGTAGTTCGTCAGCATCACCTTGAGCAGTGAGATGCAACGGCCGTCGTCAGCAAACGAGTGGCAGATGCCTACGCCGCCGACCGTATTGCCCACCATGCCTTTCTTCCCGGAGCGTACGGTGCCGCTCGACGAACACGATACATCGTACTTCGCCGACTCAGCAAGTATCCGCAGTTTCTCCATCGTCTTCTCAGTGAGCATGGCCTTGTTGTCAAAAATATGGTGCAAAAATAGCAAAAAAACTCCAAATAGTTGACGTTCTTTGGCAGAATTATTAAAAAAGCACTATCTTTGTAGGCTGAATGTCATGACGATTTACATCTTCGATAATACCTTTGAAGGATTGTTGACGGCCGTGTTCGACGCTTTCTTCCTGCACCAGCAGCCGGAATTCCTGCTGTCGGAGGAGGAGCAGCTGCCGCTGTTTGCCGACGAACCGCATCGGGTGGTGACAGACGGCGAGAAAGCGTCAAGGGTGTGGAAAGGACTTGAGAAACACTTGTCAAAGACGGGACTGCGTGTCATCACGCTCAGCTGGATGTCAGAAGAACGGGCACTCAACCTGCCGCTCTTCCGCTTTATATGTAAGGTGTTCCGACAACCCGCAGGTGCGCCAAGTATCGAGAACAACGCTTCCGACGAAGATGTGCTGGCCGTTCGTAACACCTGCCGCCGCGTGCTCCACGAACAGCTGCGCATGAAGCAGTTCATCCGTTTCCAGAAAGCCAAGGATGGCACCTATCTCGCCGTTGTCTCGCCCGACCATAACGTGCTGCCGCTCGTCACCGACCACTTTCAGGACCGCTTCAACGACCAACCCTGGCTCATCTACGATGCCAAGCGCCACTATGGCTATTATTACGACGGCAATGCGGTCACGCACGTCACCTTCGAGAACGAGGCCGCCGTGCCATTCAACCTGTCCGATGGCAAGCTCGATGCCGATGTGCTGAGTGCCGACGACGAGATGTTCCAGAACCTCTGGCGCACCTACTTCAAAGCCATCTGCATCAAGGAACGGATGAATCCCAAGAAGCAACTCAGCGACATGCCCCGCCGCTATTGGAAATACATGACCGAGAAGAATTAGCCCTCCATCTGGATGGCAGCAAATGATCATGGGGTCGGTTCTTCTGATCATATTCAGAAGTCCGTTATCTTTATGACAATTCATTACTTGCTTCATTTGTATTTCCATTTATACTTTGTCTGTCTTGAAAAATGATCACTAGAACCGACCCCGTGATCCAATCACCCATACGGTATTTGATGTCGTAATTGATGATAAAGTCGAGTTCTTCTTCAGTAAAGCCGTAATGCTTAGCAAGGACTTTGTCATATTGATACCAATTATAGTTTTTTTATATCCTTTTCTTTTGTTTTTCCAGAGTTTTTACCTAATTTTGCAGCAGTTATTTAAAAGAAAGATGAATCATGACATTTCTCAACCAGTTCCACAAGGAGGTGACGGAGCGCAAGATGCGGAAAATAGCCGCATCGCAGCAATCGCCAATGAGCTCGAGCGACTTTGCGCAGTACATGAAGCGCAACTTGGAGATAGCCAAGCAGATGTAATCACAAAATAGGAAATGCCAGAAAACGATATTGCACTTGAACTAGCACGGCTTCACATTCTGCAAGGAGCAGACTTCGTGCGTCAGCTGAAAATGCTGGCTCAATATAACATTTTCAAGGTTGTTGAAAATGAAAGGGATATATTTGCAGCAGAAGGTAGTCATCGTGATGATTTCCCATGTTACTTGATGCTGCACGCAAGGCAGTAGCGCACGGTAACAAAGTGTATATTCTCCCCAATCCCAAAGGCATTCGTACCGCCGACTTTATCTTCGAAAATAGAGGGGTGTATAAGATGTACGACTTGAAAACCATTTCTGGAAAGACCTCGCTGAGCAACAGACTGATGGAATCGATAGGTCAAACCAATCGTACACTGTTAAATGTCCGTACTCAATATGATCCGCGTTTGATGGCCAAGCAGATAATGAAGTATTTTTATGATAATCCTAACGCTTTGGAGGTTCTTATATTTAAGGGAAGGAAAATGATTTCAGTATTTCGGAGGTGGACTAATAGTCCTGATTTCTATGTAACGTTCCGACGCCAATACGAAAAATAAAAGCCACCCGAAGGTGACTTTTAAAATGGAGCAGGGTCGATACGGGCTTACTCCCCGTTTTCGCAGCTAAAGAATGACCCTTAGGACGGGAATCTGGTGATATTTCCCTTCTGCGACCGTATTCTGAGGCAGGTCTTACAACCCCTCGCTTGTACTAGTCCAAGCAATCAGAACCTCCTTCTGACGGTGCAAAGATAGAAAGAATTTCTGAAACTTCCAAATAATTAAACTATTATTTTATTCTGGCTTACCTTCTTCTATCTTTAGCCCGAGATGATAGTGGTCGGAGATACGCTTCAAATCTTCAGCTTTGGTCCCATTGCTGATGTTTGAGTAGATGTACCAGCCATCGCACTCATGCTGCCAGATGCGGCCAGGCATTGTGGGACGCTTGTCTTTGCTGACGAGGTTGTAGCCATTACCATGCTGGATGCCTACGGCCGGGATGCGCTCCAAGCCAATCTTTCTGAGAGCATCGATGAAGGTGTCGATAGCTTGGCGATGCCAGATGACGGTGCCGTCAGGGAAGGTGACGCGCATACCTTTCGTGGTGTTCTCTATGTGTTTTGTTGGTTCATGTGGTTTCACCTCCGTTGGTTCCTCTTCGCTTTTTACAGGCGTACTGCTGCGAGGTGTCAGCGTCTTGGCGCCCATGATCTCACTAATTTTTGTTTTACGACTTAGCGCAACACTAATAGGCTCACCAGGATGATACTCCACTACGAGCACCAAATCACGCTTGATGGGTTCCAAGCGTGGTGCGATATCATTGCCCAATGCAGGCAATATCTCTTCCTTGATGATACCCTCCTCCAATTCTTCCACCTGTTGGAGCACACCTTTAGGTAGTTTCACTCCCACATCGCGAGAGTTTTCAATGATGCTGTATAGCTTTTCGAGTTTCGTCATATCATTCAATAATCTCTACTTTGATATTAACATCCAACTGTTTTGCGATTCTTTCAAGTAAACTCTTTTTGCTCTTTGTTGGCATGTGAGTACAAACAAACCAACCTTTTCCCAACTGCCTCATTTGCATTCGACAATCCATAGAGGACACGACCAAAGGAAATCCTTCAATGCGGATGTCCTGTAAGTTTGCAACATGCTCAGGCCCTAATGCCTTAATTGCGGAAAGGAATGTCTCTGTGGCATTTTTCTCTTGTATTTTCTTTCTATTAATAGTCACCCGTAACGATAATGCGGGTGATTTTTTCTTTCTTACTTTACCTTCCATATTATGTAGTGCTATGATTCTTCTATAACAACAATTTCCTCCTCTGATAAATCATAGAGTCGATAAACCAGATGGTCAATTTCTGATTCCAAGAGTGTGGTATCGGCAGTAGGATTGTCACGTTTTATGTTTACAATTTTATTCGCCAATTCTGCCAAATCTTTTCCTTGTTGCTCGTCTGGAAGTACTATAGGTAACTTTTTAAGATGAGTCAACTTTACCTGAGGAAATACTCTACCAGATTCCTGAACAAGCTTGTTGTAGAGGAATCGGATATATGAGGAGTTAATAATTGCAAGAAATGCGAGCATGCTTATCTTGCTCGAATATTCTTCCCTGACCCAAGCACATTGAATAGTATTTCTAAACCAAATGTAGTTGGTGTCTATTGTTGCGATAGGATATGGTGCAGTTTGTCTCCAAATTATTTTATCCTTTCTAGCAAATGCTTCTTTATTGAAACTAACCTGCTCGTTTGATTTCAATATTGTTTTATAGTCTAGATTAAAGAATTCATCTGTATCAGGAGAACAATAATAGCGGTTTATTAATTTTCCATACCAAACAGGATGACTATTCATAAAGTACATCTTGTTTTCATTAAACAGACGTTCATAGAGATCATTTCCTCCTTTGTTTTTAAGACCAATATTACTTCTGTGATATTGTATGCCTGCATCGCGTATATCAAAAACATCATTAAACAAAAGAGTACCAATAGATGTAGAAGGCAAGAAATTCAAATCGCTTTGTTTCTTTACTTCATCTGTCTTTACTATCTCGACAACACCATTAACAAGCCAGTTATTTGATTTACTTGCATCCATATACTTAATAATACCATCAGTGGTTGTGTTTTTAATTAATGATATGCAGACAGGAACTACTGCATTCTCAAAAACGCCCATCCCCAAATTAACTACTTTTTCAATCTTATAATCAACAAGAATTGAACGAATATCTTTATAACGAGGTTGGCTTAAATATGTATTAGGTGTTATGTAACATAGATAACCTGTTCTAACATTTGAGATATTCAATCCTTCTCCAATAAACATTTTGTAGATATCTGCATAGTTCTTTACCAATGCCTTATATTTCTTTTTGTATATCTCAATGTCTTTATCAATATTGGCACCATACGGCGGATTGCCAATCACTATATCAAAACCTCCTTGTGAGAACACATCATAGAACCAAGTGTGCCAAAGCATAAACTGATTATTGCCAGAGAGATAGAGGTCGCCAAAGTCAACATTAATGCCTTGTTCTTTGAGTTGCTTCTTCACATTTTCTACAATCTCTTTACGAAGGGATTGCTTCTCATGATGGTCTGTGCAATCATAATATTTGGCCAGCATCTTACGTAAGTCGAGACGATAGACATCCAACATACTATCGAAAATGGAAAGCATACCTGATTCGTCGGCCTTCTTCTCTGTCATCGTTGAGAGGTCAACACCCTTGTATTGCTCTAACAGCGAATTGCCCTGCATAATCTTGAAGTCGAGGTTGGGCAGAGCCTGCGGCGTTTCTTCATCAACAATCAGGGATAGCCAGAAACGGAGGCGGGCAATATCAACGGCACCACGCTCGATATCTACGCCATAGATATTCTGCTGGATGATGTGCTTCTTGATTACTGCTGCCTGATGTTGGTCGATTCCTTCGAGGGCTGTGCGACATTGGAAGAGTTCTTTGAGCAGGCCCATTGGGAATGCGCCAGAACCAATAGCAGGGTCGCATATCTTAACATTACAAAGCGCTTCATCCACTTGTTGACGGAACCTGTCGTTAGTGCCAAGAGCATTGACATCATGAGTAGTTACAAACTGACGGATAGCTTCTTTGGTAGTCTCGTCCTCTATGCCTGTTTGGAGATAGGCAATGAGGCTTTCGCGACACATATAGCTGACGATTTCCTTGGGAGTATAGAAGGCTCCCTTATCTTTGTTATCTTCAAGCAGGTTCTCAAAGATGCGGCCCAACATCTCTGGGTCAACACCAACCTCTGCATCATCTGGGTCGTTCTCGTCAATTGTGAAGTTGTAGGAGGCAAAGAAGTCAAGCAGGCTCTGCATATATTTGGCTGGCAGAGGAAACGCCGTTTCGTCTGTGGCATCACGCTCGAACAAGCCACCGTTCAAGTATGGAACCTTGAATTGACAATTGACAATTGATAATTGACAATTATCACCTTCGCGCTCTGTGTTCAGGTCGTTGAATAGAGGTTCCAACACATTATCTATAAAGTGGTCTTTATCCTGGCATTGGGCGAAGAGGGTTTGGATAAACTCTGCATCACCCGTTCCCCATTCAGCGCCAGCAGGCACACCCAACCAACCTTTCTTCTGTAGGAACTGGAGGAATACGAGTCGGCCCATCAGTTTCTTCACATAGTCACGTACAGCCTTTTCAGGATTCTGGAAGTGGGTAAACTCCTGCATGATTTCCTGGCAGGGGTCGTTTTTGATTTGCTCCTCCCACTTGTTGCCCACCTTGACCATCCGCTTGCCCGTGATGTATTGGATGATGTCTTCGTATTGTTTCTTGTAGCCATCGAAGAACATATCGCTGACCGCATCCACAGAGAATGCTTTGGTCAGGTCTTTCAAGGTGAGGCTGCTGTCACGCAGTTTCTCAAACTGCTGAATGGCGGTACGACTGCGATGACCTTCACCAAGCAGATAAGTAAAGCGTTTGGCATCTGTCGATTCTTTCTGGTAACTGCCATCATCGGCAAACGTCCAGGCTTCACTAACGTATGAGAAACGGAGCACACTCTCGTTCTTGCGATAGCAGAACATGAAGGCACCAGCATTGCCGTTGTTCCGCCAGTCGGTCAGCAACATATCGCGGATGCCTCTGCGGTTACGTTCTATATCTACGCTATCAGAGAGTTCCACTTCGTAGATGCTAATGGTCTGGTTATCGCTCAATGTGATAGTACCCAGCCATAATGCCTGCTTAGCAAACTGACTACTTGTTGGAATCGTTGATGGCGTATTCCAAAACTTTATCTTGTTGCCAAAAATGTCGTGCAACAGCAACTGCCAGTTTTGGCGATTATATCTTGATTCAATGACGCTTTTATAATCCATAAAGACATTTACGATTTGACGATTTACAATTTACGATTTACTGAAAGATTCTGAGAGGATGATGACAGCAGCAGATTCTTCCTCTGCATGCTGGCTCTCGCGATAATAGGTATTGTATTTGTTGGCCATGTCGAGCACTTGCTTTAGCGCATCTTCAAAGGTCAGTTTCGCCTTACTGCCACCTTGACGCTGCAAGTCCTTTTGAATACGTTGCAGACGCTTAGCGATATAGGTGATTGTGCCTCGCTCTGCCAACTCTTTCAGTTGGATAATCTTCAGTCGGGTATCGCCATCATCGATATGCGGCAGCATACTGTTAAGCAGACTGACAGCCGTAGTGACCTGAGCACCAAGATTGCTGCGCTGGTTCTGGTTCGATTCCTCCTCGTGCAGTTCCTGTTCCTTGGTTTTGTTGAATTCCTTCAGGGCTTTCTCCACATGCTCATGATGCTGTGGGATACGAGGTACGGCCTTCTCTTCCGGCTTGGCCTTGAAGTAATTGAGGGCATCGAGTACAGACAATTCGCGCGTCTGCTGGTCGTTCACCAGATAGAACAATTTGCGGAAATTGGTTTTGAGGAATACCAATGAATCGCCAGAAAGAGTAACGCCATCCAATTCACGAGGCTCACGGCCTGTTCGACTTCTCAGCGATAGTCTTTCGATGCGCTTATACTCCTTGCGGTTCTGCTGATAGAGTGCTCGCAGTTCCTCATAGAACGGCAGTTCAAGGTTGCGGTCTTCCTGTTCGCGCTTGATGCTTTCCTTGAAAAGCTTGTCAAGATCACGGTCGATAATCTCTTCTGTCGAATAGATCTGGTTGTCCTCACCAAAAGTAGTATGGAACGTCTGAATCTTACTCAGTGCAATCTGGTTGAGCTTGATTTCCTTGTTTCCTTGTCGCGACGGATAGAACACATAGTTGTAGATGATGCCTGCCTTAGAGCCGA
>CAMHLV010000032.1 GCA_946186115.1 uncultured Prevotella sp. | reverse complement strand
TTTAACTTAATAAAAGGTACAAAAATTCTCAAAATTGCAGAATTGTGCGTAAATTTGCACCCAAAAATCTGAATAGAAGACAAATAGATGAGATTATTCAAGACGATATTACTCCTGCTGACAACAGCTCTGCTGGCATCGTCATGCCTTAACGACAACGACAGCAGTTCGACAAATTATAACGATGCTGCCATTTCGGCTTTCTCTATTGGCACGCTGAAGCGCACCGTCCACACTACCACAAAGGCAGGTGCTGACTCTACTTATATCACAACAGTGACAGGCAGCAACTATAATTTCGAGATTGACCAGACCACACACCGCATCTTCAATACCGACTCACTGCCTTTGGGTACTAACGTTAGCCGTGTGCTCACAACAATTACGGCCTACAACAACGGAACCATCCTGCTAAAAGACATGGAGAGCGATACTCTGCGCTACTACCAATCCTCCGACAGCATCGACTTCACGAAGCCACGAAAGTTTCATGTTTATTCATACGACGGCTCAGGCAATACAGAATACACGGTTAGCGTCAATGTACATCAGGAGAATCCAGATGCATTCGTTTGGACGCTTGTTGGTAACAACTGGACACCAGAAGACAACGGCACCGTTGATCTGGCACAAGGAATCAGACGCATATTGGGCAAGTCAACCACCGAGTGGTACGCACTGTCTGACGCCGGGCGGATGATGGTTTTGAGAGAAGGAAGCAGCCAGTGGGAAGAGGACCTGCTTGACGAAGATGCCTCGCTATTGCCCACAGAAGACATATCATTGGTAAGCTACCCCGCAAAGCTGAGCGACAAAACAGACTATGTGCTGATGGCTGGAAGCAGAGATGCCGCCCTCTATCCTCAGGAAACCACAGCCCGTGTATGGTGCAAGACTGTTGACTATGGCAAGATGGCCGAGCCAGGCAGATGGGTCTATATAGAGCGCCCCGCTAATGCAAATTATCAACTGCCACGCATGGAGAATCTCTGCATGGTAAAATATGACGACGGCGTGCTGGCATTCGGCAAGCCATATACCAACATCTACCAAAGCCGTGACAATGGTATCACATGGAAGGTGAACCGCACCTACCAGATGCCACAGGGTTTCGACAGCGACAAAACAACCGGAATCGAGGTGAAGGTAGATGACAACAACTGCATTTGGCTATACTGCGCAGGCAGCGGACAGGTGTGGCGCGGAGTGCTGAACAAGCTGAAGTAAGCAACAACAACTAAAGAAAGAGAAAACTGAAGCGCCTGCATGAAAAAAGTGCTGATAGCATTACTGCTCGTCACGACAATGGCCGCCAAGGCACAGACAGAACCGGAATACCGTTTGGAAATCGGCGGTGGCATCGGCGCTTTAACATATCTGGGCGACTTTAACGGCGGAATATTCACCAACGTTCAACCCATGGGATCGCTACTTGCTAAATACCGCATGAACCCACGAACGGCACTGGCACTGAATGTCAGCTATGGACAACTGAAAGGCGAATCGAATAACGCCAAAACTTACTATCCTGAGTGGAAAGACTACTCTTTCACTACCAGCCTGATAGACACAGGAGTGAGACTGGAGTATAATTTCTGGCCATTCGGCACAGGACAGGAATACAGAGGAGCCAAAAGGATTACACCTTATATATATATTGGATTAGGGGCCACCATTGCCAAGCCCGACAAGTCTGACAAGAGCGAGATAGCACTAAATATACCGCTCGGTGGTGGAGTAAAATACAAGATGACAGACAGAGTAAACCTCGCTGCAGAATGGACAATGCACTTCACAGGCAGCGACATGCTCGACGGAATAAAAGACCCATACGGCATTAAAAGCAGCGGACTATTCAAGAACACCGACTGCTATAGCCAACTGAGGTTATCGGTAACCTACGACCTCTGGGCAAAATGTAAGACATGTCACAACGACAAAGACTGAGTCAATTGAGAATTGAAAATAGAAAATCGAAAATTAAGATATATGACCACAGAACTGGATAAGACGCGGATTCCCCAACATATCGCCATCATCATGGACGGTAATGGTCGCTGGGCCAACGAACGGGGCAAAGAGCGCAGCTACGGCCATCAGGCTGGAGTAGAAGCCGTGCGTCGCATAACATCAGAATGCACACGCTTAGGTGTAAAATACCTTACTCTATACACCTTCTCCACAGAGAACTGGAACCGCCCTGCCGACGAAATTTCCGCCTTGATGGGACTGGTGCTTACCTCGCTGGAAGACGAGATTTTCATGAAGAACAACGTTCGCTTCCGCGTTATCGGCGACCTGAAGCGCCTGCCAGATGATGTGCAGCAGAAACTGCGAGAGACAGAGGAGCATACAGCCAAAAACACGGCAATGACTATGGTCGTGGCACTCAGCTACTCCAGTCGCTGGGAAATCACCAATGCCGTAAAGGAAATTATCACCGAGGTTTACGATATGCAGGAGCTGCCTAAGAACATCCTAAAAAACTGGCGTACAGGTGGCATTCGTGCTGAAGATATCACTGAGGAGACTATCAGCAAACATCTGACAACCAACTTCATGCCCGACCCAGACCTGCTTATCCGCACTGGTGGAGAACTACGCATCTCTAACTACCTGTTGTGGCAGATAGCCTATTCTGAGCTGTACTTCTGCGACACATACTGGCCCGACTTCGACGAAGCCGAACTGCACAAGGCCATAGAGAGCTATCAGAGCCGACAGCGCCGTTTCGGCAAGACCGAGGCACAGGTGGAAGCTGAAGAAAAGTAAAAAAAACAAGAAGGCAAAAAAGTAAAATATAAGGTGAGAAAGAATAACGATACAAACAAGGCAACAAGGTGGGTAAAATGGTTTTTACCTTTTTACCTTATTACCTTTTTACCCTTAAGCATAGCTGCGCAGGATGTCATCGTCAATCCCGATATATCGTATGCAGGCACACCACGCCAGTGTGAAATTGGCGGTCTGACAGTCAAAGGAGTAGAAGGCTACGAAGACTATGTACTCATCGGACTGTCAGGACTGTCAGTAGGTCAGCAGATCAGCGTTCCTGGAGCAGAAATCACTGAAGCCGTCAAGCGCTACTGGAAGCACGGTTTGTTCTCAAAGGTGTCTATCACAGCCGACTCTCTTGTTGGGTCGAAAGTGTATCTCTGTATCAACCTGACTACACGCCCCCGAGTCAGCACTATCAATTATAACGGATTGAAGAAAACTGAGCGCGAAGACATGGAAGCCAAACTGGGCATCATGAAAGGAGCACAGATTACGCCAAACATGATTGACCGCGCAAAGATACTGGCAAAGAAATACTTCGACGACAAAGGCTACAAAAATGCCGAGATAAATATCATCCAGCGCGACGACGTGACAGGAAAGAACGAGGTGATACTCGACGTCAACGTGGACAAGAAGTCGAAAATGAAGGTACGATACCTCATCTTTGACGGTAACAAAGAGCTGAGCGACAACAAGATCACTGGTAACCTGATTAAGAAAGGTGCCTTCGGCAAAATCAACGAAGCCGGAAAGCTGAAGAACTTCTTCAAAGCAAAGAAGTTTACCCCAGAACGCTACGATGAGGCAAAGAAAGCCCTGATAGACAAATACAACGAACTGGGCTACCGAGATGCTACCATCCTGGAAGACTCTGTATGGACATTCGACGAGAAGCATGTCAACGTGTACGTCAAGGTGGAGGAAGGACAGCGTTACTACCTGCGCAATATCACTTGGGTGGGAAACACCGTGGTGACCAGCGAGTATCTTGACAGAGCGCTCGGCATGAAGAAAGGCGACGTATATAACCAGAAGCTGATGAACAAGCGCCTCTCAGAAGACGAGGATGCCGTGGGCAACTACTACTGGAACAACGGATACCTGTTCTACCGACTCGACCCAACTGAAGTTAACGTAGTGGGTGACTCGATAGACCTCGAAATGCGTATTCAAGAGGGAACACAGGCCCATATCAGCCATGTGCGCATCTTCGGTAACGACCGTATCTACGAGGAGGTGGTACGCCGCGAACTGCGCACCAAGCCCGGCGACCTGTTCTCTAAAGATGCCATTCAGCGCTCGGCACGTGAGTTGGCATCAATGGGACACTTCGACCCAGAAAAGGTAAATCCTGACATCAAGCCCAACTACGAGGACGGTACCGTTGACATCAACTGGGAACTGGAACAGAAATCTAACGACCAACTTGAGTTCTCATTAGGATGGGGACAGACTGGTGTCATCGGACGCGTGGGTATCAAGCTCAACAACTTCTCAATCCGCAACCTCTTCGGCAAGAACAAGATGCACCGCGGCATCATGCCCATCGGCGACGGTGAGCAACTGTCGCTGTCGCTGTCGTCAAACGGTAGCTACTACAGCACCATATCAACAGGATACTCTACAGGATGGTTTGGCGGCAAGCGTCCGAACTCACTCAGCGTAAGTGCATTCTACTCTAAGCAGAGTGATATCTCGAGCACATACCGCAACTCCGCATGGTATAACAACTACTACAACTATATGGGCGGATATGGCTCATACAATAGCGGATACTACGACTACACCTCACTATACGACGACGACAAGTTTATCAAGCTCTTCGGTGCAAGCATAGGATGGGGTAAGCGCCTTCGCTGGCCTGACGACTACTTCCAGCTCTCAATGCAGCTGGCATACACCCGCTATATGCTGCAAGACTGGAGCTATTTCATCATCCATAATGGTAACTGCAACAACATTAACTTAGGAGTAACGCTGGCACGTACCTCTACCGACAACCAGCTATTCCCACGTCGCGGTTCAGAGTTCGTGGCATCATTGACTATTACTCCGCCTTGGTCAGCATTCGACAACAAGGACTATGCCAACCTTGCCTCGGCAGAGACTTACAATGCTGGCGAAACAGACCGTTACAATGCTGAGCTCCAGGAGAAATACCGCTGGATAGAATACCATAAATGGAAGTTCAAGTCAAAGACATACACTGCCCTCACTGGCGGACAGAAATGCTTTGTGCTCATGACACGTGCAGAATTTGGTCTGTTAGGTTCATACAATGAGCACAAGAAGTCACCGTTCGAAACATTCTATGTCGGTGGTGACGGTATGAGCGGCTACTCTACCAGCTACGCTGAAGAGACTATAGGACTGCGAGGATATGAGAACGGCTCACTGACTCCTTATGGAGCATCAGGCTATGCCTATGACCGTTTCACCGTTGAGTTGCGCTACCCGTTCATGCTGGGCAACACAACTATCTACGGACTCGGATTCATCGAGGGAGGTAATGCCTGGAGCGAAGCTAAGAACTTCAATCCATTCGATATCAAGCGCTCTGCAGGTATCGGCGTGCGCATCTTCCTGCCAATGGTGGGTCTGATGGGTATCGACTGGGCCTACGGCTTCGACAAGCCATACATTACGTCATCATCTAAGGGCGGCAGCCAGTTCCACTTCATACTCGGACAGGAATTCTAAGCGGCTTTACTGCCTGAATTAGTAATTAGAAATGAGAAATTAGAAATTATGATTAATACAAGCATTATGAAGAGACTATTATTCTGTGCTTTCTGTGCTTTCTGTGTGGCCTATACAGCATCTGCACAGAAGTTTGCTCTGGTAGATATGGACTATATCTTCAAGAACATTCCTGCCTATGAGCGAGCCAACGAACAACTAAGTCAGGTATCCAAGAAATGGCAGGCAGAGGTTGAGGCACTCCAAGTGGAAGCACAAACCCTGTATAAGAACTACCAAAACGAGGTGGTATTCCTCTCTCAAGAGCAGAAGAAAGCCCGCCAGGATGCCATCATGGAGAAAGAGAAAGAAGCTGCAGAACTGAAGAAGAAATACTTCGGTCCACAGGGTGAGCTGTTCAAAAAGCGCACAGCACTGATGACTCCCATCCAGGAAGAAGTATATAATACCGTAAAGGATATAGCCGACCTTCGCGGCTACCAGCTTATCCTCGACCGCGCCAGCGATCAAGGCATTATCTTCGGCTCTCCTAAAATCGACATCTCTAACGAGGTGCTCTCCAAGCTGGGATATTCCAACTAACATCGAAACTTCGAAATAACGACATCACGATATAACGAAATAACGAAAAAAAGTAATAACAATAAAAAAACAAGAACTATGAAGAAAATTATTCTTTGCGCAATCTGCGCAATCTGCGGTTTCACTACCGCCAACGCACAGAAGTTCGGACACATCAACTCTCAGGAGGTTATCCAGGCTATGCCCGAATTCACAAAGGCACGCACTGACATCGAGACTCTCACCAAGCAGTATGAGGCCGACCTGAAGTCGATGCAGGAAGAACTGCAGAAGAAGGCTGAAGCCTTTGAGAAGGAAGAGTCAACACTGCCCGAGAATATCAAGACCCGTCGCCAGCAGGAGCTTCAGGATATGTACCAGAAGATTCAGCAGAGCTATCAGGACAACCAGCAGGCACTGGCCAAGGAGCAGTCAGAGAAGATGCAGGCTATCACCAACAAAGTACTTGATGCTATCAAGGCCGTTGGACAGGCTGGTGGTTACGTATATATCATGGACCTCAGCGGTGGTATTCCCTACATCAGCACCACTCTGTCAACCGATGTCACTGCACAGGTAAAAGCAAAACTCGGACTGAAATAAATGATACTGCCAAGGCTGGACTACTACGACCTCGGAAAAGGGGTAACAGCCTTTAGCAGCACTCGTCATGGGGGCTACAGCAAAGGCAACTACGCTGAGTTCAACATCAACAGCTATTGCGGCGACAACAGCAACGACATAATAGAAAACCGCAAAGCGCTGTGCCAGTTGCTCGGCATAGATGACAACAAGCTGATAATGCCTCATCAGGTACACAAGACGTGTACATTATGCATCGACTCAGAATTCCTTTCACTGCCAGCATCTGAAAGGCAGCAGCGTCTGGAAGGATTTGATGCGATTATGACAGACATTACAGAGGTATGCATCGGCGTTTCTACAGCCGATTGCATACCTCTCCTTATTTACGACATGCAGCACCATGCTGTAAGTGCCATACATGCAGGATGGAGGGGAACAGTGGCACGCATAACCGAAAAAACCATAGCAGCAATGACTGCTGCCTATGGCACCAGACCAGAGCAGCTGAGAGCTCAGATAGGCCCTGGCATAGGCCTTGACAGTTTCGAGGTAGGCGATGAAGTCTATGAGACATTCCTCCATGCAGACTTCAATATGCCTGCCATAAGCCGCCACGAAGGAAAATGGCATATCAACCTGCCGGAATGTAATCGCCAGCAACTTATAGCAACGGGAATACCGCCTGAGAGCATTTCCGTCTCGCAGACATGTACATTCCTGCATTCCGACCACTACTTCTCAGCCCGCAAGATGGGAATACAATCTGGCAGGATATTCACGGGAATAATAATGAAACAGCCTAAATAGCCGCAGGCTTCTGCTTGCGGAACATGCAAAAGAGGCCAATAATGATAAACGGGATGCTGAGCAGCTGTCCCATATCCAGCGGCATAGAAGCCTCAAACGGTTCCTGTATCTCCTTAGTGTACTCGATGAAGAAACGGAATGTGAAGATATACGTCAGACAGAAACCAAAGAACCAGCCTGTACCAATCTTCTCTGACATCCGCTTATGCAGCCACCACATGATACCAAACAATATAGCATAGGCTATGGCCTCGTATAATTGGCCAGGATGGCGAGGCATCATGTCAACACGCTCGAAGATAAACGCCCAAGGCACATCGGTAACCTTACCTATAATTTCGGAATTCATGAGGTTTCCAAGACGGATGAAACATGCCGTGGTACCAGTGGCAATGGCAATATTGTCGAGCACCGTCCAGATACTCAGCTTTGTCTTCTTCACATAAAGCCATAAAGCAATAATGAGACCAAGCGTACCACCATGCGACGCTAACCCCTGGTAGCCCACAAACTTCCAGCCACCATCCTGCATGAAATGAATGGGAAGAAACATCTCGACAAGCCCTTTCCCTGAAGTTAGGAAATGATCGGGCTCATAGAAGATGCAATGACCAAGGCGGGCTCCTGCCAATATACCGATGAAGCAGTAAATAAATAGCGGATCAAACAACTCGTCCTTTATTTTCTGCTCCTTATACAGTCGCTTTACTATGAAATAGGCCAGTGCCAAACCGATAAGCCAGCACAGCCCATACCAGCGGAACGGACCAAACTCCACGCTCGGGTTCCAGGTAATATAACTAAGAATGTTCATCATACGTTGAATCTAAAGTGCATGATATCACCGTCCTGCACGACATACTCCTTACCCTCGATACCCATCTTTCCGGCTTCACGCACAGCAGCCTCAGAACCATACTGTATGTAGTCCTCATATTTGATAACCTCGGCACGGATGAAACCCTTCTCAAAGTCGGTATGGATAACACCGGCGCACTGAGGAGCCTTCCACCCCTTCTTATATGTCCAGGCCTTTACCTCCATCTCACCGGCAGTGATAAATGTCTCAAGGTTCAGCAGAGCGTATGCTTTCTTGATAAGGCGATTTACACCACTCTCCTCCAAGCCCAGCTCCTCAAGGAACAGCTGCTTGTCCTCATACGACTCCAACTCAGCGATATCCTCTTCAGTCTTGGCAGCGATAACCATCGACTCAGCACCTTCTTCTTTGGCCAGAGCCTCAACCTTCTGCGTAAAGGCATTTCCCGACTTCGCGTCAGCCTCACCAACGTTGCAGACATACAAAACCGGCTTGGCTGTCAGCAAGAACAAGTTGCGGGCACAATCCTGCTCGTCCTTCGACTCAAACTCTACTATACGGGCATTCTTGCCTTGCTCCAGAACTTCCTTATAAGCCTTCAGCACCGTCACCTCCACCTTGGCATCTTTGTTGCCGGCAGCGGCAGCCTTCTCCGTCTTAGCCAGACGCGAATCAATGGTCTCAAGGTCTTTCAGCTGGAGCTCAGTGTCGATGATTTCCTTATCTCGTATGGGGTCGATGGTTCCGTCCACATGAGTGATGTTATCGTCTTCAAAGCAGCGAAGCACATGAATGATAGCGTCAGTCTCACGGATGTTACCCAAAAACTTATTACCCAGTCCTTCACCCTTCGAAGCACCTTTCACAAGACCTGCTATGTCCACGATTTCACACGTAGCAGGCACTATCCTACCGGGATGCACCAGTTCTGCCAACTTAGTGAGTCGCTCGTCGGGAACGGTAATAACACCCACATTAGGTTCTATCGTACAAAAAGGGAAATTTGCTGCCTGAGCCTTAGCACTCGACAGGCAGTTGAACAAAGTAGACTTACCCACGTTGGGCAGTCCTACAATACCACATTTTAATGACATGTCTTCTTATATATTATTTGAATTTACTTAGGAATGACCATTATCTTTTTTGTAGAAGATGCTGGCTTATGCACTGGAGCCGATGGAGTCTTTATTCTAACCTTTGGTATAACTTTGGGTGTGTTACCAGCGTCTTTTTGAGATGTGTTTCTTGTCTTAACAGGGAAAGGATAAACAAGTTGCGGACAGCCATCTTCTTGGATACCGACCGTGAAATATACCAGGTCTCCTCTCCAACCAGAGAAAGTTGCCTTATATAGTCCTTCATTCACCTTGTTAAATTTACATGCGACAGAGTCGGATGCAGAGATATCAACATCATAGAAATAATTCGTTCCATCGTTCTTTGCGTTATTCTTCACAACGATATCTGCAATCAACTCAGAGCCACTTATTTGGTGGGAAGCCAATAATACCTCATAGTTGTTAATATACCACTTGTTGAAATTCAATTTAAACGGAGAGAATTTAAGGCCATCATAGTTAAGCACAAATTCCGTAGAAGTTGGTGAAGGCTCTAAACCTATCTCCTCAGGAATTTTCAACGTACACGCATAGGTCAATACAGAAGTCTCGACATTGGTATTCTCCTTCCTCGTGTCAACGTTTATTATATAGCCGTCATCAGTACTTGATATAGTCATAAGTTTAGTATCCATGTACGGAGGGCAAGTAGCCTTTAACATGGTATTTACTGTCTTATGCTCAAAACCTATATTAAGATTGTCATTTAAAGAAAAAGATAATTTTGCATTTCTGTCAACACCAACCAAACCATACTTTCCATTTTGCATCACAAGAGCCTGGTCTCCCCATAATAATGATACTTTGTCAAACTGTGCAGAGAGAATTTCAGTCCCATCATATACCAAACCTAACAATGGCGTATCAGCGTATGAACGTGGAGTTAGAGAACTTTGGGGCTTTTCTATTACGTCTTTGGCGACTTCGACATGTTTAGGATCCTGTCCATAGTATGCAATACCGGTAAGTCGCATAAGATAATCAAAGGTCATATAACCCTGTTTGAAGTAAGTAATATAGCCATCATCCCTTTGAGAAACATTTAGGGGGCGTTCTAATGCCATGACACGCGACTTCTTGTTCTCTGGATTGCCATCGGTTGACAATGGGATTAGAGAATTAGTCTTGTACTCATACTCGTAGAATCGCTTTTTAAGAACAATAATGCTTTTCCCGTTACTACACGATGATATAAAATCTATGTCGTCAGAATCATATTCACCTAATGCAAGTTTAACAAGTTCTCCTGTTTTAGCAGACATTACATGATAAGTACTAGATCCATCCAGGACATGTTTTAACGAATTAGGAACCCTTACCCAAGCGTAATTCTCAGAAAAGGGGGCTGCAAAGGAGAGGGGGCCTATTCGCTCCCCTGTTTCAGCATTTACGTAATAATAACCAGAATTGTTAAAAATGACAAGATAACCACATGAGAAGCGATTAATTCCAGATATCTCACATCTGAATTCGGAAATATCAGTTACCTTACCCTCGTCACTAACGTAACCCACACACTTACCTGCACTAAACAAAAGAGCATGATGTGAATTAAAAACAGAAATACTGTCATATTGAATGGGCAATACTACTTTTTCGCTGGAATCAAGCATTCCAAACTGATTATTTTTCGATACCACATAGTACCCATTTCCCAGCATCTTAATAGAGTCGTATGAAGGATGTATAATCCATCGCGGGACCTGCGCAGTTGCAATTGCGGTCACAAATATTATTATAGAAAAAAGAATCTTTCTCATAGTTCCCATTTAATTTGACTACTCCTTTTGAGGTTTTATATTACTAATAATATCGTCTATTTTTTTCTTGTATTCCAAATCATGATTATTTTCAGCTTCCTTGCTTGCAATGTTCAACATAGCTAATGCCTTGGAAGTATCTTCCTTAACACAAATTCCATAGTAATAGTAGAAGGATAACCAATATAGTGCCTTATAATCCTTGGAATCTGACAATTGTATAGACTTCTCGAGCCACTTTACTGCTTCCTTGTTTATATCTACGGACTCAGGTAGCTTAGTCTCATTATTCATCTTCCATCCTAATAATTCCTTACGACGTACAGACTCTTTTTCAAGTGTCCAAGCATAAGTAAACGCCACTTCATGAGCGGCTTCTTTATTGCCAAGCTCTGCCAGGGCAATCATTCGGTTAAGTGCATAATGGATACTGTCTGAAGAATCAAGGGCGAATAGTTGCCTACATTCCTCAAATTCTCTTTGCTCCTTAGTCAAAGAGTCCACACTCTCCGTGAAATCTTTCTGAGCTGTTGCATCATCAGAAGAACCATTCCAAATAAGCAATGCTATACCTGCAAGCAAGACAAGAAAGACAAAAGCTACTACTGCTTTAATGGCAAAATAATTCTTTTTTGCTTTATCGCGCTGCGGTGCGTCACTTCCTGCCACAACCGTTTCTCCAATGTTATTACCACTTTTGGCATTATTACTCTGGGAAGTAGGTGCTTGATTCTGTGGAGCCGGTGCTTGATTAAAGTATTTCTTAGAACTGTCATTCTTGGAAAAAGAATCAAGATATTCTACAGGAATCTGGAGTGTGGTAGGCTTCAGTTTCTCTGTATCTGCAACTACTGGTTCTTCTACCTTGAAACGGTTTAATGGATGACGAATAGCGTCGTTGGCTATTTCCTCCAAATCTTCAGCAGTAGGCCGATCCCATGGTTCTGCTTGCAGACACTCTTCCAAAGTCCTTTTCAAAAGAGGAGAGAAATCACCTTGTAGTTCTGGGATGTCAGCACCCTTCTTTTGTAACAGACCTCCATCATTGCCAAAAGGCAGATATCCTGTCAACATCTCATAGACCGTAGAACCAAGAGAGTAGATATCATTGGCCATTACCGGCAGATTATTGCGAGAGAAACGCTCCGGAGCCATATATGAAATCGTTCCAGCCGAATATAAGGCCAATTCTTGATTTGACACTCTGCTTAGGGTGGCCTTTACCTGGGTACTAACACCAAAGTCAGTCAACATATATTCTCCATTATCACCCATCAGAATGTTGGCGGGTTTAATGTCTTGATGTAAGATTGGGGGATTCATTGCATGAAGATATGCCAAAGCGCTGGCACAGTCACGTAGCAGCTTCCAAGCCTCGTCTTCTGACATCTTCCCTACCATCTTCCCGATATTACCTTTACCGCAATATGGAAGAATCAAATATGGACGATTATTACATGTTGCAAAGAATAATGGCCTTAAAAGATTCTTATGACTGACGTTGACCATCAAAGCAAACTCATGGGTCAACATCTCATTACCATTCTCACCAGCACCGCTAGCAGAATTGTATATCTTTAACGCCAATGTCACGCCTGTCTGAGTGTCCCTGACTTTCCATACTTCTGAAAAAGCTCCACGGCCAAGCAAGACTTCTTGTTCGTATCGATTATCAAATATTTCCATCGCAACAATAACCAACTATTCTTTAAAGTGCAAAGGTAATAAGTTTTTTTAATTTTCCCAAATTTACAGTCCACTTTTAAGCAAAACTCATTATTTACCTTCTTGGTCGATGCATGAAATGACTACCAGAAGGCCTTCCGGAACGACCTCCTGCGGGTCTGCCAACAGGTCTGCCTGTGGGACTTCTAAAAGAACGGCTTGGTCCTGGCGTTTGATATAATGGTATTGCCACAGAACGACTTGTAGTGTTTTGATAATTATAATCCTCTCCTTCATCAACACCGATTTGGTTGCCAACAGTCTGATTATTATTAACTAGGCTTGTTAGTTGTATTTCGGCTTGGGCACGATGTTTCCCATTAGGAAACTTAGTCAAATATTCATGATACTCTTTTGCCGTACGGCAGCGGAAGAAAGTCTGGTCATCTAAGGTAAACTCATCTGTAGGATATGTTTTTGCCGGAATCTTTTTATCCTGCTTTCTAACAATCTCTCTCTTCTCAACTGGGACGACAGAAATCTCTTCTCTATGAGGTTGTTCAATCTTTTCAACCGCCTCCGCATGTTGCTCTGGCATATTCTGTTGAGACGCAACCTGTTGAATATTAGCACCTTCCATCGAAGCAATACGTTTCTTTGCAGCCTCAACAAAACGTGAAGAAGGATAATCTTTTATAAACTGCTCATAATCTGCTTTAGATTCACAATGAACAAAATGTTTCTCGTCTATTATTGAGTTGTAAAAAGCAACGATTCCCGATGTCAGGACCAATACACCTAAAACTAACAATGCCATCCATAGAAGCCTTCGACGATTTCTATTTGTTAGAGACAATGAGTTCCAAATGGAATCATTTGATATCGGTTGTTTATTTTGAGTTAAGGAATAAAAATGATTATCTGATGTATATTGCTCTTTTGGGATTTCTTCTGACACAACAAGACTTCTGTCAGATTTATGAGTATCTGAAATGATGGAACCAGAGCGTGAATAATAATTGTCAGAAGGCAACAAGGGCAGTGGTTCGCGGTTAATATACGCTTTTGCATAGTCGTTTACCAGTTTGGCCGTAGGTCGCCTGTAGGTCTCTAAAGCAAGGCACGATTTCACAAGTTCTACCAATTCACGTGAAAATCGGCTTTCAATATAAGGAATCCGTGCACCATTCAACTGAGCGCAACCACCTCTGCCTTCCCAAAGCACATCTCCACACATCACCTCATATAATGTCATGCCGAAAGCCCACACATCACTGGCCAGCACAACCATCGGATTCTCTGAGAAGCGTTCTGGCCCCATATAGGCTATTGTCCCAGAAGTAACCCCCTCACTATGCATTCGGCTCATTCTGGTCCTTAAATTACGACTAATTCCGAAGTCCGATATCACATATCTTCCATCACCAGTAATAAGAATGTTATCAGGCTTTATGTCATGGTGAATGATTGGAGGATCCTGAGAATGAAGAAAAGCAAGACCTGATGAAACATCAAGCACAAACTTCCAAATTTCCTGTTCGTGCATTTGTCCCATCTGCCTGCTTACAGACCCGTTTTCACAATAGGGCATAACCAAATAAGGACAGTCTTCACAGACATCAAAATGGTTGATATTTAACAGGTTAGGATGACGCAGACGATATGCGATTTTGAACTCGTTTCTAAACTCATCTAAACCATTTGAATCAAAAGCACCATAGAATTTTATAGCGACATTAATATCTGCTAACAGATTACGTGCCAACCACACATTACCAAAGCTACCATGCCCCAACTGCTTCTGTAGCTTATAATGCTCGGAAATAAGAGTGCCTTCTGTAAGAACCATTGCCTCAAACTGATTTTTAAAGGATATGCGTTCGTACGCATATCCTTTAAAAAAATATACTATATTTAATTAGTTTATCATGTAACCACCATTACCGTCACAAGTCTTGCAACGACCAGTACCATTGCATGAACTGCACTTGTCACCGCTAATCTTGCCCGTACCTTTACAAGTAGTACAACTGCCCTTTCCCTTACAAACAGCACATTTTTGCCACTGTCCTTCCGGACTGCTGCCGTTAACGGTCTGGGGCTCGGTATATGACCTGTAACTTGTATGCGAAGCACATGACACAACGGCAAACCCAAAGAATGCCATCGCAATAATAGATAAAATAGTTTTTTTCATTGTTTTGATTTTATTAAGTTTGCTAAATATGATATCACATCTTGGATTTCGCCATAAGCATCAATAACTTTTTGACGAAAAACATCATTGTTGTCATATAAATACACACAGCATCCTAGAGCAACAATAACAAGAAGAAGGATTATCCAAAGCGACTTATGACTACGGTTCTTTTGTGGATAATTTCGAAGAGTTGCAGACAATTCCTCTGGCTCTTCCTTCTCATTGGATTCTGCATCATGACCCTTGTCTTTTTCGTCTGTACTGCTCTCAGTTTTATCGGTTACATCTTCTGAAGAGTCTGTCACATCCGCTGACACTTCGTCGCCTTGCTCTGTTTCTTTATCAAGTTCTTCATCCGAATCCATGTGAATCTTGCAAACGGCTACCGTAACGTTATCATGACCTCCATTTGAAAGTGCTGCAGAAATTAATTCATTCTTGCATTCCATCGGATTTTCACTGAATTCATCAATGATGTTAGCAATCAATTCATCCTGACATAATCCTGAAAGGCCATCACTGCAAAGCATTATGGTATCTCCATCATACAACTCATAAACACGGACATCGGGTTCTGCTCGTTTCTCAGTATTACCCAAACATCGCGTAATAACATTCGACAGTGGATGATCACTGGCATACTCTGGAGCCAATTCTCCTCTGTCAACAAGTTCCTGTACAAACGAGTGATCCTTTGACAAACGAATCAAACCATTTCTATGATTCAACACATAACAACGACTGTCTCCACACCAACAAACGTATGCTCTTCTGCCAAGAATCCATACCATAACGACAGTAGTACCCATTCCCTGAGTACTGCTGTCGTTTTCGCTTCGGTTCAGAATATTCAAGTCAGCAGACTTTACGACATTTGTCATAAACTCTTGAATTAACTTGTCATCATTGACAACAGGTTCTAATGCCTCTGCAGTAAACAACTTTTGAATTGTCTCTACTGCAATGGCAGATGCTACCTCACCAGCATTCATACCACCCATACCATCTGCTACTACAAGCAAAGCACCATAAGGTCCTAAATCTGCAAAAGCATCGTCTTGCGGGATTAGCCACTGTGAAGAGCTCAAATCAGGACACACAATGAAGTTGTCTTCGTTATTCTGACGCAAAAGACCAACATTGGTTCCTGCAGCTAACTTGAATTTTACAGCCGACATATTACTTTTTATTTATTACATTTTGCGATAGGTACAAGACGATCTTCACCGAACAGATTGCCAATCATTACACCTATAACACGGTATGAACCATCACTCTCCTTAATAAATGCAGGAGAGCCTAAGTAGCCCGCATTATTGTTGGCAGTCTGGAGCACAATTGTACCATTTTGGGTGTCCGTGCGTGAGGTACTCGACTTGAAGTAGCTAATGTAACTAGCCAGGTTATGTATATCAGGATTATTCTTAAAGCCTGCAACTTGTACCTCTGTACCACCATCGCTTGATAATGATGCACCAGCATCATAAGGGATACCCGCGCCACCCTTGCCACGAAGGAGAGCATAGCATTGAGAGCGCGGAGTAATAATCCTTATGGTTCTTGACTGATATTCGCTTGTCTTAAACACAATGCCGTTATCCTTCAGATGAGCTCTTACATCTTTTGTTATTTCTATAACTTCTGATGTCACCTCACCTGTTCTATCAACAGCAAAGTCCTGATTGTTGAAGCTCAACTTACGTGCAGTACCTGCAGTGCTGTATGCGTCATAATCAATTACCACATTGCAACCCATTGAGATATACTGAGCCATCAACTCACGCCACTTGCCGCCTAACTGACGATAGAACTTCCACGGTTCAATGTTTTGAAGAGCAGTAACAAATGTACCATTACTCAAAACGAAGCCTGTTCCACAAATAACATCGGAGAGTGAAATACCAGGATCGAACGAACGGCCGTCATGTTCTACCATTATACGACGGATTTTCAGCGTATAAATATGATTGTAGTAGTCACGGATTGTGGTGCTGGCATCACCATGTGCAGTAGGATTATCCTCTACAGCACCAGCTGCTACAGCACGCTCACCTGCTTGAGCTGAAGCACCTGGTTCCGAAGTGTTAGAAGGTTCAGGACTCTGACCGGCGATTTCACGAACAGCAGCGGGAGCAGATGGAGCGATGGTCTGGATTTCATTATCATCCATACCTTCGTCAGAAGCCTGCTGAGTAGCACGGGCTAATTGCTGTCTGTAGTGACTTGCCTCTGAAGCAACACTTGAGAGCTGACGATTTACATATACAATACGTTGACGTATTTCTTCACGCTTTGAAGCTGGTGCAGTAGCTAATTCCTGATTCAACTGCTCCTGTTCTTGCAGTAGGCCAGCTTTTACTGTAGATAGCGAGTCGAGTTTTGTCTGATATGTAATCATCTCCTGACGGAGAGCAGAATTGTCAAGGCTTAACTTATAATTCCATGCTCCGAAACCAAGAATAGCCAGAAGCAGCAATGCTGACAAAGCCCAAATAGCACGGCGATAAGGACGGAGAGCCTGCTGGCGGAAAAGATTCATACGCTCTGTCAGCTTAATGCTTGACGTAAGAGACTGCTTACCCTGTGGTACGATGAATCCCAAACGAGGACCACCCACAGAAAGCTGAATCTCATCACCTGTCTGAAGGTAATAATTACCCTGTACTGCGCGGCCATTCACCAAAGTAGGATTAGCATTTGAAAGATGTATCAATTGCCAATTCTGACCATCACGCACGATTGCAGCATGCTTGCGGCTAACCGTCTCAAACGATTCATCATAGCGAACCTGACATGAAGCATCTCTACCAATTTCAATCTGGTCGATGATAATCTTCTGAGATTCACCAGCAGTGTGGTACTTTGAACTTGTCTTGTGCTCCAGAATGTAATACGTACGTCCTGAACCATTAAAGATTGCACCCATACCGGCTCCTACCGAGCCAGCAACTGTGCGCTTGTAAGAATTCTGATCTTTCATAAATAGATAGTTTTAAGGGTTAATAATTTTCAAATCGCATTGTCACATCACCAATAGTAATAATATCACCAGGTTTCAAGTAATATCCGAAATGGGAAACAGCATGCGAATTGACATACGTCCCATTGCGTGAATTCACCCACTTACCTTGGTCTCGCCTCCACTGACCATCTCTGACTATCCATTGTCCAACGCCCGACTCTATCGTGCAGTGATGGCGCGAGAGATAATCAGAATGATCAGATTTAACACAAATAGTATTGTCTTTCTGCCTTCCTATAGTCAAAATTTTTAAACCGGATTGTACTATACTGCTAATATCAAATGTTCGTCCATACTCATCGCCTTGCATAATTCTCAATATATAACCTCGAGTGTGTTGCTGAGGTTGATAAGTATATAATCTTACAGGTTGCATGTTTGGAGCATGAGCATCCTGTGGTATCAAGTCCAGAACATCTTTTACCGTTTGCAAACGATGCCTGAAGTCTGGAACAAGACATCCTTCAATCAGACGAGTCCATTCATGAGCATTTGGCAAATGACGCAAAGCATCACGCTGCCAGTCACCATTCTTACCTCTTATCTGATATTCGGCCAATTCGTTATGGGATTCCAGTGTGCCAAAAGGCAAATTACCTGTTAGCAACTGATAAGTCAGAACGCCAAATGAGAATATGTCAGTAGTAGGTAATACCGTAGCACCTCCACGGGCACGATTCACCTGTTCTGGCGGCATATAGGCATAGGTTCCGAAAATCTGGTTTGGCTTACCAAAGATATTACGTTGAGTCATTCGGTGCGTTCTGTCACCAGCTATACCGAAATCAGTAAGTGCCGCAACACCATTTTGCTTGAACAGGACGTTTTCTGGCTTTAAATCACGATGAACCTTACCTTGGGTATGAAGGGCACTGAGGCCAGACAGTATCTCTTGACAAATACGTGTGGCATTGGTCGTTTTGCCCAGCAACGGCTCCAAGTCGCCACCAGGGCAGAATTCCATGACAATAAATGGATTACCTCCAACCTCACCAAAGTCTATTGACTGTACCAAATTCTCACACGGTATTTGTCCTGTCTTGAATTCCATTTCAAAACGTTCCATCAGTGGTTGGCGGATTTCAGAAGGCACCTCCCAAAGTCGAAGCAGTTTCAAGGCATAACGGTTTCCGTAAGTATCATCCACCAGATAGACCACACCGAATGATCCCTCACCAAGAGTCTTCTTGATGAAATACTGACCATTGACAACCTGTCCTGGTCGGAAATCACATCGGTCCACTACCTGATATTCAGCCATAGCACTTCCTTATTCTGCTTCAAACTTAAATCTGCGGTCTCCCAAGATAATGATGTCTCCCGATTGTATCTCTATTTTTCGGTTAGCCTCGACACTGGTGGTACACAACTCACTGTGGTTGACAAGATACCACTTTCCGTCTTCTGATATAAGCTCTGCCTGCTTCTTTGAGGTGATAGAGCGATTGTTGGGCTCTGTATTGTCCCTATTCAAATACACCGATGCTCCTTCATAATTATTCACGTTGGCAGCAATCTGTTCATCTTCCTCAGGAATAATTGTCAAAGAGCACTTAGGCTTTGGAGGATCAATTTTATGATGTCTCACAAAGACAGTCTTCTGGTGTATTTTCTCACCGCAATAGGGGCAATGTTGGAATGTAGGAGAAATTTCTTTTCCGCAATGGTCACATGTTGTTACATAATCAAGACCTTCTTCAGGTTTGCTCTCAACTGTTTTCGACAATTGAGCAGGTCTCTCTTCAACCTCAACAGGCTTATCATTTGGCATAGAGGCTCCACAACTTGGGCAGGTGGAAAATCCGTCAACAACAGGATATCCGCATGAGGGGCAAGCCTTTGCTCCTTGCACTTGGGCAACCCCCATCTGCTGGTCAAATTCCTGATTATTCATAACTCGGGTAGGCCGGGGCGTAGGCTCCGTCATTCCTGCTGCTCCAACAACCGTAGGCCTGGATACTGGCTCTTCTCCCGGTCTGGCACCAATTACAGTTGGGCGTGGCATGGGATTTGCTCCGCCACCATAGTTAGGGGCATATCTAGTATCTGCCGATAACTGATGCCCACATTTTACACAAACACTAACATTCGCGTCGTTGTCGTATCCACAATTGTTACATCTCATAGTTTTATAGTTTTAAAGTTAGTATGCACCTGTATTTTTGTTTCCCTTCTTTTGAATCAAGTTGATTTCGCACTGAGCATCCTGGCTTACCAATACAATTTTACCCCTGCGTTCTTCCTTTGTAGGATTTGGAGCACATTCTATTGAGAGTTCACTCTTTTCTGCATCAACACGTACAGCTTGAACGAAGGGATTTTTTCTAAACAATTTGGTTGAAACAACCTTCACCCACGACGGAAATTCCGCAACCTCCCAGTTCTTGCCATCAGAATATAAGGTATCAGAATTGCAGAAAATTGGCACAACGACATTGCCCCCTGCTCTGTCAATATTGGCTACAGTAGGTTTGCTGGCTGCTATTGTTGCCTTCATTCCACCTCTTTGGATAACCTTTACCTCTCTCTTGTTTTTCCTTGAATAGGTCATAAAGACATGTATCGTTGCCTCACGAGTAGCAGTCAAATTTGAGGGTTTTACAGAAACAACTAAAATGGAGTCATCGTCGTGAGCCTTATTAACCTGACACCATGAACGATCCTTTTCTTCATCAACTTCTGCATCCCATATTCTTGAGGTTTTTACAATAACATGAGCTTGGCCGGCTTCATTTCCATCAAAGTTTAATTGATGCTGACGCAAGTAGAAAACATCATTATCCGGACTATAGGGGGTAGTACTATAATAATCTTTTTTACTTGTATTGTTTTTATTATTTTTACTATTACTGTTGTAGTCTTTTTTACCGCTACTATTGATTTTATTAATTAAATTCTGACACTTTCTCTTATTTGCGTCACTCTTATCAAGAATCATTGAGGACTTTAAAGCCCGAATCGCTCCTTCTTTGTCACCTTTACGAAATAGCCTGTTTGCCTCATTATACCGTGACGAAGCAGTCTGAGCATAAATACTCACAACAGAAAACATGCTCAATAACAGGAAGAATAATAATATTGCCGTTCTTTTCATATCTCCTAAGTTTTTATATTTGGGCTATTCGCCAATATATTGTATTATTGCATTAGCACGTTCTTCATATATTTGGGCATTAACTTCGTCATTAACATCGGGATGTCGAAATTCCTTTACGTCATTAAGTATTAAATCATAGATAACTCGCAACTGTTTTTCAGCCTCAGTACTAACTCGTCTTCTATATTCTTACTTGGATGAATACCAGGATATTGCCCTATTTCATTTTTATACTCACGGTACTTACTAATCACCCTAATATACTGATCTTCTATCTTTCCGTTAGCAGGATTTAATAGGTTACCTTTATTTGTTTCCATAAAAGTACCAGCAGTCTTCATATAACCCCTAGTTACCGGCAAATAAGTGTTGGCTATCGAGTCAACCTTTGCTATACTATCTGCCTGGGTCATCTCAGACGAGCTATTACTGCCACTACCCCCAATACCCAGTACCACACCTAGTATGATGAGCAGGGCTACAACTGCGGCAATACCGTACTTCACTAAGTTCTTTCTATCAGTGGAGGCAAACATCTTAACCTTGCCATAATACTGTTCAAAAACAGATGGGCGCTTAGTAGAAGACTGAGGTTTAGGAGTATATACATACCGCGAATCAGTATTAGAATCTGTATGATAACTGGGTTCGGACTTGGGTTGGGGTACAAATGATTTATGACTGTCTTGCGACCAAGGTTTGTTATGCAGATAATTATAGGTAATATCCTCTATCTGGCTTGCCCAAGGACGTTCTCCCGGACTTTCTGAAAGACACCTGTAAATAATCGATTTCAGTTCTTGAGAATACCCTTCCTCATCTATCCTTGGTATTTCAGCGCCCTTTCTCTGCATCAATCCACCGCTATTACCAAAAGGAGGCATGCCACAAATAAGCTCATACATCATAGCTCCTAACGACCATACATCACTGGCCATAATTGGTCTCGGCTGTGAACTGAAACGCTCAGGAGCCATATAAGCGAGAGTACCGCCACTTTGCTCTTTGGCCATACCATTCCTAATAGTACTACGCACACGGGCACTGATACCGAAATCAGTTATCATATACAAACCCTCGTCACTAATTAGAATGTTGTCTGGTTTAATATCCTGATGAATAACAGGTGGTTTCTTCCCGTGCAAATATGCTAATCCAGCAGAAACATCGTGAAGCATATGCCAACATTGGCGCTCTGTGATATGCTCCTTACCTGTTAGGTATTTAAAAGCCGAACCATTCTTACACAAAGGCATTATCAAATATGGCTGGCGCTCATAATTATCAAAATAAGTTGGTTTTAGCAGGTTAGTATGATTTAAGTCAAAGACCAAGGAAAACTCTTGAGTAAACAACTCGATTCCTGCTTCATCGAGTCCCATGCCAGGTGCATATATCTTAATAGCAACTTGAATACGAGTCCACGTATCATCAGCCAACCAGACCTCGGAAAAGCCACCTCTTCCTAATTGTCTGACAAGCACATACCTTCCTTTTTCTCCAAATTTCTGTCCCTCTTTTAACATAGTATCAATTTAGGATAAAGACAATAAATGTACATTACCTATTTATATATTCGGTTTTTAGCAATAATATCATTTCATCTTAACACCGAAGAACTGACGTATGAACACACGAAATAGTCCCTTACAGCCGACGACTTGACCAGTTTTTCCTATTTGGAATCATAGTAGTCGGCTACAAAGATATATAATATTTTAGAAATTCACAAACTTTTTTTGAAAAAAAATTCACAAGTTCTCCACCACACTCACAACATACACCTTCCCAGGCTCTGTGTGGATGTCGTATTCGTAAGTCTGTGGGACGTCGCGCAACTGGAAGTCGTGGAGCTCTTCAGAGCGCAACGGCGGTTCGATATCGGTTGACTGCAAGAGCGGATTCTGACACAGTCCAACGGCAGCTTTCAGTCCCCTACCCTTTAAGGGAAGATATGAGCGCAGCCTCAACTGTCCGCCAATGGTAGAACGGATTTTGGCTTTAGTAAGGCGGCCCTTGCTCCATGCAATATCCACAATAAAGCCACCACGGGCACGCAATCCCCTGACTTTACCGTCGCTCCATACGTCAGGCAGTGCCGGCAGCAAGTGTACGGCACCGTCGTGACTCTGAATCAGCATCTCGCAGATGCCGGCAGCACAGCCGAAGTTGCCGTCTATCTGGAAGGGGGGGTGAGCATCCATCAGATTAGGATATGTACGTCCGTCAGGATATTCTTTCATCTTACTGTCATCGGGCAGCAGATGCAACATATTGCGGATAATTTGGAAAGCATGGTTTCCGTCGAGCATACGTGCCCAGAAATTGATTTTCCATCCCAGGCTCCATCCTGTTGCCATGTCTCCACGTTGCATCAGCGTGTTGGCAGCGGCAGTGTATAGGTCGGGCCGTGAGTAGGGCGATATCTGGTTTGAAGGATACAGTCCGTAGAGGTGTGATATATGACGGTGTTCATCCTTAGGATCATCACCATCGATAAGCCACTCCTGCAACTGTCCGTACTTACCTATCTGCATAGGCGGCAGGCAGTCTAACTGCTCACTGAATACAGAATACTGAGAGTTATCCAGCCCCAGCACCTTGGCAGCATTAATGGTGTTAGAGAAGACGTCGAACGCTATCTGGTTATCCATCGTCGAGCCAGCAGTCACAGGAGTAGTCTTTCCCATCGGGCCATGCTCAGGCGACACGGTAGGCACCGTGACCTTCCAACGCTTGCCTGGCATCTGCTGCATATAGTCAACCAGGAAGTCGGCAGCCCCCTTCATTACCGGATAGTATTCTTTTAGGAATTTCTTGTCGCCAGTAAACAGGTAGTGCTGCCAGATATGTGTGGTAAGCCATGCGCCACCCGTCGGGAACATTCCCCAGTATGTTCCGTCCACAGGTCCGGCAATACGCCAGAGGTCGGTATTATGATGCGCCACCCAACCTCTGCATCCGTACATCTGCCTTGCCGTCACGGCTCCTGTCTCGCTGAGATCACGAATCATTGCAAACAGCGGCATCTGAGTCTCTGTCAGATTGCCCACCGTGGCAGGCCAGTAGTTCATCTCGGTATTGATATTGATGGTGTATTTAGAATCCCACATGGCATTCTGCTTGTCGTTCCACACACCCTGCAGATTAGCTGGCTGTCCGCCAGGCTGCGAACTGCTGATGAGCAGGTAGCGGCCATACTGCATCATAAGAGATACCATATCGAGGTCAGGAGTCTTTGAATTCTCTGCCTCGTCGGCAAAAAGTATTAGTCGCTGGTCGGTTTCCTTCTCAGAAGCATTACTCTTTGGCAGTACAAGGCTGACGCGGTCATACTGCTCATGATATTTCTTCAGGTGAGCCTTCAGCAGTTTATTATACGACTTGCCATTCAGATTATCCAGTACCTCATTATTCTTTTTGATAGGATTTCCGCTGATATCGTGGTAATTCACGTAGTTTGTAGCAGCAGTGATGTAGAGTGTTGCGGTAGTGGCATCGGCAATGATCAGCGATTGTTCGCCACGCTTTATCTTGCCATCGGCCTCCGCCTTGATACGGCATTCAGCCTTCAAGCCAGCCTTGACACCTTCCTGTTCCACTCCGTTGACTACGGCAGCCAGTTCGTTTACAGCATGATATTCCCGTGAGGTGACTCCAAAAACATCCGCTTTCAACGGAGAATCGAAATTGACGACAAACGACAAAGCCCCTTTCTTACTGGCTTTGATATGTACTACTATCACGTTGTCTGCCTGCGAGGCAAATACCGTTCGCTCATATCTTATTCCGTTGCAGATATAGCGTGTCGTTGCCAGGGCATCGCCAAGGTTCAACTCACGCCTGTAGTCGGTTACGCTGGTATGTCCCATTTCCAGTCTGACATTGCCAAGCGGCAGGAATCGCATTCCATGGGGCCCTTTGACGAAATGCTTGTCCATCAGCTGGTGAGCTTCCTGCTCTTTGCCGTCAAAGATGAGCTGGCGCACCTCTTGCAGATGCTCCAGCGACTCAGTGGAATTGTTGTTATGTGGTGATCCGCTCCAGAAAGTCTCTTCGTTTATCTGTACCTGCTCTACATCAGTACCACCATAGACCATGGCTCCCAGATGTGAATTACCCACGGGCAGTGCCTCCAGCCAATGAGCAGCCGGTCTGCCATACCACAACTTATGTGCCTGTGCCAGCACACCCTGCACGCACAGCCCCATCAGGACTGCGATAATGAAAGTCTTTTTCATTTGCCAAATCAGTTTTTTCGGCTACAAAGATACTACTTTTTTCCGGAAAATGCACTATTCTTTTCCTTATTCGTCTTCGTCGTCGTCAAAACCTAAAGCAAATACACGTGAGCCTAATTCCTCGCCATTGTCTTCGGTGGAGGGATTATTTGTACTCACTGTTATGGAGCCCGACAGCAGAGTCTCTACAGCAGTCATAAGGATTTCCTCACTTATGGGAGAAACATACTTTTTCTTTTTCATAGTTTTGCGGGTTAATTCATTTCACATAATATTTCTTACCTCCAATAATGTATAGCCCCTTCTTGTTAGGAGTCATAACTCGCTGGCCTGCTAAATTATAAATAGGTTGCTGGCCAACAGGCTCGCTTGCGGGCTTCACATCCTGAATACCCGTCGGGCTACCCTCCTCATCGTCGAAATCTACCGCCATGCGTGCCGACAGGGGAGTCGATGTCTGCAGATAGGCTCTGAACGGATTGATATTAGCACCGTTGGTAGTGCCCACCTTGACGAAGGTGGCATCGCTCTGGCGATAGCCATAATAGGTAACACCATTTTCTACAGAAACAAGGTGTGTTCGCTCGTTGACTCCGATAAATCTGATACCGTCCTTTGTCACCGTTTCCTGTGACGAAGCAGGCACAATCTTGCCCGATATCGAGAGGAAGGGCTGAGCCTTGGCAGCCTCAAAGATGTATGGAGTGTTGGCCTGCGGCTCAGTCACTATGTCGAAGTGGAGTTTCTGCGCCTCTGTGTCATAGCGTGTCAACGACCAGAATGTGCCAGCAGCGGCAGCTTCTTCCTCAGTGAGAGCGAACGGCAGACAGATGGTAGAGCGCTGACCAGGAACAAACGTGCGGTCGTAGCTGGCATTGGTAGCTGTGAAGGCTTCATTGTTTTTGAAGCTATAGTTGCCGTCGGTCAGTTTCAGATTGCCACAGACGCCATCTACTATGACATTATAGGGCAGTAGAGCAGGCAGAGTGTTTGGTGCAGCCTTGATGAGTGCATTGCAGTTTGCTCCGCGCTCGTAGAAACTGAAGTCGCTTTCACCCCTTACGTCAATATAGGTGTTTGTAGCAAGATCTACGCCTGTTGTTGCCTTTGTCTTAGCGGTGGTGCCAGAGAGTACTTTCATGGCACCCAACTGCCATTTACCGGCTGTAGAGCTGAGTGTAACCGTCACTTTCTCGGCATTGGCCAGTGTGAAGGCCACTTCCACCTTTTGCCATCCGTTGTTCGCCCCTGTGGCATAGGTCTCCACAATGCCATTAGTCTGTACTGTAGAGGCAGCACCATCCAATCCCATTAGGGTGACGGTCTCCGATTGCTCTTTTGCCGAGAGTGTCACGCTTCCACTGTTTGTGCCGCGCACAATGGCCTGAACGACGTAGTTGCCGGCAGCCAATGTGAAATCCTTTGAGATGGTTTTATTGTTGGTATTCTCTGCTACTTTCTCACTCTTACCATTCCAGTTGGTCACTGAAGTGGGATTACCCAGGGCTGCTACAGATATTTCCGTGCTGGGAGATACGGCAGTACTTACAGGTGAAGCAATAGGATTTTCTTCTGTCTTAAGTTTTTCTTTGTCATACCACGCACCGTTCACGAAATTACAGTCGATTGTTTGGTTGTCACCGTTATTATTATTAAAAATAATTTTCTCCGGATATGATGTCCTACTGCCTTTGTATGTCCATTTATAAAGCTTATAGCCAGACTCATTATACCCAAGGCATTCACATTCATTCCCAGGCCACCCTGTATTATCAGTATTATCATTAGAATAATTGTAATATGAAGGAGTATCCGACCATACCCATGCATATACATTATCCCAATTATTCCTATCGGTGAAGAAGGCACAAATCTCGCCCTGCTCATACCAGCCTTCTACTGGGTATTCTGCCATTCCTTCAACTATAGTAAGGTTATTGCTGCCACCATGATACTCCAGATAAACGGTAGATGTAACATAATATTCGTTTGACTCTGGCTGACCTTGACCTTGATTAACTTTCATATTGAATGATGTTACAGTCTTTGGCATTGTATAATAGAACCATGTTTTACCATTTATCAAGGTAGTATTCATTTTCGTTCCAGGCCATGCTCCAAGGCTATAACCATCCCATGTATATAAATAAGCAGGTCCGAAATTGCCCTTTACATAAACCGTAATAGGCTCTGTGGCTTCCACTGGGTCAGTAATGGTTGCTCCTGCATAGGTAGCCGTCAAGTCAATGGCGGCACCTTCTCCAAGAGCAGTGAAGACGGTAGAGCCGATGCCAGTCTGGTCGGGCGTCTTGGTGCCGTCGCTTCCCTGGTTGAGGATGTAGTTCAGCGTATAGTCTGCCGAAGGCTTTGGGAAGTTCATATAGTAGAAGTTCTGGCCGTTGGCGCTCTTCTTGGCAGAGAGCTGTGTACCAGGCCATGCCGATGTTAGTGTGCCGTTGGCATCCCAGGCATAGAGATAGATCGGTTCCTTGTCGGCACGGACATATATGGTGATTTCGGTAATCTCCTCATTGGTAATAGTGTAGGCATAGGTCTGAATGTCTGTAACACTGCTTGCTCCCTTCACACCCACTTTCAGCGTATGAGTGCCTACAGAGTTATAGGTAAATGCTTGCCCCCCAGAAGTAATAGTATTACTGCTCATAGTGGGATCACTACCGTCTTCTGTATATACCAGTGTGGTAAAGGGGTCAGAGGGCGACACCGTCACGGTCACCGTCTGATAGTAAGTGCCGCTGGCCATATCTACACGTGCTGTACCAAGTCCGCTATTTGAACCCGAGGGAACGGCATTCAATGTTTCTTCAGTAACAGCTTCTGAAACATACATTTTGAAGTTCCAGTTGTCATTGTTTCTTTCCCATACTGAGCGATAGCCAGTAGTATCGTAGGAGCCACAATCGCCCAAGAGTAGCAGAATCTTTTTGTCATTACTACCATTAACTATAAACGAGCGGCCTTTGCCATCATTGCACACATCGCTGGTAAACGAGCTCTGGTTGGTGATACCCGCGGCCTTACGGGCTGCTATCATACGCTTCAGCGCTGCATTGTGTGTTTTCCAGTGAGGCAGGAAGATACATGGTGTACCAGGCATGGAAAGTATAAAGGCATTGGCAGCCAGCACGTTATTGTCGTTGCTCATCTTTGTGCCATCACGATAAGTATCGTGGTTGTCAACGAAAGTCACGGAATAGCGCTTGAAGTAGTCACTGCCTGCCATCCCCTGAGTGCTGAGTGCACTCTGGTCGAAACTACTACCAGAAAAGGCATTGTTGATAAGGAACTTCAAGGGGAAATCGAAGGCTGCCGACTGGATGACATCGTTTTGCTTGGTGCCGTTCACCCACCAGGTAGTACCATCCCAGTTGTCCCAGTATTCACCTACAGAGAACGTCGGCTTGGCGTAAGCATTATAGATACCTACAAACTGAGGTCCGTAGCCCTTCACCATATCGTAGCGGAAGCCGGCATAGCCCAGTTCGTGCTGCAGATAGTCGAGGTATGTCTTCACATTCTGCTGCACGTTGGCTCCTGTATGGTCCAGGTCGCGACAACCGTCGAAGTCATCACCCGTATCGGCTGCACCAGTAATATCAAACATGGTACGAACATATCCGCCGTTATCATTATAGCAGATATCGGCCAGCGACCAATTCAGTGAATAGGTCTTGCCGCCAACGGTAACCTCCTCATTAGGGAAGTCACACCAGTCATTCTGACCGTTCTTGTGGTTAATCACCACATCCTCGATGATTCCGATACCTTTTTCCTTATAAGTATTTATCATCGACTTCAGATCACTAGAACTGCCAAAGATGGTATTGTCGTGGTTCAGCCACCAGCACGGCATATAGCCCATATCTTTCAGCCACCCATTGCCTTCGGTCTGAGCTTTTTCTACGCAATAGTCATTCTTCGTACGTGCAGAGTTTGGCACCCAGATGAGGTCGATATAACCCTGAAGGTCATTGGCCTGACCTTCAAGTCTGCTCCATGTACCCCAGTCTGTGTCATCGTAATCGCCACCATGCTCATCCCCATACTCAATGCATGGCTGCCTTTCCGCTTCATGAGTGTCGAGGGCATGCGCTTCTGGCTACACGTCATCACCGTCGAGAGCATCGTAATGATGAGCTTCTGTACAATGGCCGTATGGCAGGTGTGGCACTGGATCAAGGAAGGGCGCGATGCCAACTACTCCAATCCCGACGACTTCCCCATCGACTATGCCGGTCCGTATTCTCTATTTTCCCTTGGCCATGATACCTCTGGTATGGCCAGCATTCATCTTCGACTCGCGTGCCATCATGGCTGTCGAGCACGTTCTGCTGGCAGTCTTCAACATGGTGCTTCTGCTCACCGTCATGCCGGCATGGCGCCGCTCCACCATCATCCTCACAAAGGATGAACCGGATGATGCATCTCATCTCTTGGTTCAGCAAGAAACCAGCATCAATGAGAATATAGATCAGACGGCACTTGAGATACAGGCTTACGTGGAGGGACAGCAGGCCTATCTCGACCCCCACCTGAAGGTTGATGACGTGGTGGAGCAATGCCAACTGGGCCGCACCTATGTTTCCCTGTCATTCCAACGGCGTTTCGGCTCTTTTGCCAACTATGTCAACGGCCTGCGCCTAGCTCACTACAAGCTCGTACCCTGTCTGCATGGCACTCCGGCACGTTATGCGCCAATAGAAACCATGGTAATGACGCTATAGAATAAAGAACTTTAGCATTTATATAGCATGATTCTCTCAAACCATGCTATGACTAACAAACTGATATTATGCGATTTACGCTCAACTATAGCAGGTATAGCATGGTATTACCATCCATGTACACATGGGAAGTAATAAACCCGGAATCGCTTGGCGGTTTCGGGATTTTTGTTTTCAAAAAGACTTTGTTCAAGGAAATTAGCACGCTAATATTTGGCGGATAGCATAATTCTTCGTACCTTTGTGGCATTGGAAACAACGATGATTTCTTTTTTTGAAAAGTGAAGACTATGAAAATAACTAAAAACATTTCGATTATTACAGCAAGAACATTGACTACGCTCGTCCTGTTGACGGCACCAGTCATGATGCTGTGGGCACAGGAGATGAATGAGAAGTTCTCGATGACAACCCAGATGTTTCTTCATGAACTGAAGGAACAGCCGGCATCCGTTCCACATCGCGCCCCAGGGCGCCGCTCGTCAGATGGCACCACCATGCGTAAGGCTCGTCGCCTGATTGCCAGTCCCGACACAGTGGCTGGCGTGGCTTATATCTCGTGCTTCATCCATCTGAAGGACGCAAGCAGTCTGAACGAGGTACGTGCCCTTGGCGTGGAGGTTGAAGAGACATTCGACGGTTTGGACTTTGTCACAGCCCGTGTGCCGGTTAATCAGTTGGAGGCGTTGGCCGACATCGATAACGTTACCAAGATCAAGGTGGCAAGGCAGATGCGTCCGCTGACCGACGAGGCACGCAAGGTGACCAACGTCGATGACCTGCTCACGCAGTCGAATGATGCCACGGCACTGGGTATTACCAGCAAGTACGACGGCACGGGTGTCATCCTCGGCATCATTGATACTGGTATCGACTTCCAGCATATCGCCTTCAAGGATAAGGATGGAAACTCGCGCATCAAGCGGGCGTATGTCTATAATGGTTCTTCCGCTCAGGAATACACCAGCATTACAAGTACCTCGCCGACAACCGATGATAACACTGAAGACCACGGTACGCACACGTCATCGACGGCTGGCGGATCAAGTGTCATTGTGAGCGGTTCGACAGTCACCGTGACCGACGACCATGCCAATGCCACCTATGGTGGTATAGCTCCTGGTGCCGACCTCTATCTGGCAGGTATCAAAGGTTTGTATGATACTTACCTTATTAATGCCTTGAAAAACATGGTGACCTATGCCGACAGTCAGGGCAAACCGCTCGTAGTAAGCAACAGCTGGGGCTCCGGCTAGGGCCGTCGCGACGGTACAGGCGAATGGGCCAACCTCGTAGGCCAATATTTTGGTGACAGTCATCCCAACCGCGTCATTCTCTTCGCAGCATCCAATGATGCTGGTCACAAAAATGGCAACGAGGGTGGTGGCTATTTTGTGAAGAAGAGTGCTGTAACGAACACCAGCCCGCTCGGCACCATCATCCGCACTGATGAAGATGGAGGCAATTATTATGGAGGTACTATAGCTTGTGCGTGGAATGCCAGCAATTCCACGAAGTTGAACTGCAAACTTTACGTTTTAGACAGTTCCGGTGCTATCTTGAAAACATCGACTATCACAAATACTCAGTATGATTTCAGCGAGCTGAACGCTTATTACACTGGTACAATGAATATCTATATTCAGAAAGGTGACGGAAAATACCAGTTGGTTCTCTATTCTGAAGACGGTATGCAGTCGAGAAGCTCTGGATCCTATACGTTGGCAATAGAAGTGTATCCAGAAAGTGGCAGCGCGAATATCAATATGTGGGCAGGCGATTGGAGCTTTTTCACCAAACACTTGACAACGACTGACCACACTTGGATAGAGGGTACCGACGACATGTGTGTCAGCGACGAGGCCACCATCCCCAATGCTATCTCCGTGGGTGCTTATGTGTCGAAGAAGAATTGGAAGGCATATAATGGTTCTTCCTACACTTCCAATGTTTATACCGTGGGGGATATTGCTTATTTCTCCAGTTATGCCACTGCTGACCAAAGTCCTACAGGACTGGCTTATCCATGGATTTCTGCCCCCGGTGCACGCCTTGCCGCCGGTGTGAACCATTACCATACGGCATCAGTGGATAATTACAGCTATTATGGTTCAAAATATAATTATGATCTTGTCGTCAACAACAACAAGAATCCCTACGCCATGATGGAGGGCACGTCGATGGCTACGCCTGTGGCTGCCGGTATCGTGGCATTATGGCTACAGGCCTCCATGGACCCGAATGCTGCACATAAAAACCTTACCGTCAACGACGTGAAGACCATCATGGAGCAGACGGCCATCAACGACAGTTACACCACAACAGGTGCCAACGCCTCGCACTTCGGCAAGGGCAAGATTGACGCTTTGGCTGGCATCCACTACATCCTTGGGGATTCGGATAAGCAGAATGTCACGATGTCGTTCAGTCCTACATCGGCAACAGCCACCATCGGCGAAGACTTCACCGAGCCGACGCTGACCACTAATCCCAGTGGCTTGACCGTCACCTATAGTAGTAGCAAAACCGGTGTGGCAACAGTTGATGCCAGCACTGGCAAGGTGACGCTTGTTGCCAGTGGCACCACTACCATCACCGCCACCTTTGCGGGTAACGATACCTATAATGGTGGCATGGCTTCGTACACGCTGACCGTCCAATCGGCTTCTACTGATTCAAGTAATGAGTTTGCCCTTGTAACGAGTGCTAACGAATTTGTTGAAGGTGACTATATCATCGTATATAACGGTGGTGCGATGAATACTACGGTTTCGAGTAATCGCTTGCAATATACCGATGTGACGCCTGTAAATAATGTTATTACGACAGACAATACAGCCATCATCTGGCACATTGCTCCAAGCGGCAATTATTATACAATCTACAATACATATGAAAGCAAATATGCAGCTGCAACAGGTAGCAATAATCAGGCACAGTTATTGGCCAGCGGTACTGATGATAAGTCGTTGTGGAGCGTAACAACTGGCACAACCTTTGATTTCAAAAATAAGAGTAATTCTAGATACCTTCGTCGTAATGGTACTTTCGGCTTTGCATGCTATGCTTCTGGAACGGGGGGCGCGTTGAGCCTTTATAAGCGAACAGGTAGTTCGACTCCCGTTGACCCCACTGCTGACTATTATCAGTCCGCCGACGGCAAGAAGGGCGAGGCGCTGAAGACGGCAATGTGCGGCATCGTCTATAACCGCACGGAAAAGAGCTACGACTACCTGTGGACAGCCTTCCAGACCACCGACGTGCGCAGCGACGGCAAAATTTGGGATATGTACTCGAACATCACCAACTATTCGCCTGTAACCAGCGGCTCGTCATATAGTAACGAGGGCGACTGCTACAACCGTGAACACTCATGGCCACAGAGCTGGTTCGGCAGTAATACACCGATGTACACCGACCTGCACCATATCTATCCTACTGACGGCTTCGTCAATGGCAAACGCGCCAATTATCCGTTTGGTGAGACCGATGGCGAGGATTATAAGTCGGCTAACGACTTCAGCAAGCTTGGCACCTGCACCTATCCCGGCTATACCGGAACAGTGTTCGAGCCGGCTGACGAGTATAAGGGAGACTTCGCACGAACATACTTCTACATGGTGACCTGCTACGAGGAGAAGTTGCCCGACTGGTACACGAACTATAGCAGTACCGACGTGGTACACGTCATTGACGGCAGTACATATCCTGCACTGCAGGAGTGGCAGCTGAATATGCTGATGGAGTGGGCGAAGAACGACCCCGTCAGCGAGAAAGAGACAGCTCGCAACAATGCCGTCTATGCCATCCAGAACAACCGCAATCCGTTCATCGACTATCCAGGCTTACAGGAATATATCTGGGGTATCTGTAAGGACAGCACTTTCAGCTACAACAACTACGTGCTGCCTGTCTATAAGCAGGATGTCACGATGGCCTTCAGCCCGACAGAGGCAACAGCCACCATTGGCCAAGACTTCACGGAGCCGACGCTGACAACTACACCCGCCAATCTGACCGTCACCTATAGCAGCGGCGAACCCTCCGTGGCAACTGTCAACTCCAGCACTGGCGAGGTAACGCTTGTGGCCAGTGGCACCACCACCATCACCGCCACCTTCGCAGGTAACGACAGCTATAACAGCGGCTCAACGTCATATACGCTGACCGTCAATGAGGCTGTCATTCCAGATCCAACAGGCGATTCCAACTACTTCGAGTTGGTAACCGATGCCTCGACACTTGCCGCAGGTGACAAAATCCTCATTGCTTACGTAAACGGAACAACGGCGAAAGCGATGAGTGCTACACAGGGCAGCAATAATCGAGCTGCCGTCGATGTCACAAAGAACGACGATGGTACACTCACACCAGACGAGACTGCGCAGATCATCACTTTGGAGAAAGAAGGCAGCAACTACCTGTTCAACGTTGGCAATGGCTATCTTTATGCAGCAAGTAGTAGTAAGAACTACCTGAGAACTGAGACCACAGCTGACAATAATGCCAAGGCAACAATCTCAATTGCTGCAACTACAGGGAATGCTACTATCACTTTCCAAGGGACAAACAGCAATAATTTACTTCGATATAATCCCAATGGCAATAGTCCTATCTTCTCGTGCTACGCTACAAATGCGACTACAGGCTCTCTGCCGCAAATCTACCGCATGATTCCCACCATCACACTGACTTTTGCCCCCGCAGGCTTCTGCACCTACTATCATGGTAAGTTCGACGTCACCCTGCCCGAGGGCGTAAAAGCCCGCATCGTCACCAGCAAGGGCAACGGTGAGGGTGCGCTGACCTACGAGACCATCGCCGACGGAGACACCGACAACAACATCGTGCCCGCCGGAACAGCTGTGATGCTGCAGACGGCGAAGAGCACCGAGGCGCAGCAGAAGACGCTGACGCTGGCTACCCCGTCTGCCGCCGCCGTTAGCGAGACGAACCTGCTCCACGGCAGCGACGTTGAAGGAACAACCACCGGCGACGGCAAGCACTACAAGCTGACCTACGGCAACGACAACACCCCGAACGCCAACGTCTTCGGATGGTACTGGGGTGCCACCGACGGTGCAGCATTCAACCAGGCCGCCCATAGGGCATGGCTGGTGCTGCCCTACGACCAGGCTGGTGCCCGCTCGTTCTTCGGACTGCCTGATGACGACGTTGTCACGTCGTTAAGTGAAAAGGGATTAGTGAATAGTGAAAAATCTGCTCCCGCCCAGTGGTACACGCTGGATGGCCGCAAGCTCAGTAGCAAACCTGCGGCAAAGGGTATATATATCCGTGGAGGCAGAAAGGTAGTGGTAAAGTAAACATTCTAAGGAGTATGGGAGTCAAGGAGAGGCTAGGCCAACATAAAAAACTCCTAAACTCCTATACTCCTTAGACAAAAAACAAAGAAGACAATGAACAAGAAAATATATCAGCAGCCTGCGATGAGGGCAGTCAAGATTCAGCACACGCAGATGGTCTGCACCAGTGACCCCAGCACCCACGACGAGCCCAGCGACAAGCCTGGCTACGCCCGCAGCGACGTCTGGGCCGACGACGACTGGGAAGAATAATGCAAATAACCATGACAGTAGAAGAGGCATGCCTGAAGCTTAGCCGGTCTTAACCCTGCACCCCCTTTACCAGTTTCCCCTTTGCACATCGCGACGGCATGTCGGAGTTTACGTCCTGGCCGTAAGCCGGAATCTTTACAAAACGATTTTATTGCCCTCCAAAACAAAAAAGTGTGCCAACGGCAGATACACAGTGTGCCAACGGTTGGCACACTGTGTATCTGCCGTTGGCACACTTTTTGATTCCGTACCTCAAATTTTCCGATTTTGGTAATTTTTGCAGACAAGCACTCTGAGTGGTTTGAACTGACGGGCAGCGAGGCGCGTTACTTCACGTACTCTGAGAAGTCGGTCAGCTTCATGTCGCCCTTGCGAGCCAGGGTGTCGTGCATAGCGAAGGCGGCAGTCAGGTTGTGACGGGTCTGACCCATCTTCGAAATCTTCAGGT
>CAMHLV010000031.1 GCA_946186115.1 uncultured Prevotella sp. | reverse complement strand
GCGGTTACTGGCACCTGTGGCGCTACAACCCCGCTCTGGCTGAGGAAGGCAAGAATCCATTCAGCCTCGACTCTAAGGAGCCCAACTGGGAGAACTTCCACGACTTCCTGCTGGGTGAGGTTCGCTACCTGTCAGTCAAGAAGGCTTATCCTAACGAGGCCGAGGAACTCTTCGCCGAGGCCCAGAAGATGGCCCAGCTGCGCTACAAGACTTACATCCGTAAGGCAGCTGAGAACTGGGAAGACTAAGAAATTGTGTTGTCAGGAGTTCCGCTCCTGACACACTCCTACCCTATTTTATTAAAGCGGTGCATCCGAAATGGATGCACCGCTTTCTTGTTTTTCTGCTTTTCTAATGACTTTACTTTCGCTGACTCTCGGTCTGCTCACGCTTCCAACGGTAGAAGCGATCAACGAATTCTATCTGCTCACGATTAGGCACACTGATGAGCGAAGCACCATTGCTGAACTGCATCGTAGTGGGCTTGGCATCATCGAACGAAGGCCAGTAAGGCAGTCCCTTGGCATTGGGATTACACGTCTTGGCAAAATTAACCCAATACTGCTGGATGATCTCTGCAACAGCCGATTCTGCAGGATACTGGTCAGGATTGTTGAGGAACTCTCCGTTCAGGTAGAGGATATCATCGGCATGAGCAACACCACGACGACGAGGATCGCCCGACATGCTGCGCGTTGAGGGCTGAGCCAGGAAAGCGGCATAGGCAGCACTCGTGCCTGACTTGGCCTGCAGACTGACCCAGGCATAGGAAGGCCAGGCAAAGCCCATGTCACGGAACAGGTCGCCGAAGCCGTGGAATGCCTCGTCTTCTGTCCTGCCGGGATAGAGCTTAAGAGCCTCGTCGGCATAGTCCTCAAGGGTAGCACGCACCTGCTTCTCGTAGTCTTCGGGCTTCATGGAGCGCGAGAAGAGTGCCCCCTCGTCAGAATTGGTCATCACGATTACGGGCACATCATTATACTCTCCACGCTCATAGAGGCGGTAGAGGTCGTCGGTGATGACATAACCATCGACACAAGGCCAGAAGCCTCCGAAGCCTACATCACGGCCGCAGAGCTGCTGTGCCGACAATTTGCGCATCTGCTTGATATTCTTCTTCTTGAGATGTTTCTGGAAGGCCAGTCCCTGTTGCTCGGCTCCATACTGCGAGGCTCCTACAGCCAGCGTACGGGCCTGATTGCTCCAAGGGGCAAACGAGCCGCCGCTCTGACTGATACATGCACGGAAAAGTCCCTTTGCCAGCGGTGAGGCACAGAGGATGCTGCAACTGATGGCTCCTGCCGACTCGCCGAAGATGGTAACTTTAGTAGGGTCGCCACCGAAGTTGTGAATATTGCGCTGAACCCACTGCAGGGCGTATATCTGGTCGAGCAAACCATAGTTGCCGCAATGGCCGTCCTTCGACTCCTTGGCCAGTTGAGGATGAGCCATGAAGCCCAGTGCCCCCGTACGGTACTCTATGCTGACAATGACCACGCCCCTTCTGGCCAGACTCGACCAGAGGTCACCACCGTAGTGCTCTGTCTGGAATCCGCCACCATGAATCCATACCATCACTGGCAGTCGGTCGTTAGTTGATGTGGCAGGAGTGGCAATGCCAAGATAGAGGCAGTCCTCACTCATCATATCTTCTGTCAGTCCTGGTCGCGTAGGCTGAGGAGGCCACGGCCCGAATTTCTCAGCCTTCAGCACACCATCCCATGCCTTAGCAGGCTGCGGTGCCTTCCATCGTAGTTCTCCTACCGGCGGAGCAGCATAGGGAATAGCCTTATACACTGCCAGGTCAGTACCATCGGGCACACCTTCAAGGTCGCCCGTCTCAACATGAGTCTTCATCAGGGGTTGTCCCTGCGCTGTCAGAGTAAATAACAGACAGCATAACATGAATAGTTTCTTCATAAATCCGGTTTTATTGGTTATTAGTAATACTGACGGCAAAGATACGAAAACTTATTGAATATGTAAGACAAACAGACGACAAATCTTACATTTTTGACAAAAAAGGGATAATCTTTTAATATTTTTTTATAACTTTGCAAAGGATTATGCCCTATTTTGTGGAAAATAATCAACAGCTATAATGATGCAAGATTGTATGTTGCTGGAAACCAGCACAGAACATCAATGTATCAGCTACAGAAACGGGTTGATTTCTGTATCCGCCACAGTTCGAAGTTGTGGTGACCCTCTTGTTTTGCATAAAGAATAACCAAACACTTAATATGATGAAAAGAACTATTATTCTCTGGGGCATGGCTTTGATATTCCTTGCCAGTTGTAAAACCCCAAACCTTACCTACTTCAGTGACCTAAGTTATGGCCAGCAAGAAGCTATTGCAGAACTGATGGACATACGGTTCCAGCCTGACGACAAACTTATGATTGTTGTCAACAGCCGCGACCCTCAGTTAAGCGCATTGTTCAACCTGCCATACACCTCGCATACGGTAGGTTCAAATAATGAAAACATAAACAACTCAGGTAATGGCATACTGAGTTATACCATCAACAGCAGCGGAGAGATAGACTTCCCCGTGCTTGGAAAAATCAAAGTAGCAGGCTACAAGCGTGAGGAACTGGCCAAATTCATTAAAGAAGAGCTTATACGCAGAAACCTTGTCAATGATCCTGTGGTGACAGTAGAATTTGCAGGACTGAAGTATGAGATATTAGGCGAGGTGGCAAAACCTGGTCGCTATAACTTCGATCGTGACCACTTCACACTACTTGACGCCATCAGCCAAGCAGGAGACTTGACCATCAACGGCAAACGCGAAAACGTCACTGTACTCCGCTACGAAGATGGGAAATATACCACTTACAAAGTAAATCTACTCTCGGGCAGGGATATTCTCAACTCTCCCGTTTACTACTTGCAACAGAATGACATAGTATATGTGGAACCAAGCAACAAGCGCAAGCGTGACTCTACGGTAAACGGAAACACGCTATACACCCCATCATTCTGGATGTCACTTACATCATTCCTCATGACTATAGGATTAGTAGTATTCAAGAAGTAAAAAAGACTCACTATGGAAATCATCAATTCAAACAACAGCACAATGCGGCCTCACAACGACCCGATGCGCCTGCAGGACCTCATCAACCTATGCATAGCCAAATGGCCGTGGTTTATCCTGTCATTAGCCATCACTATCGGGCTGGCTATTGCCTATCTGTTGAAGACGCCACCAGTATATACACGCACAGCATCCATGCTTATCAAAGAAGAAGGACGACGCAGCACTTCTTTTACAGACATGATGAATTCTTTCTCTGAACTTGGAACATTCAGTTCAGGAACAAACATAAGCAACGAGATTATCTCAATGCAGTCGCCAGACATGTTACTTGAAGTGGTAAGACGACTGAATCTGGATATCGACTATATGAAGGATGGCACATTCCATAAGGAGTTGCTATACGGTCCCACGCTGCCAGTAAAAGTGGAGTTCCGCGACCTTGCCTACAACGACTATTGCTCAATGACCATCACACTGAACGGCAACGGTAAAGCCACACTATCAGACTTCAAAAAGAACGGTAGTGAGATAGAAGCGAAACCAGTAGCAGCAAACTTCGGCAAAGAGACCAAGACGCCACTGGGACGGATTACCATCAATAAAACTCCTCATTTCAAGGAGGCAGCAAATGACGGTATGACAATTTACCTGAACCGATCGAGGCTGATGGATGCTACTGGAACATACTCCGGGAAGCTGGCTGTTACCCGCAACGATGACAATTCGACAGTGCTCAACCTGACATGTCAGGACATCAACATACAACGGGCCGAAGACTTCCTGAACACACTGATTTCAGTATATAACGAAAACTGGGTAAAGGACAGGAACCAGATTGCCGTAAGCACATCGCAGTTTATCGACGAGCGACTGGTAGTCATTGAAAATGAACTTGGCAATGTTGACAGCAACATATCGTCGTATAAGAGTGCCAACCTCATTCCCGATATTAATGCCGCTACCAACATGTATATGAATACTGCCAACCAGGCCAACGTCCAGATTACCGACCTGAACAACCAGTTATACATGGCACGTTACATCAGAGAGCATGTCAACAACCGCAACAGCAAAGACCAGTTGCTGCCTGCCAACTCGGGAATCAATTCATCAATTATTGAATCGCAGATATCGGAATTCAACGACAAGATGCTTCAGCGCAACAGCCTCGTCAGCAACAGTAGTGAAGAGAACCCTCTTGTGCAAGATCTTGACAAGAAACTGACTGAGATGCGAGGAGCCATCGTTTCGTCTATCGACCAGGAGGTAAACAAACTGAATACCCAGATACGCGGACTGCGCAACATCGAGGGCACCAGCACTTCACACCTGTCGAGTAATCCGAAGCAAGCAAAATACCTGCTTAGCGTAGAGCGACAGCAAAAGGTAAAGGAGTCTCTATACCTGTTCCTGTTGCAGAAGCGTGAGGAAAACGAACTGTCGCAGGCATTCACAGCCTATAACACACGCATCATAACCAGTCCTACCGGCTCGATGGCACCAACGGCTCCTGCCCGCCGCATAATCCTGCTGCTGGCCATTGGTGCTGGTCTGCTGATTCCCGTCATCATCATTTTCCTGCGCGAAGTAACAAACACCAAAGTGCGCGGCAGGAAAGACATCGAGCACCTGACCATTCCATATATCGGAGAAATACCTCAATACAGCGGAAGCAAGAAGCATAACAAAGACCACAACAGCTATGACATATTGGTTAAGCCCAGGAGCAGAAACATAATCAACGAGGCATTCCGAATAGTACGTACCAACCTGGAATTCGTCATCGGAGGCGACCAGAAGAACAAGGTCATCATGATTACTTCAGCCAATCAGGGATCAGGCAAGACCTTCCTGACCGCTAACATTGCCGCCAGTTTTGCTGTAAAAGAGAAGAAGACCATTGCCATCGACCTCGACCTGCGCAGAGCTTCACTCTCCAATTACGTTAACTTACCGGAGAAAGGTATCTCCGACTACCTAAACGGCAACGTGAAGGATTGGCATCAGATAGTCGTAAAGAAGGAAGAATACGAAAACATGGGCATCATACCCGTGGGCACCATACCCCCCAACCCTGCCGAACTACTCTTCAGCCCACGCTTGGAACAGCTTCTCAAAGAACTAAGAGAAGAATATGATGTAATATTCCTCGACTGTCCGCCGGTAGATGTTGTAGCTGATGCCAGTATCATTGCCAAGTGGTCTGACTTGACCACCTTTGTCATCCGTGTCGGTAACATTGAACGTGAGTTACTGCCCACCATCGAGGGTTACTACGTCGATAAAAAGTTCAACAACATGACAATGTTGCTTAATGGTAGTATTGCCAGTGGCCGCTACGGATACCGCTATGGTTACCGCTACGGATACCACTACGGCTATGGCTACCACTACGGAAACGACAAGAAATAGGGATAAAAAGGATGCCCCAGGAATCAAGGATAAAGAAAACACTGCTCAATGCCCGCGTCAATCTGCTATTCTACTTTTTGACGCTAGCATTGAGCTTTTTCTCAAGGAAAATATTCCTGGACTGTCTTGGAGCAGACTTTATTGGCCTGACGGGCACACTATATAATCTGCTCGGTTTTCTGAACCTCGCAGAATTAGGCATTGGCTCAGCGATTGGATACCTGCTATACAAACCACTCTTCGACAATGACCAGCAGCGCATAAATGAGATTATTTCGGTCATGGGCTATCTGTATAGATGGATTGGCATTGTGATACTCTCGGCAGGTTGCCTGCTAGCCTGTTTCCTTCCACTCATCTTCCCTGACTCGGGGTTCGAAATGGCGCTTATCTACTTTGCCTACTTTTCCTTTCTTACTTCGTCACTTATTGGTTATTTCATCAATTACAGACAGAACCTGCTTGGAGCCGACCAAAAAAACTATGTTGTCACAGCTTACTTCCAGACGGGAAATATCATCAAGACCATAATTCAAATGGCCTTAGCATATTATACCGGCAATTACTATCTATGGGTTGCCATTGAACTGGCATTCGGCATAATCTATTCATTCATACTTAACTGGAAAATCAATCAGACATATCCATGGCTAAAAGCTGAGATAAAAAAGGGAAGACAATTATTTAAGAAGTACCCAGAGGTTATGAAGTACACACGACAGCTCTTTGTGCACAAAATAGCCCCATTCGTACAATACCAGACCACACCATTCTTTATCTACAGCTTTGTATCGCTGAAAATTGTAGCCTACTATGGCAACTACAGCATCATCGTTGAAAAACTCTCAGCCTTGGTAGCAAAGATGTTAGACAGTGTTGGTGCTGGTGTTGGGAACTTGGTTGCTGAGGGCGACAAGAATAAAATCCAGTCAGTATTCTGGGAGCTCATGTCTCTAAGATATTTTATATGCAGTATTTACCTTTTTGCATTTTATCACCTCATCAATCCGTTTATCACACTATGGTTAGGGACAGAATATCTGTTGGAGAATTCCATTATTATTATAATATTATTGAATATATATATTGTCATTACACGCGGAGCAATTGATGTATTTCTTTTTGCCCATGGCCTGTTTTACGATATCTGGGCCTCAATATCAGAGTCGTCACTAACTATCATACTGTCAATTGGAGGTGGATATCTGTACGGATTCCACGGAGTTCTTGTTGGACCGGTAATAAGCATGTTTCTCAATGCCGGAATATGGAAACCATATTTCTTATTCCACTCGGGCTTCCACCTGTCCGTCATCAAATATTGGAAAAGGAATATACTATATATCACTATGCTGCTACTGCCGATTATCATTTCCTCACTGATAGTCAAGCAGATAACCATAGACCCCAGCGAGAATGCTCTCATGTGGATTTGCTATGCGATTATTATATGCAGCATACATATCCCTATACTTTTCTTGTCATTCTATGCGGCCTTCGGCTCTTCGAGATCCCTTGTTTCGCGTTTTATCCACAAAAGGCATGAAAGAGCATAACCCATACGTCTCTGTATGCATGGTGACATATAACCAGGAAGCATACATAAGTGCGGCCATCGAAAGTGTCCTAATGCAGAAGGACTGTGAATACGAGCTGATCATAGCCGATGACTGCAGCACGGATGGGACACTCGCTATCTGCCAAAAGTATCAAGAGCGATACCCTGACATCATCAAGCTGATACGACAGTCAGGCAACAAAGGGGTTGTGGGCAACACAAAGGACTGTATGATAGCCTGTAAGGGTAAGTACATCGCTGTGTGTGAAGGTGATGACTACTGGATTGACGACCATAAGTTGCAAAAACAGGTAACGATATTAGAACAGGATCCAACTGTCTCTATGGTGCATACGAACTGGGAGAACTTCTTTCAAGAGAAGAACCAGTTTGAAGAGCACAAGCCTGTCACTGGTGATTTCGTCTGCGAGAAACAGGCTGGAAAAAATGGAGTACTGGAGATTATCCAAGAACAATATAGAGGGATACGCTTCAGCAGTATTTGCTTTCGGGCAGAAACACTACGAAAAGCCATGAGCGACAAATACGATTTGTTCAATATCAAATACCCTACCTGTGACATTGTTTTGTTTTATATGTTGGCCTACCATGGACGCATAGCCTATCTTCCAGAAAAGACAACCGTCTATCGTATACAAAGGGAATCGGTCAGCATCTCGTCAAACAGCAAGAAGAATATAAAGTTTACCATTGGTTGTATATATATCTACTATGACACATGGTGCCAATATGACCTACCCCGCCAACTGTTGAACAAAAAGCTCAAGAACTCTTTCCACTATCTCTTAGAAACTATTCACGAATCAGGAGACACAGAGCTTCTTAAGGAAGCGCTTGCATTGACAAAGGAAATTGGGTACAAGCCTTCGTTGCTACAAATGCTGAGAATACCATTATGTTATGTTACCCATATTGCCAAAACTCTATTCGGCCATGACAGAGGAACAAGATGTTTTGCACTATAGTATAAGGATATATTATTATGCACATTCTGCAAATAGCTTCCGGTGACTTCTTCTCCACGTATGGCGGTGGTCAGGTGTATGTGAAGAATATTGTTGACGAACTAGTCCGACAAGGGGCAGTTAAAATATCCATCCTCTCTTATACCGGCAATGCTGATATTCAAAAGAAAACATACAGAACATGTGATCTGTACGAATCGGGGGAGTTGTCTGACGAGGATTTCGCCCAGCTGCTCAAGGAAATAGGGCCTGACATCATCCATGCCCACAGCCATAAGCCGCAGGCATGCAGCATCGGCAAGAAACTCCATATCCCCGTTGTCGTAACTGCCCATCATGGCGGCATCGTATGTCCTGCGGGGGCATTACTAAATAGCCGGGACGATATTTGCCAGACAACTATCACACACAGGAACTGTTTACGATGCGTACTTCGCAACACAAGAACCGGTCTTGTATGGTATCCGATGATGAGGCTGCTGCCAGAACGAGTCTATATTACATTAGGGAAAATCCTAGAACGGCTACCGTTCATATTATTTGTGACGCCCATCGGCAGAGCTGCTATCCATATTCAAAATAAACATACTGAATGGCAGACCATTGTCAACAATTGTGCCTTGATGATTGCTCCTTGTGAGGCAATCAAAGAAGCTATGGTTCGTAATGGACTTTCCGAAGATAATACTAGAGTTGTACCACACGGCATTCCTCTGCCACAACAGATTCCGCCATTCCCTTCCATTCAAAATGGGGTACGTTTTTTCTATATCGGTCGTATCTGTTACGCTAAGGGCATTCACATCATGTTAGAAGCGTTTCACAAACTAACGAGCCCCAAGGCCGAACTACACCTGATTGGAGAAAGCGACAATAAAGCAGAGTGCAGATACAAAAAAAAGTTACAAACAAGATTCAGGCAAGACCCTCGTATTGTTTGGCACGGAAAGACAGCGCCAGAAACAATTTTCACCTTAATCAAGGACTATCATATCTCCATAGCTCCATCAGTTTCCATGGAGGCTTTTGGCCTCAGTATTGCCGAGTCACTGGCTAATGGCAAACCTGTCGTGGCTACTTGCAACGGTGGAGCAGAAATGCAAATCAGAAATGGAGAAAACGGATGGCTAATTCCCACCAACGACATTGATGCATTACACACAGCGATGCAAGACATCACAGAAATGTCGGATTCAGAATTGTTCACAATGTCAGCTAACTGTCATGCCCACCCTATTGCGGATCACTGTAAGCGACTTTGCTCAATATATGTACAAGTAGCCCAGCATGTATCATCATAGTACTAAAAAGAAACGACTGCTGATTGATGTCAACTCCGTCATTCCATACTTTCAGCATGGACATACGACAGGTGTAGGCCGCAGTACGCTGGAACTTATATCAGCAATGTCCAAACTGGGCTCACTACCGTTCGAACTGACCTTATATACCCAGAATACGAGAGGAATTAGCATAAAAGGGCACATACCATTGAAGGAATTTCATCTGTACCTGTCAAATAAGGCTCCTGTTCGTAGAATTGTAAACGCCCTGCATTTAAAGTGGCTGTTCACACAATACGATTTGCTACACATTCCTCACAACACAGACTATTGTGAGACATTCGGCAAGACCATTTTCACAATTCACGACCTGATAGTTTACAGATACCCAGAAATGTGGGGGGCTACAGAACGGGAAATGAACAAATATCGTAACATAGGGCATCGCTGCAAGGCCATAATTACATGTTCTGATGCATCAAAAGAAGATATTGTACGTTTCTGGAATGTTCCAGAAAATAAAGTGACAACTATACATTGGGGTATTAACCGAGACGTTTTCCATCCTACGGCAGATGTAGATTTCCTAAAATCATTAGGTATCACCATGCCTTATTTCTTTTCTGCATCTTGCAACCATCCACGTAAAAACACACCGATGCTATTGGAAGCCTTCCGGAGATACTTAGAAAAAGGTGGCAGCCGACAACTGGTTCTACTGAGTCCAGCAACCGATGACCTCAAGAAGTACGAGGATTTAATGAAGAAGCAGCAAGTGGTTACATGCAAGGACATTAGCGATCAACAATTAGCCACGCTTTATACAAACGCCCATTGTACTGCCATAACATCTGCCTATGAAGGATTTGGGTTGCCTATCTTGGAATCACTTGCATGTGGAACACCTGTCATATCAGCAAGGAATAGCAGTCTTACTGAAATTGGGAAAAAGACTATAGACTATTTCGCTGAGCTAAACGAAGAATGCATCAGTGAGAAATTACTACAGGTTTGCCGAATCGACAAAGCACAACTATTAGATAAAGCACAGACAGAAAACCACTTGCAATCATTCTCATGGCAACAATGTGCAGAGAAATATGTGGAGACCTACGAAAGACTGCTTTACCAAAAATGAAATTCTCTATTGTCATACCCACCTTTAATGGTGCCACTTATGTGGATGATGCTATACAATCAGCACTCAGACAAACGAGACCCGCTGACGAGATTATCGTTTCAGACGACAACTCCCAAGACGATACACTTTCGATTTGCCAAGCATACGGCGACAGAATCAAAATTCATACTAACCCGGACGGTCCTTCCGGCTTTGTTAATGGTTGGAATAATGCTGTGGACTTGGCTACAGGCGACTATGTTTCGGTACTTCATCAGGATGACACATTAGAACCAACTTTCCTGGAAGAAGCAGAAAAGGGATTTACAAAATATCCTAAGGCAAAATACTTGTTCGCGCCATGCAACTACATCAATGAAAAGGGAAGCATAATCTCATCTCCCGGCTATTGTAACGGACGCATTGTACACTATTCTGGCAAACAGTATATCAAAGCTTACTATACCTTTGGCACCCCCAATATACATCGGTGTCCGGGTGTCATCACACATAGTGACGTATTATCAAAATGCAGGTTCAGACCTGAAGCCGGACATATAGCAGACGACGATTTCTTCTATCGCGTTGGCCAATATACCGATATCATCGGAGTAATGTCGCCACTGGCAAACTACAGGATACATGCCTCGTCTGTGACAGGCAGCATGAATGACATATTATTGTCAAAGAAACTATTAGAAGACTATGATTTCCAGTTAAATCATTTTGGCGAGAATATCCTGTTCGACCATGCAGATAGGCAATTTTTTAAATACTGGAAATACAGACATCTAAGGAGAGTATTAGGATATAGTATAAAGCACATCAATCTTAAACTATTCCTATTTGCCTTGAAACACATATGAAATATAAAGATTACATCCGAAACATACACATTAACTGGATGAGGTGGCATGCATTCCATCTGCCTGAACTGAAATTTCAAACATCTAAGGTAATAATCATCGCCCCTCACCCAGATGATGAAACATTAGGTCTTGGAGGGATGATACAACGACTCTCGCAACTCGGTTTTCCTCCTTACGTCATCATATTGAGCAAAGGGGAAAGATCACATCAAGACTGCTGTAATCTGTCTTTAGAGAACATCAAGAATAAAAGAATTGCGCTGGCAACAACTGCGCTAGAACATTTATCATTGCCCGAAGACCATCTATTCTTTCTTGATTTTCCAGACAGCGCCATAGATGCGACAGACAAGGAAATGATCAGTCTGCAAAGACTTATCAACAGGTTGTCACCAGAAATGATTTTCATACCGCACAGACAAGAAGGATGGCCCGACCACGTCAAAACAGCAGAAGCCATCACCAAAATTATTAGAGACAAAGTGGACATCTATGAATATATTGTGTGGGCAAGGTATTACAATGTATGGCGGTTTAACTGGCGTAATGCGCTGATACTGCGCATGTCGCCTGAAGAGCATAAAACCAAGTCGGAGGCCATTGACATATACACACAGGCTCTCGCACCCTGCGGGAAACCCTGGAGTGGTGTTTTGCCAAAGCTACTCATCAAAGCCTGCACCTGGAATTGTGAATTGTTTTTCCGCATACAAAAACATTAAAAGAAGCATGCAAGTTAGTTGTATTCCTGTTGTGATTGGCAATGGGTCGTATAATGACCTGGGATGCATCAGAAGCTTGGGGGAAAAGGGAGTTCAATCCATCTACATAACAGATGGAGAACACATCATTCCCATCAAAAAATCGAAATATCTATTATCCACATATATTACTGACATTGAGAGCAATGTGGCAGAATGCATAAAGGACATCTCAATGCATTACGAAAAGAAATTGGTTATTATTCCCACCTCAGACATAGCAGCCGCAGAAATAGACAGCCATTACCAAGAACTATCGAGACATGCAATATGCCCTAACTGTCAGGGCAAGACGGAATATTACATGAACAAAAGCATCCAGGCAACGGTGGCACTACAGGTAGGCTTTTCCGTACCAAACTTCGCAGTATATCAGTTACAATCAGATTCTGTTCCGTTTAATGACATTAAGTTTCCATGCATTATCAAGCCATTGCTCAGTATCAATGGGAGCAAGTCGCATATAACGAAATGCTTTACAATTGAAGAATTAAAGCATGCAATTGGACATTATACGGAATGTGAAGAATACCAAGTAATGATACAGGACCTGGCAGATACTAAAGGTCAACAAGAAATTTGTATTACAGGCGTCAGCTTGCCGAGCCGAGAGATTATCATTGGCGGATGGATAGAAAAATACAGGATGATTGGCAATGGTAGTACAACATTTGGAAAGTTTCATCACGACATGAAGCCTTGCTATGCAGAAAAGGTAAAACAACTCATCAGAGAAATGGGGTTTACGGGTATTTTTGACATTGAGTGTTTCTTATCGACTCAGAATGAACTGATTTTCATAGAATGTAATCTGAGAAATGGTGCATATGGCTATGCTACAAGCAGAGCAGGGATAAATCTTCCTTGGATATATTTTGCCAACTCCGCTGGGATGCCCTGTCAAAAGGACGAGGCAAGAGATTTAGTCTTTATGGAAGAGCGCAGTGATTTCCTGCATGTTAGGAACAAGGACGTCACGATGGCACAATGGATTAAAGATGTATTACGCACCGATGTGTTTCTCACTTTCAACAAACATGACATTAGCCCTATAATCCGGGTTCCACAAATAATAAAGAATCATTTGTATATAAGAAAATGAAAGTCCTCATATGTATTCCATGCCTTCTGACGGGTGGTACAGAAGTTCAGACACTGAGCTTGGCAAAAGCACTGTTGACATCAGGACATGAGGTAACAACAGTATGCTATTATGAGTTTGCCCAGGAAATGGTCAAACAATATGAAGAAGCGGGTTGTAAAGTGATATGCCTGCAATCAGAAGGCAAGCGAATAAATGGTATCCGGGGTATCTGGTTCCTATTCCGTGGATTGCGACATACTGTAAAGACAATAAAACCAGATATTGCTCATGTACAGTATATGGCTCCAGGTGCCATCCCCATAGTATTGCTTCGCCTGCTTGGTGTAAGAAAAGTAATTGCCACCACTCATACTATGGCCGACATATATCCCAACCTGAGACTGGTTCATTTCGTGCAGAGGCATCTTGTATTAGCTTTCACATGTATAACAAAGAAAGCAGAAGAGTCGTTCTTCGGCACATCCACACTCTACACATGTAAGCTAGCGTTAGGGAAAAGGAATCATTTCACTATTTACAACACCCTACCCTCTTATATTTCTGTTATTAACAGCAACCGACACTTCAATACGCCAATAACCATTGGTGTAGTCAGTCGTCTTGAATATATAAAAGGAATGGACATGGTAGTGCCTGCTTTTGCCGAAGCACACACAAGATATCCGGAAACATCATTGCTCATCGTTGGCGACGGCAACCTTCAAAAATATATGAAGCAACAGGTTATTGATGCAGAGTTATCAGACTCGGTAACCTTCGTTGGACGTCAACCGAATACATCATTACAGTCTCTTTACGATAAGATTGACATTCTATTGGTGCCATCCCGCTCTGAAGGGTTTGGTTTGACAGCTTTGGAGGGCATGGCTCGTGGATGCGTGATAGTTGCTGCAAATATAGGAGGGTTGCCAGAGGTTCTTGTTGATGGCGAGGCAGGATTACTTCACAGGAGTAGTAGTACAGGACAACTATCAGACAGAATAGTAAATCTGTTATCCGACACAGAACTAATGAAGAAGCTGAGTAGACAGGCTGTCATTCGTGCAAAAGACTTCTCGTTCAACACATACCTTATGGCAATTAGTAATTTTTACTCCAAGTTAGAACAATAGTATGCAGATACAAAATGTTTTCTATTTCCTGATATTCAGCTACTATTGTCTGAAATTCCTAATGTCACCAGGAATTCAGATGAAGAGTCCGCTCGACAAGACACAACATGTGCTCTTCGACGGACCGGAAGCATGTTGGATAATCATGTTCTCCACTGGACTGCTTGCTTTTCAGACTGCTTGGGTAGTTGATGTTATGGCAGTACGACTATTCATGCTTGAGATATTATGCATTGTAGGAATGTTTGTAGTTAAGCGACAGCCGGTTTGGACTATCCCATTACTACTTTACGTAGCATATCTTATATGGATATTGGCAGGATGTGTTTATTCACCAGCACCAATATACGGAATAAGAGTATTTCTCAAATATCTTTTCCCATTCTTGATGACTCTTTTTGCATCTGCTGCGGTACGCCACAAAGAAACTTTCCTCAAAGCAGGAAAAGGCGCCATGCTGATGGCTTTTATTAGTTTCCTTATATGGATTATTCCCGATGCCCCCTCTTTATTCCCTGGTGTTTTCTGGTATTCTACAGCACGTGCAGTAAACTACATTAGCATGTTTATACTCGCATTGACTTTGTTCTACTATACTAATGAGAAGAATAAATACCTGTTCTACACAATAGTATTTATGACACCATGCTTCATTTGGGTTTACCGAAGCAGTATATTAGGAACATTCGTTGCTATTTCGGCTTTTTACTTTATAATATATCGAATACGCGCATTTCCACTCATTTTCTCTTTCTTTATTGCAGGCATACTAGCGGTTTTCCTTATTCCCAGTTTGCATAACAAAATGTTCAAGGCAGACAGAACTGTTACTTTGGAACAATTTGAACGCGGAGAGGTTACCATGGATCATGTGGAAACAAATGCTCGTCAGGCAACATGGAATCATTTGGAAAAGAAACTATATAAAGGACATGAAATTGTAGGTTCCGGCACAGGAGCAGTGCAACAATATTTGTACACTCATTATATTTTCGGTGGTGTAAGAGCACCACATAGTGACTTTGTTCAAATACGGTGCGACAATGGAATAATTGGTCTGGCATTATATGTCATTATGGTACTGGCAATATTTCTGCATTGTTTCCGAACATATTGGGTTTATGGATATACACCAATAAAAATTAGTGCCTTGACCGCAGGAGCCTCTATGCTTGGAGTATTTGCTACATTGTATTCTGAAAATACCGTAAACTACTCTATGTGTACTCTGTCGATGCCATTCGGATTCTATGGAATGATGTTAGGTATGATAAAAGGAGAACAAGAAAGAAATGAATAATAGACGAATTGTGTTGCTCGACCTAATGCAGGGACTGGCCATGATTCTTGTTGTCATCGGTCACCATCTGTTTCCGTTCATGCCTGAATGGTATAGAGCGCTACACTATTATATCTATCTTTTTCACATGCCGTTCTTCATTTTCATTTCGGCATTTCTGATCAGATATTCATATAAAGAAATAAAAAATACAAAGGAATACTATTTATATATTCTTCGAAAAGCGAGAAAGTTTATCCCCCCCTATTTAGTAATAGGTGTGATATGCATAATCTTAAAGCGCCCTCAGAATATCACTGAATTCTGCCATAAAACGGCTCTCCTGATCTACGAACCCTTAAGTAGTGAAGCAACCTTCCTATGGTATATATATCTGCTATTCATCTTCTATCTTATTTCACCAATAGTTTTTTTCCTTTCCACAAGAAATAAAATAGTACTATTGGCAATATGTTTTCTGATTTCGCTGCAGCTACCAGAAACTAATTATTTCTGTATTTCATATTTTTGCAAACTAAGTCCATTCTATATGGCTGGAGTTTTAGCTGCAGAGAGATGGGGAGCTATAAACAAATTCAATCCGATGTGGGGAATACCGGCACTTCTCTGTTTCTGCGTTCTTTCTGTAACACATTTCATAATTGGCTACAACCATGTTCTTGAAATAGCAATATCATGGATTGCAATACCATCAATGACGTATATTGCATGGTTGTTAGGGAATATACATATCTTGCGCAATATGCTTACAAGCATATCAATCAATTGCTTTGGAATATATCTGCTTCACATGTTTTTCATTCAAGGCATTGCATTATTATTCAGCTATACGAATGTCGTTTGCACAACACAGGTTGCTCTGATATATTTAACTATTTCTGTAATAACAAGCATAACGATGGCGGCCTATTCGTGGAAAGGCTTAAACAGACTGTTGAAACTATGATTTCTGTCATCATTCCTTTATTCAACAAAGCAGAAACTATTCGGAATACCATAGAGTCTGTTCTGCGTCAAACATATTCCGACTTTGAGATTGTGATTGTTGACGACGGCTCGACAGACAGAAGTATAGATATAGTGAAATCTATTAGCGATTTACGTATTCGAATTTATTCACAGTCGAATGCTGGTGTTTCAGCTGCACGAAACATAGGAATTGAGAATTCAAGAGGTGAGTTTGTTGCTTTCCTTGATGCTGATGACGAATGGAAGACAGACTATTTGAAATCGCAAATACGACTTACCGAAAAGTATCCACAATGTGATGTTTTTGCATCACGTTATGAGACATGCACCAATAATGGACAGATATCTCCCGCAGTAATAAATAAATTATTATTCCAAGGAAACGACGGTATTGTCGACAATTATTTCCAGGTTGCCAGTTGTTCTGAGCCCCCATTATTTACATCAGCAGTAATGGTTAGGCGTTCAGCAATACTAGAGGTAGGAGGTTTCCCTCATGGCATCAAGTCAGGCGAGGACCTTCTGACATGGGCACGACTGGCTGCAAGATTTAAAATCGCATATTCTACTACCCCAATGGTATCATTCACCATTGAGGGGTATAATGTTACGAGCAAACCTAAGCGTTCGAACGATGATGACGACTTTGTAGGACGAGAATTAGTTGTATTACGCGACAACTATCATCCCCAATATATAAACCAGTATATCTCACATTGGCACAAAATGCGCAGTTCTGTGTTCATGCGCCAGACACAGCGAGAGAAAAGTATTAATGAGGCTTTTAAAGGGCTCAAATACAATCCGCTAAACTACAAGTTATACATCTACATCGCAATCAATTTGCTGCCTAAAAAGTTGCAGCCATTCAGAAAATGAAGAAAGTACTCTTTTTTGCGTCAGATTACAAAATCGGGTTAAGTACATTACTTACCGACGAGGCGTTAGCATTTTACCATGCTGGTATCGACTTTGTAACTGTTGCCGGTGACAGCGAGCAGGAAGAAGGACTTAGCGACAAGATTAACGAGCTTGTGAGTGTATATCGTATTGACAACCTTGACGAACATCACAATTTCAAGTCACTGGCAAAAGACATTGCACAAATAGCAAAATCAAATGGTACAAACGTCTTCCACGTTCAAAATAACTGGCAATTAGCTTTATCAGTATACATTAAGTACGTGCTGCTGCACAACCTAAATATCAAGATTGTCTATACTCTACATGGCTTCCGACACAATCATCCACTCAAGTCAATAATAGCACGCATACTTATTGGAGGACTTTTATTCTTTTTTGCCGACCAGATAATATGCATGAGTAGCTACCTAAAGCGCAAATTTGCTTTATTATCATATAAAATAGTATTAATACCTCTGGGTATTCCTGACAGTTTTTTCACAGAGAAGCACGAAATAGACGAAGGTAATGGACTTCAGATGGTTTTCCCTGCTCAATTCCGTTATGGAAAGAACCAAAATATGATAATCAGAGCGTTTGCAAAATACATAAAAAAGACAGGGGACACCTCGTCATGTCTTATACTCCCAGGAAGCGGAGACTTGCAAAAGGAAATGATATCATTAGCTCAAAGTTTAGGCATATCTCGTCATACACTCTTCCCCGGGCAGTGCAGTAAGGATAAAATACGGCAATATTACCTACAATGTAACATTGGCATAGTCGCAAGTAATTGCGAGACGTTTGGGCAAAGCATCGTTGAACCATTTGTATTAGGCAGATGTGTAGTCACCACCCCTGTTGGCATAGCACCTGACATTCTGAAAGATGGTGAGGGAGGACTCTTCTTCAGGAATGAAGATGAACTTACTAAAATATTTGAACGACTACATACCAGCCCATCTTTTATCACTCAATGTGGAAAACACAACTTTGAAAGAAGAGAACAGTTCAGATGGGCATCAATAGCAAAACTCTATAAAAATATGTTATCGGATCTTTGAATTATGGACTTTTCATTTATCATCCCCTGCTATAACGTAGCTTTAACTATAGATAGGTGTTTGAATAGCATCTATTCTCAAGGACTGAATGAAGCAGATTTTGAAGTCATTTGTGTGGACGACGCATCCACAGATCCCAATTCTATAGCATCGCTTAAGAACTACAAATATCAAGGATGCCGACCTGCCAACCTTCATGTAATACGGAATAGTGTCAACAAAAATACAGGTGGAGCAAGAAATACAGGCATTAAAGAATCAAAAGGTGATTATTTGCTTTTTTTAGATGCTGATGATTACTACATTTCAGGATCACTGCTTAAGCTACAAGAGGCTAAGCGCAATAACAACGAACTCGATTTTATAATGTTCGATTGCATAAGAGAGTTGGCCGATGGAGAAGAACAATCTCCATATTCCAATCATAACACATCGAAAATTATGTCTGGAAGAGAGTTCTTCTTGAATCAGATTGTTCCAAATGAAGTTTGGGTACATCTCTACAAGCGAAGCTGCATAAAAGAAAGAGAACTTATGTTTCCTGAGAATGTCTATTTTGAGGATGTTGCCTTTGTAATACAGTTTGTCTCTCAATCCCGTAAGTGTCGTTTTGTGCCGATTACGGCATACTATTATTCTGCAAATGCAAATGAAAATCGTGCTACTTTTCTTTTCAAGAATTATTCTAAGATTGAAGATTTATTCACCGCTGCAAATAGAATTCATGACGTTTATCTCAAGATAGTATCAACAGATCCATTTCTTGCAAAAAGTATTCTGTCACATGTCATTTATTACAGAAAGTTCTATTTACGATATATATGGAAACTACCATACAGCAGACTTATTTATGTCTTGAAAGAAAAAAGGATACCAACAACTACAGGAAATACAATTGTTGATTTTATATCTAATCATCCAGTACTGACCGCAAATGTTCTCTTTTCACTGAAACCATTACTCACAATAGCAGAGTATTTATTCTATATGAGTAAAAAAATGAAGAGGAAACAAAATTAACTTTTTTCGTTCAAGCAATGAAAATCCTTATTGTACACAATAGCTACGGACGATACTCTGGAGAAGAAGCTGTAGTTGACAAAACAGCAGCTTTATTCCGGGAGTTGGGACATGATGTGTGTTTCTATCGTAGGACTACCGAAGGTGTACGTGGAACCATTGCTGGTAATTTGAGTGGATTCATCAATGGAATCTATTCACCATCGGGAGTGAAGGAAATGCGAGAGACATTACAGCGTGAGCAACCAGACCTGGTAAACATACATAATCTCTACCCTTTCATCTCACCTGCTGCGCTCTTTGAATGCCGCAAGGCAGGAATACCCGTATATATGACGGTACACAACTATCGTCTTATTTGTCCAACAGGTCTTTTCATGCGCAATGGGCAGCCATGCGAATTGTGTTTGGAAAGAGGTAATGAGTGGAGTTGCATCTACCATAATTGTGAGCACTCTATTACAAAATCCTTAGGCTATGCAATACGCAATACTGCTGCAAGATGGAGTGACTCATATAAGAAGTGTGTCAACAGGTTTGTGTGTATTACTGATTTCCAGCGACAGAAGTTAACGGAAGCAGGATATAACACAGAACGTATCAGCGTCATCCCCAACAGCATTGATGCTCCTGCGAGCTACACTCCTAATGATGGCAGCTACATAGCATATTTAGGTAGATTAAGTTATGAGAAGGGATACGACTTACTACTGGAAGTGGCCCGACGTCACCCAGAGATTCCTTTCCGCATGGCTGGTGCAATAAGAGAAAATGTACACGATGAAATTCCCGGCAATGTAGAGCATGTGGGATACGTTACAGGTCAAGCTCTGCAGGATTTCATACAAAAATGCAGATTCATCGTTATGCCCAGTCGATGCTACGAGGGTTTCCCCATGGCAATTCTCGAGGGAGCACAATACGGGAAACCAACAATAGGTCCTCGTCATGGAGGTTTCACCGAAATAATTGGAGAAGGGAATGCTGCCATAGGAAGGTTGTTTCGTCCTGGTGACATCTCCGATCTCGAGAAGAATGTGATAGAGCTATGGACAAACATTGACGAGTGTAGACAGTTAGGTCAAAATGCTTTTGGAAAACTAAATCAACAATATAGTACAGAAATAATCAGCCAACACTGGGAGGAACTATTACAAGATGGGAACATTCTTTAATATCAGATACGAACTCGACAAGCCTACAGTACTACAACGTATCGACGACCAAATCAATAACGATGAGGTTGGATACGTATGCGTTGCTGACGGGGTTATCTTAAATTTAGTCGACAGGCTTCCTGGATACAAAGAAGTCGTTGACGAAGCCATGTTCTCGATATGTGACAGCAGTTATGTACCATTATATCTAAGATGGATATATGGAATGGATGCTGATCAATATTGCGGCATAGACCTTTTCAGAGATATTATAGGGAAGAAGAAATACAAGATGGCATTTCTCGGAGGTTCAGAGTACATACTTGACGCCATCAAACAGAAACTGTCGACAGAAGATGAGAGAGCAGATGAAATGCTTTATATGGAGTTGCCTTTCTGTAGAGCTGATGAGTTTGACTATGAATCAATCGCACGCATAGTAAACCGACATAAGCCTGATATCATCTGGGTATCACTAGGAGCACCCAAGCAGGAAATCTTCATGAATATGCTGAAACCTTACCTGCATCATGGTGTGCTTATTGCTATCGGAGCAGCCTTCAAATTCTATTGTGGGAAGGGAGAGAGAAGAGCCCCTCAATGGATGATTAACAATCATTTGGAGTTCTTCTATCGCATCATACATTCGCCCAGGAAACAGTTGAATCGCTGCGCTTGGATAATACGAACACTACCGGGATTATTATACGGAGAATGGAAACGAAAAAAGGAGGCACAACGAGATGTGGCTACTGTCTGATAAAGTAACGATTGCCGAGAGCGGGATATTAGAAGGAATGACCGACTGGCACTGCCACCTGATTCCAAACGTTGACGATGGCGTTGAAGATCAGGAAGAGGCAAAGGCTATATTACACCTTTGGGAAGAGGCTGGCGTCAGCGAAGTATGGCTGACACCTCACATCATGGAAGACATTCCCAATAAGGTTGAAGATCTGCGAGAATCCTTTTCTGTCATGTCACAGTATTATCACGGTTCAATACATCTTAACTTAGCTGCTGAACACATGATGGACAATCTGCTGCTGACATGCATCGACAGCAACAAGTTGATACCTATAGGTCATGATGGTAATACCCTATTAGTAGAAACATCATATTTTAATCCACCTATGGACATGAGCGGCATAGTAGAGAAAATCTGCTCTATAGGACTTCGTCCGATGCTCGCACATCCAGAACGTTACATCTACATGGATTCTGACGACTACAACAAATGGAAAGATAAGGGTATGTTGTTCCAACTGAATTTACCATCGCTGACAGGAGCCTATGGTCCTGAAGTACAGAAGAAAGCAGAATATCTTCTTGGTAAAGGATTATACGACCGTACAGGAACAGATACACATTCCTTACACTTCGCACAATCCTTCCTAAGAAGCAAACTGAGGAAAAAGACCGTCAGACAAATCAAAGATCTTATTAGAACCAATCCATAGACCACTACGGCTGGCGATACTTTTTGATGATGCTGTAGGCTGTGAACAATCCTAGTTCACCAGCTTTTGAGAGATCGCTGACACCTTCAGTCTGTTGTTTAATGGTAATGCGAGTAAGTCCGCGATTGTACCATGCTTCTGCCAGATTTGGGTCAAGTTCTAAAGCTTTGGTATAGTCATCGATGGCATGCTGGTAGTCGCGCCGCTCGACATAGATATTACCACGGTTATAATACAGATAGGCTGATTCACCAAGACGGATAGCGTTGGTAAGATCGCTTAGCACATTGGCCGTTTTCATACCGACATCTACACCATTGGATGCAACAAAATCATTAAGTCGCGACTGACAAGCGGCACGCTGCCAAAAGGCAACAGCAGAGAGGGAGTCAATCTGAAGATATGTGGAGAGATCGTCGATGGCTCCATCATAGTTCTGGATAACACTATATGCCACAGCTCGCTGCAACAGCATAGGTAAGACATCGCGTTCGGAACGCGATTGGTCAATCAGTTTTGAGAGGCTGTCAATACGGTTAAAATAGTGCCGTGTGACGGCCTCGCTTAGTGTAGATTGGTTACATACTATATGCAGATTTGCCGATGCAGGCATCTTGTCGTTTACAGCATCGACCAGACGGTCGTAGGCAACATAGCGTCGTAAGGCGCTCTGCTGACGCTCAGTAGAGAGGAAATACATAGGCATGTAATCCATACCCACCTTGCGGTTCTGCACTCTTCCGCGATAGTTACTCTGATACTCGTTCTGCACCTCTTGCTCGTCAGCGACAGCCAACTGATTGTACTTCTCGATGTCCACATCGCTGCGCTTTCGCATCTGCTTCTTTGACAAACGAGGCTGTTTGCCGAAGCGCTTGTCGATTTGTGCCTTCAGGATCCTGAATTCGTCAAGTTCAGCCTGCTTGTTCATTCCCAGCTTACGATAGCACTGGGCACGCTGATGCAGTCCTGTCCAGAAATTAGGATACTCGTTGATAACCTTAGTATAATCACGGATGGCAGCTCGCGGATTTCCCGTCTGTTCCAACAGCAATGCGCGATTATACAGAGCCATGAGATTATCGGGTTCCAATTTGAGAACAAAGTCAAAGTCGGTGATGGCACGGTTATCATCACCTACCTGTGCTCTCAGAAGCCCTCGGTTATAATGGCCCAGGAAATTGTTCGGATCAAAGTCGAGGGCTGTGTCATAGTCTGACATGGCACCTCGCAAATTGTTTTGGTTGAAACGTGCCAGTGCACGATTAATATAGAGACCGGCATTTTTAGGCAACAGGTGTATGGCCTTGTCGAGATATCCCTCACCATCTTTCCATTTACTCCTGGCAAGACTGATAACGGCCTTCTGTGCCCATACATTACCATTGTATTCGTCCAATTCGATACTCTTGTCAAGAGCAGCGATGGCCTCTACCGTATCCTTCTGCATGAGATAAGCCTCAGCCTTGACAGCGAAGATACGTGCATTCTTGCTCCACTTGACGGTCATGGAATCCAGTTCACCAAGTGCAGTGTCGTAGTCTTTCTGCTCTATCCGGCATAGGGCCCTGTTGTACCACAGGTTTAGTCCCTCCGGATCATAGCGCAGAGCAGAATTGTAATCGTCGATGGCTGCCGAATAGTCTTTCTGCTGTATCCGGCAAAGACCACGCAACTCGTAGATGCCAACTACATAAGGATTGCGTCTGATAGCCTCTGAGCAGTCGTGCTCAGCTCCTTCGTAGTCGTCAAGATAATATTTGGCCACAGCCCTATAATACCACGGCTCATAGAGATATGGCTTAGCAGAGATGGCCTGATTGAAATACTGTATTGACAATACATAGTCCTCGTAGTAGAGGGCAGAGCGCCCAATAACGAGAAGTCTGTCAATATTGTACTGAGCGTAGCATCCTGTGATGAAGAATGAAATAGAAGCAATGAAAAATGCTACTCGTTTCATCTTCTGACGGGCTTTGTCCTATAGCCACAACGGTATCGTCCCAGAAGCAGGGCCTTCAGTTTACTCTTGATGAGTTGCTTGCGTAATGGTGAGATACGATCAACGAACATTTTGCCATCCAGATGGTCGAACTCATGCTGCATGACACGTGCGAGATAACCTTCGATCCACTCATCGTGCTGGTTGAACTCCTCGTCCTGCCACTTAACACGAATTCGTGTGGGGCGAACCACCTTCTCGTGAATAGCGGGCAGCGACAGGCAACCTTCTTCAGACGACGCAGTCTTAGAGTCATCATACTCAACAATATGCGGATTAATAAACACCTGACGGTATCCCTTGTACTCCGGAAAGTCTTCACTTATCGGGTCAAGGTCGATTACTGACAGTCGGATGGAATATCCCACCTGGGGAGCAGCCAGTCCGATGCCCTCGCTCTCAGCCAGTGTTTCCCACATGTTGGCAATGAGCCCACTCAGGTCGGGATAGTCTGGAGTAATGTCTTCAGCCACTTTGCGCAACACAGGCTGGCCGTATATGTAAACAGGGAGAATCACTTTAGAAATTGAAGATTAATGATTAATAAAACTTTGATTATTTGACGGTTAACGACGGGAGCGCATATAGTCTTCCAGAATTATGGTTGCCGAGATTTCATCAACCATAGCCTTATCCTGACGCGATTTCTTCTTCAGTCCACCTTCAATCATTGCTCTGTGAGCCAGCACCGACGTAAAGCGCTCATCATAGTATTCTATAGGTATGTGAGGCATCGCCTTGCGCAAGCGATTGACAAACTGCTGTACACGCTGAAGGTTCTCACTGGGCTGACCGTTAGGCTGTCGGGGTTCTCCGACAACGATACGCTCCACCTCCTCACGGCTCACATACTGCTGTATATAATCAAAGAGGTCAGACGTGGCGACAGTCGCCAACCCGCCAGCGATAATCTGTAGCGGGTCGGTGACTGCCAGTCCCGTTCGTTTCTTACCGTAATCTATTGAAAGAATCCTAGCCACGACTTATTTTGCATAGAGCAGCCATGCGCCAGGATATCTGACTTGCAGTGCATCGCGGCTTGCTGCAGCTGCTGCCTTAGTATCAAACGTAGTAGCTACCACGCGGTACATAGCAGGAGAAACAGAAGAGTTGAGCACAATCTGTGCATCATATCCTGCACTACGCAGCGTCTGCTGCAGACCTTCTGCATTTGCAATCAGAGAGAATGAGCCAACGACGACACTGAAGTTCTTCAAGCCAGAGCCGTTGATAACGGATACAGCCTCCTGACGTACAGGAATATTATCGGCGTTGTCAACTACGCGAGTATCGGTGGCAGTTCTCTCCTGCATGGGCACCACAACATTTTCTTGAGTCTGCTGGACATTCTGCTGATTAGCCAGCTGTGATTCCTCCTGTGCCTTAGCCTTGAGGTAAGCCTGCTTATAGGCGCTTTCGCTTGATTTACAACTTGTGAAAACCATCGCAGCACATAGTCCTGCGCAAATGAATGCAATCTTCTTCATATTAATCTTTTTCTATATTAAATTAGACATAATCTAGTTATTGAGCGCGAAATTACAAAATCTCGGGCAAATGTAGTGAAAAAAACTGCATAAAGTTTGTTAATTTGGAAAACTTTCAGTAAATTTGCCTGCGAAAAGACGTTTAACACAATAATAAAATCAAACATTATGAAAAGTTTAGGTTACTTAGGCGCATTTTTCGGTGGAACACTCGCCGGAGCAGTTCTTGGACTTCTGCTTGCCCCAGAAAAAGGTGAAAACACTCGCGTGAGAATCACTGACGCTGTTGACGACTTCATGAAGAAGCACAACATCAAATTAAGCAGGAAAGAGGTTAACGACCTTGTTGATGACATTGCTGATGCTGCTCCTGAGGTTGAAGCATAACCAAACAGAACTCTAACATGCTCTCCAGCGACAAGAATGTAGAAACCATTGCCAAACTGGCAGAGATTGTCAAACATTACCTCGGGCTTCAGAAGGAATATCTGAAGCTCGACGTAATTGACAAGCTTGTGCGATTGCTTACTGCAATGACACTGGCTGTTGTATTCTTCCTTATCTTAATAGCAGTGGTGATGTATTGCTCCTTTGCCCTTGCTTATTGGATGGGGGAATATATTGGCAATGTCGCTGCTTTCTTCATCGTTGGATTCATCCACTTCCTCTTGCTGCTTCTGGTCATTTTCCTGCGCAAGCCCCTGATCCAGAAGCCTCTAATCCGTTTCCTTGCCAATTTGCTCATGAGTTAGAAATATGCTACCTGTCAGAACACCCGAAAAGACATATCACACGTTAGACGAGATTCGTTTGCGCAAGGAAGAGCTGGCTACCGACATCCAGCACGACAACGAGCAGTTCACCTCACTATGGCGCTCTCTATTCCAACCTAAACAAGACAGCACCAAGGGCGAAATGATTGCCAGCCTCGTTACCAACAGCATCACCGCTGTCGACACTTTTCTGCTTCTAAGAAAACTATATAATAAATACGGTCGCTTTTTCGGCAAGAAGAAACGTTAGCAGATATTTCTCCTAACTGACGATTTGCCTTATTTCTTCTTTGAAATGTGGCAAATAGCAACAATATATGGCGCAAAAGCAGAAAAATCATTAATTCTTTTGGATTTTCGCATGTTTTTTGTACCTTTGCACACCATATTAATATATATTGGGAGAAATGAAACCAACAGCAATTCTACTTCTGCATTGTCCCGACCAACAGGGCATTATATCAGAAGTTACAAGATTTATAACAGACAACCAGGGTAACATCGTCTACCTTGACCAATATGTTGACAAGCAAGACGGCATGTTTTTCATGCGCATAGAATGGGAATTGGAGAACTTCGTCATTCCTCGCGATAAGATTCAGGAATACATCAACACCCTGTATGCTCAACGCTATCAGATGACATGCAACTTGTATTTCAGCGACAAGCGCCCACGCATGGCAATCTTTGTAAGCAAGATGAGCCACTGCCTCTACGACTTGCTGGCACGCTGGAAAGCAGGAGAGTGGGACGTTGACATACCTTGCATAGTATCCAACCACGAAGACCTGCGCTACGTAGCCGACCAATTCAATATTCCCTACCACGTATGGAGCATCAAGAAAGACCACTCCAACAAGCAGGAAGTAGAAGCCGCCGAGATGGAACTATTGCGCAAAGAGAAGGTGTCATTTATCGTACTGGCACGCTATATGCAAATTATCTCCGACGAGATGATAGCCTCCTACCCCAACCACATCATCAATATCCACCACTCTTTCCTGCCGGCATTCGTGGGTGCCAAGCCATATCATCAGGCTTGGGAGCGTGGAGTGAAAATCATCGGCGCCACAAGCCACTATGTTACCGCTGAACTGGATGCAGGTCCTATCATCGAACAAGACGTAACACGCATCACTCATAAAGACACCCCTGAGAGTCTTGTGCTGAAAGGCAAGGATCTTGAGAAGATTGTGCTTTCTCACGCTGTATCGAAACACATCCAGCGCAAAATTCTCACCTACAAGAACAAAACCATAATCTTCTCATAAATGGAAGTCGCTATAGTAAAATACAATGCAGGTAATGTCTATTCTGTGGTCAATGCACTCCACCGACTGGCCGTTGAGCCGCTGCTCACCGACGATGCAGAACAGTTGGCCAAAGCCGACCACGTGATATTCCCTGGTCAGGGAGAAGCCAGCGGTGCCATGGAGTATCTGCGTGCCAGACAGCTCGACAAGCTGATACGCAATCTCAGGCAGCCCGTTCTTGGAATCTGCATCGGCCAACAACTATTGTGCCGCCATTCAGAAGAAGGAGACACCGACTGCATCGGCGTCTTCGACATCGACGTGAAGCGCTTTCAGCCCCAACGCCACGAAGACAAAGTGCCATGTATGGGATGGAATGCTTTAAAGTTTAAAGGTGAAAGGTTAAAGGTTAATGGTGAGCCCTGTCCGCTGTTTGCTGGACTCGGAGATGAACCCTACGTATATTTCGTACACTCCTACTACGTCCCCGTATGTGACAGCACAGCAGCTATTGCCGACTACATACTGCCATACTCGGCAGCATTGCATAAAGACAACTTCTATACCTGCCAGTTCCATCCCGAGAAAAGCGGAAAGGTAGGAGAACGCATTCTGCGTAACTTCCTTGAACTATAAACGCGAAATGTGACTTATGAACTCGATAGAATTAATTCCCGCCATCGACATCATCAACGGTCAGTGCGTCCGCCTGACGAAAGGCGACTACGACCAGAAGACCGTTTACCACGACTCTCCGGCTGAGGTAGCCAAACAATTTGAGGCCATCGGATTCAGCCGCCTGCATGTCGTTGACCTTGACGGGGCAAAATCCAAGCATATAGTAAACAGTCAGGTACTACAAGACATTACCAGAGAGACTGACCTTGCTGTAGATTTCGGTGGTGGCATAAAGACCGACGACGATATCCAGACAGCATTCAACAGCGGCGCTAAACAGGTAACGATAGGCAGTGTTGCCGTTACTCAGCCACAGTTATTCATGTCGTGGATAGACAAGTATGGAGCAGACCGTCTGATACTTGGTGCCGACGTCCGTAACGGTAAAATCAGCATCAACGGATGGAAGGAAGACTCAACGGAAAACTTGCTGCCATTCCTGAAAAAATATGTCGATGCCGGAGTACGCAACGTACTGTGTACCGAGATATCCAAAGACGGCACTCTGGCCGGACCAGCCATCGACCTCTACTGTCGTATCATGGATGCCTACCCCACCCTGCATCTCATTGCCAGCGGAGGCGTCTCATCCATCGACGACATAACAGCGCTGAAGAAAGCAGGCATACCCGCAGTAGTTTTTGGCAAAGCTATCTACGAAGGACGTATAGACCTGAATGAACTTATAACAATTAACTCGTCAATAAAGAAATAACGCAATGGGACTGGCAAAACGCATTATCCCCTGTCTGGACGTGAAGGACGGCGAAACCGTAAAAGGCACGAACTTTGTCAACCTGCGCAGTGCCGGTGATCCGGTAGAATTGGGCAAGGCCTACTCTGACCAAGGAGCCGACGAACTAGTATTTCTCGACATTACCGCATCATTCGAAGGTCGCAAGACATTCACCGAAATGGTGACTAAGGTTGCCGAGACACTGAACATACCATTTACTGTAGGTGGCGGCATCAACGAACTGAAGGATGTAGAGCGTCTGCTGTATGCCGGTGCAGATAAAGTAAGCATCAATTCGGCTGCCATCCGCCATCCAGAACTAATCGACGAGATTGCTACCCGCTTCGGTTCTCAGGTGTGTGTAGTAGCCATCGACGCCCGCAACGATAACGATGGATGGCACTGCTATCTGAAAGGCGGACGTGAGCGCACCGAGCGCAGACTGCTGGAATGGGCCCATGAGGCCCAAGAGCGTGGAGCAGGTGAGATACTCTTCACGAGCATGAACCACGACGGCACTAAGAATGGTTATGCCAATGAGACGCTGCGCCAACTGAGCGACAACCTCTCTATACCTATCATCGCCAGTGGCGGAGCAGGATGCAGAGAGCACTTCCGCGACGTTTTCACCATTGGTCATGCTGATGCTGCACTGGCCGCCTCAGTATTCCATTTCGGTGAGATTCCCGTGCGCGAACTAAAGCAATATCTTAAAGACGAAGGTATAAATGTAAGATTATGAAGATAGACTTTGAGAAGATGGGAGGCCTCGTACCGGCCATCATACAGGATGCAGCCACCCGACAGGTGCTGATGCTTGGATTCATGAACAAGGAATCCTACGACAAGACAATAGAAACTGGACACGTAACATTCTGGAGCCGTACCCGTCAGACACTATGGACTAAGGGCGAGACCTCTGGTCATTTCCTTAATCTTGTTGACATGAAAGTCGACTGCGACAACGACACCCTGCTGGTGAGAGTCAATCCCATCGGCCCCACATGCCACACCGGCACCGACACCTGCTGGGGAGAAGACAACGAGCCTTTGGGCAGCGACAATTCCCCGCTGCTGTTCTTGGCAGAGTTGCAGGACTTGATAGACCAGCGCAAGCGTGAGATGCCTGAAGGTTCATATACTACCAAACTCTTCCGCGACGGCACCAACAAGATAGCCCAGAAAGTAGGCGAAGAAGCACTAGAGACTGTCATAGAGGCCACAAACGGCACTTCAGAGCACCTTGTATATGAAGCAGGCGACCTGCTATACCACCTGCTTGTAATGCTCACGTCGAAGGGGCTGCGCATCGAGGATGTTGCCTCAGAGTTGCAGAAGCGCCACGACCCCAACTGGGACAAGAAGCGCCGTGAAGCCAAAGCTGCCGGCAAGATGAAATAATAGAGAAACACAGAGTATTGCCTAATAGAAAATAATAAAATGCTAATAGACTATCAGAAAGCAAATATCTACCAGAAAGACGGAATACTGGTGCTGAAGGATATCAACTTCCACGTCGATGAGGGCGAATTCATCTACATCATCGGTCGTGTAGGAGCCGGAAAGAGCACCTTGCTCAAGACATTGTACTTTGAACTTGACGTCAAAGAAGCAGACAATGTCGTCGTATTAAACCACGACCTGCGCGAATTGAAGCAGAAAGACATACCTGCCTTGAGGCGACAGATGGGCATCATCTTCCAAGACTTCCAGTTGCTTGGCGACCGCACAGTGCGCGAGAATCTGCGCTTTGTGCTGAAGGCTACTGGATGGAAGTCGAAGAGCGAGATCGACGAGCGCATCGATGATGTGCTCTCTGATGTTGAAATGCTCGATTATGCCGACCGCTATCCCCACGAGTTGTCGGGAGGCGAGCAGCAGCGTATAGCCATTGCCCGTGCAATCCTCAACAATCCGAAAATTATTATTGCCGACGAGCCTACAGGCAATCTCGACCTTGAGACAGCCAGACAGATTACAGTATTGCTCAGAGACATCACACAGTCAGGAACGGCAGTAGTAATGACCACACACAACACCTCGCTTCTCAATGAATACCCGGGAATAGTGTATCGCTGCATCAACCAGCAATTAGAAGATATCACCAACGATTACAACAAGATGTCACTCTACGAAGAGTCAGAGCATGTTTCAGAACAGAGCGGCCTCGACTATTCTGCACGCGAGGACCTGTCAATATAAAAGTAAAAACAAGAACAAAAAACAAAAATAGACTATGAAGGTAATGAAGTTTGGCGGAACATCGGTTGGCACACCGAGCCGCATGATGGATGTAACAAAGTTAGTAACCAAGTCGGGCGAGCCAGTGTTCGTCGTACTGTCAGCGATGTCAGGAACGACAAACTCACTCGTAGAGATATCAAACTATCTCTATAAGAAGAATCCCGAAGGTGCCAATGAGGTAATCAACAATCTGGAGCGAAAGTACATGCAACACATCGACGAGCTCTATTCTACTGATGAGATGAAGTCGAAGACACGCGATTTCCTCATCAGCGAGATGAACTACCTCCGTTCATTCACCAAGGAACTTTTCACCAGTTTCGAAGAGAAGAACATTGTTGCCCAGGGCGAATTGCTTTCTACCAATATGGTAGTCAACTATATGCAGGAACAAGGCATCAAGGCCGTCCTGCTGAATGCTCTTGACTTTATGCGCACCGACAAGAACTCTGAGCCCGACCCCACATACATCAAGGAGAAGCTCTCGGCTATCATGGAGAAGAACGAGGGTAATCAGGTTTACGTCACTCAGGGCTTTATCTGCCGTAATGCCTATGGAGAGGTTGACAACCTTCAGCGTGGTGGCAGCGACTATACTGCATCGCTCATCGGTGCTGCCCTGAATGCAGAAGAGATTCAGATATGGACTGATATCGACGGTATGCACAACAACGACCCGCGCATTGTTGACAAGACACAGCCCGTCCACCAGCTGCACTTCGAGGAAGCTGCCGAGCTGGCCTATTTCGGTGCCAAGATTCTGCACCCCACATGCGTACAGCCTGCCAAGTATGCCGGCATTCCCGTACGTCTGCTCAACACTATGGAGCCTGACGCAGAAGGTACCACCATCAGCAACGCTACTGAATACGGCAAGATCAAGGCCGTTGCTGCCAAGGACAACATCATCGCCATCAAGATCAAGTCGAGCCGCATGCTGCTTGCCACAGGTTTCCTGCGCAAGGTATTCGAGATCTTCGAGTCGTACCAGACTCCTATCGATATGGTATGTACCTCTGAGGTTGGTGTCTCAATGTCTATCGACAACTCGGCTCACCTGGGCGAGATTGTTGACGAGCTGAAGAAATATGGCACCGTAACAGTAGATACCGGCATGTGCATCATCTGTGTTGTAGGCGACCTCGACTGGTCGAACATCGGTTTTGAGACTATCGTCATGGACGCAATGAAGAACATTCCTGTACGTATGATCTCATACGGAGGTTCCAACTACAACATCTCTTTCCTCATCCGTGAGGAGGACAAGAAGCGCGCCTTACAGTCGTTGAGCGACACGCTGTTTAATTAATAATAGAAACAGAATAGCTGTTTAATTTATAGTCAAACGACGATACCAGCACAATAATGACTAAAGGACAATTCCCTATAGGCAAGTTGAATAATATTCAAACGCCATTCTACTATTATGACTCGGAACTTCTCAGAGAGACGCTCCGAGTCATAAACAATGAAGCAAAGAAGCACGAAGGATTCTGCGTACACTATGCCATAAAGGCCAATGCCAATCCCAAGATACTGCGCATCATCCGCGAAGCCGGACTGGGAGCCGACTGCGTTAGTGGTGGCGAGATAGAAGCCTGTATCAAGACGGGCTTTCCTTCATCTAAGATAGTATATGCCGGAGTAGGAAAAAGCGATTGGGAGATCAATCTGGGCCTCGACAACGACATTTTCTGCTTCAACGTAGAGAGTATCCCCGAACTGGAAGTTATCAACCAGTTGGCAGCAGCCAAGGGCAAAGTAGCCCGTGTGGCCTTCCGCCTTAATCCCAACGTTGGAGCCCACACTCATGCCAACATCACCACTGGCCTTGCTGAAAACAAGTTCGGCATTGACATGCACGATATGCTCAGGGTGATCGAGGAAGCCTCTGTTATGACCAACGTAAAAGTAGTGGGACTTCATTTCCATATCGGTTCTCAGATACTCGATATGGGCGACTTCGAGGCACTCTGCAACCGTGTCAACGAGTTGCAGCTGGAACTGGAGCGCCATCGTATCGTCGTTGAGCACATAAATGTAGGAGGCGGACTTGGTATCGACTATCAGCATCCTAACCGCGTGCCTATCCCCGACTTCAAGCTTTACTTCGACACCTATGCCAAGAAGTTGAAGTTACGCCCCGGCCAGACGCTGCACTTCGAGTTAGGACGTTCGGTAGTTGCCCAGTGTGGAACACTCTTTACGCGTACCTTATATATTAAGAAAGGCAAGATAAAGCAGTTCTGCATCGTAGATGCCGGATTCACCGACCTAATCCGTCCCGCCCTCTATCAGGCATACCATAAAATAGAGAACATCTCGAGCGATGAGCCTGCTGAGACGTACGACGTTGTAGGTCCTATATGTGAATCCACTGATGTGTTTGCCAAGCAGATAGATCTCAACTGCTGCCATCGCGGCGATCTGCTGGCAATTCGTTCTGCTGGAGCATACGGTGAGATTATGGCCTCTCAGTACAATTGTCGTCGCCTACCACAAGGCCACATGAGCGACGAGATATAAAAAAAGCGGAACGCTTCCGTGCTACTTAGCACGGAAGCGTTCTGTTTGACTGCGAATTAATTCAGCGTCATCAAAATAGTTTATCTTCATTGCTGCACGAACCTCAGCCATAGTCTGAGCGGCTGTTTCACGTGCTTGTTCGGTACCCTTCTTCAGTATGTTGTAGATTTCAGGGATATCCTGCTCAAATTCATGTCGGCGCTGACGTATCGGCTCCAGCAATTCATTGAGAATCTGATTCAGGAACTTCTTACATTTCATGTCTCCCAGTCCACCACGACTGTAATGGTCCTTCAGTTCATCCAGGTTCTGATACTCAGGCAGGAAATTGGCAAAATCCTCAGGCTTTGAGAAAGCGTCCAGATAAGTAAATACTGCGTTGCCTTCCACGTGTCCTGGGTCATTCAGGTTGATATGCTCAGGGTCAGTGTACATTGAGCGCACTTTCTGCCATACGGTATCGGCATCATCGCTCAGGTATATGCAGTTGCCCAGCGACTTCGACATTTTCTCCTTTCCGTCAGTACCGGGCAGACGACGTGCAGTAGCATTCTCTGGCAGCATGATTTCGGGTTCTACCAGTACCGGAGCATAAATCTGATTGAAGCGGCGCACCAATTCGCGTGTAACCTCCAGCATAGGCTCCTGGTCTTCGCCAGCAGGCACTGTCGTAGATTTAAACAGTGTGATATCGGCAGCCTGACTAACAGGATAGCAGAAGAATCCCAAGGGGATGTTTGCCTCAAAATTACGCATCTTAATCTCTGTCTTTACCGTAGGATTGCGCTGTACGCGACTTACGGTAATCAGATTCATCAGATAGGTAGTAAGCTCGGCAAGTTCAGCTATCTGACTCTGGATAAACAGAGTACACTTCTCAGGATTGAGTCCGGCCGACAGATAGTCGAGAGCCACCTCAATGATGTTCTGCCTGATTTTCTCAGGGTTATCGGCATTATCGGTCAGAGCCTGAACGTCGGCCATGAAGACAAACATCCTGTCATAGTTGCCTGCTTCCTGCAATTCAACACGACGACGCAGCGAACCGATATAGTGTCCCAAATGTAATTTACCTGTAGGACGGTCACCTGTCAATATTATCTTTCCCATATTCTTTATCGAAAAATTATTTTCTTATTGAACAATTTTGAATCTCACACGGAACGAGCGTTCGTGCTCATCCCAATTGGTACCCAGCATTTCGAAGCGCCCTATCTGGGCTGTTGAGCGCACGTGTTTTCCGATACACGGACACACATCGTAGTCGCCTATGCGAACAAGCCGGATATTCTCTGATGCATCAGCGGGCAGACGGTCGGCACTGACGTTGTCGGGCAGATTGTCACGCGTCACCAGTTCGAAAGTGACAGGCAAGTCCTCATCAATCAGTCGCTGCATCTCACGCTCTATCTCCTTCTCTTCCTGCCTGGTAGGCTTACGGTCAAGGTGAAAGCTCATCTTGCTCTTCTTACGCTCTATGTGGGCATTGTATGAACGCTCACATCCAAACAGGCGAATCATCGTCTGGTTCAGCAGATGTTCCGCAGTATGTGCTGGCGGAAACTCATCCTTGTTATGCTCGTTGAAGTTGAAGTCGTCAGCCATAAAGCTTATATCTTCAGTTTCCACACTCTGCCATTATTGCCCTTCACAGCCATCCTGACAGAACCGTCGCGCTTCAGTATCACGGCCAGCTTCTCCTTTGACAGCAAATCGGAGGCGATAGCACTCTTCTCCTTGATTTCCATGTAGTCGAAGGCATGCGAAGGCAGATTGACATCAATCACAGCATCCTGACTGCCGAAGTTCACCACCACCAGCAGCAGCTCGTTACCCGCCTTGCGGATAAAGGCATACTGGCGCTTCAGATGACTGTTAACATACATCAGGTCGAAGAATACCCCCTGACTGATGGCCTTCTCCTTGCGGGCTATGAGCATCGTCTTGCGATACAAGTCGCTGATTTCACTCTCTGCGTCGGTAAGTTTTCCTTGCGACGCACGGCACAGCGTGTCAATGCTCCAATAGTCGAAGATGGTAGTACGTCCATCGTTTCCGCTGAATCCCTCGCGGTCCATGCCGCGCTCGCCATATTCCTGTCCGGCATACAGCATGAATGGGTTCTGCTGCATCAGCACCATAGCCATCATAGCCGGCACACCCTTACTGGCATCGGCAGCAAAGAAGTCGCTGGCAATGCGCTGCTCGTCGTGATTCTCGAGGAAGTAGAGCATGTGGTCGCGTATGTCGTCTGTCTGCTGCCAAGCCTGACTGATAGCCTCTACCGGCAGTTGTTCGCAGATTACTCCGCGCATTGTGTCATACATTCCCACCTTGTCGTAGAGCAGGTCGAAACCAGAAGCCAGATAATGGCGATACTCATAGGGATTATATACTTCGCCGATGAAAATTATCTTGCTGAACTTTTTCTTTACCAGCTGTGTGGCATAACTCCAGAACTCAGCAGGCACCATCTCGGCCATATCGCAGCGGAATCCATCTACACCTTTCGCAGCCCAGAACAGCAGTATATCCTTCATCTTTAGCCAGGTATCGGGAATGGGATCGAAGTACCCTATCCTACCGGCATAGTAATCTACGCCGTAGTTCAGTTTCACCGTCTCATACCAGTCGTTCTTACCTGGGGCATTGTCGAAGTGGTCGTTACCCGTAGCCTTTGCAGGTTCTTCTATATAGGGGTCACGCTCTCCGTTGTAGAGGTCAAAGTAAGGACTAAAACGCTCACCAGGACAATAGTAGAAATTGTTCTGGGGGTCGAAACCGTGCAACACGTTGTCAGTCTCGCCCAGATCAACGACACGCTTGGGCTTGCAGATCGACTTATACTGTCGTGCCACATGATTAGGCACAAAGTCGATAATCACCTTCAGACCAGCCTTATGACTCCGCTCTACCAGTTGCTCAAACTCCAGCATGCGCTGATTGACATCCGTAGCAAGGTCGGGATCAACATCGTAATAATCGGTTATGGCGTAAGGCGATCCTGCGCGTCCCTTGACTACAGCAGGATGCTGACGCGGAATACCGTATGCCGTATAGTCGGTCTGAGTAGCGTGACGGATAATGCCGGTAAACCACACATGGGTGACACCCATTGCAGCTATATCCTTCAGCACAGCAGGCGTGAAGTCGGCCATCTTTCCACAACCGTTATCGGCTATCGTACCATTCACCTTACGGGTGGTATTACGATTGCCGAACAAGCGTGTAAAAACCTGGTAAACTATTACCTTATCCATCACCGTTATGCTATTCCGTGAGCCGATACCTCTTTGTTAATCTTGGCAATCATGCCCTGCAGAGCCTTGCCAGGACCACACTCTGTGAAGTCGTCGGCACCATCAGCTATCATGTTCTGAACAATCTGAGTCCAGCGCACGCTGCTGGTAAGCTGAGCTATCAGGTTAGCCTTAATCTCTGCTGGATCGGTATGAGGCTTGGCATCCACGTTCTGATATACAGGGCACTTAGGAGCCTGGAATTCAGTCTGCTCGATAGCTGCCTGCAACTCATCCTTAGCAGGCTGCATCAGAGGAGAGTGGAATGCACCGCCCACCTTCAAGGGAAGGGCACGCTTGGCACCGGCAGCCTTCAGACGCTCGCAGGCCTCATTGATGGCTTCGATGTTGCCAGAGATTACCAACTGTCCGGGATTGTTGTAATTAGCGGCTACACAAACTCCCTTGCCGAGTTTTGAAACCTCTTCACACACCTCAACCACTTTCTCGTCAGGAAGACCGATAATGGCAGCCATTGTTGAAGGCTGAGCCTCACAAGCTTTCTGCATAGCCATAGCACGGGCATATACCAGACGGAGACCGTCCTCAAACGACAAAGCGCCAGCAGCGACAAGTGCCGAGAACTCTCCGAGCGAATGACCAGCCACCATCTCAGGCTTGAAGTCATCACCCATACAAATTGCCGAAATCACAGAGTGCAGGAATACTGCAGGCTGAGTAACCTTAGTCTGCTTGAGGTCATCGTCAGTACCGCTGAACATGATGTCAGTAATGCTGTATCCAAGAATCTCGTTAGCTTTTTCAAACAGTTCCTTTGCCGTCTGATTGTTGTCATACAGGTCCTTGCCCATACCGACAAACTGTGCTCCCTGACCGGGAAAAACAAATGCTTTCATTTCTTAATATTATATTTTATAATTGTATATACTTAAAA
>CAMHLV010000030.1 GCA_946186115.1 uncultured Prevotella sp. | reverse complement strand
AGAATGCCTGCCTGTCACGCAGGAGGTCACGAGTTCGAGTCTCGTACGCACCGCCCGAACACATTGGAACTCACCAGAATCAGAACGGTTCGGTGAGTTTTTTTTTATTAACTAAAAACAATATTCCAGCTATGAGAAAGATTATGTTGCTGTCGCTGTCGCTTATCATGGCGTTCACCATGCAGGCCCAGAAGCGTTCCGTGTCGATTCTTGGCGACTCATACAGCACTTTCCGCAACTTTGTTCAGCCCGACACCAATTTTGTGTGGTATCCTCGCGACAGCGTAAAACACAACGATGTTGTAAACGTGAGGCAGACGTGGTGGCACCAGTTTATCAGCAAAGGCAACTTCCGCCTGTGCCAGAACAATTCGTTCTCGGGGGCTACTATCTGTAATACCGGCTACAAGGGCGAGGACTACAGTGACCGCAGCTATGTAACGCGCGTGCCTTATCTGGGTTCGCCCGACATCATCATTGTCTTCGGAGGCACCAACGACTCGTGGGCCAAGTCTCCTGTTGGCGAATACAAGTATGCTGCATGGACTCAGCAAGACCTCTACCAATTCCGCCCTGCTATGGCTTGCCTGCTCTCGTCGCTGCAAGACCGCTATCCCGGCACCGAACTCTATGTGGTCATCAATACAGAGTTGTCAGCCGCGGTGACAGAGTCGATGAAGGCTATCAGCGACCACTATGGAGTGCGCTGGATACAGTTGCATGATATAGATAAGCAGTGGGGGCATCCCTCTCAGAAGGGCATGCAGCAGATTGCCGAGCAGCTGGCAGAGGTGATCCGTTGATATGCTATTTCCTTGAGCGCTTCAGCTCGAACGTATTAGGCAGTTTCATCCATTTGCCCTTGTTGGGCACTTTGATGTTGCTGCCTGATTTTTGTTTCAGTACGTAGATAGAGTCGTTCTGTCGCGTCAGCGTGGCGGTAAGGTCTTCGCTGCCGTAGTCGTTGATGAGCTGCATCTCGGCATTCTTCTCGTTTTCCACCTTGCATGATACGATGACCCAGCAGAATGGGTTGTTCTTCTTGCCCAGATATCCAGGCAGCTGTCCGTAGAGCGGCTGTCCGGGCACCTCTATGTCCTGGTCGTAGAAATTGATGCGCAGATACACGTTGTATTCATTACTATATAAGTACGCGCGAAACGAATCCTGCTCGTTTTGTGCCGTTATATTCAGCGCCGCGAGGGCTACCATTATCAAAAGTATGAATTTCTTTGTCATTTGTATTTTTTTTGCGGGCAAAGATAATAAATCTATATCAATAAAACACTGATTTTGGGAAAAATAAATATTAAAAGTATGCAAGTTTTTAAAAATTTTAAGTATCTTTGCCGACCAAATACATGTATTATATATGGGAGATAAGTTTTTAAGGCCTGATTACATCTTTGAATCGAGCTGGGAAGTATGCAACAAGGTTGGTGGAATATATACCGTGTTGTCCTCGCGAGCAAAGACACTTCAGGATGAAATAAAGGACCGCATCATATTCATCGGTCCCGACTTCTGGAAGGAAAAGGAAAGTCCTTATTTCAAAGAGGAGAAATCGCTTTTTGCCGAGTGGCAGTGGGAAGCCAAAGAGAGTAGGCTGAAGGTTAGAGTAGGCCGCTGGACCATCCCAGGCGAGCCGATAGCCGTTTTGGTTGACTTTAATCCCTTTTTCGAACAGAAGAACGAAATCTACAGCTGGTTGTGGGAGAATTACGGAGTTGACTCGTTGCATGCCTATGGCGATTACGACGAGGCATCGATGTTTTCATACGCTGCCGCCCTTGTGGTAGAGAGTTTCTATAACCATTTCCTGAGCATTTCCGACAAGGTGGTATATCATGCCAATGAATGGATGTGCGGTCTGGGAGCCTTGTATATCAACAACAAGCTGCCTCAGATAGGCACTGTGTTCACCACGCATGCCACCAGCATCGGCCGCTCGATAGCCGGCAATCAGAAGCCGCTCTACGACTACCTGTTCGCCTATAATGGCGACCAGATGGCAGGCGAGCTGAATATGCAGTCGAAGCACTCTATCGAGAAGCAGACTGCCATGTTTGTGGATTGTTTCACCACCGTGAGCGATATCACTGCCAATGAGTGCAAGGAGCTGCTCGACAAGCCTGTCGATGTGGTGCTGCCCAATGGCTTCGACAATAGTTTTGTGCCCAAGGGCTCTGCCTTCACCCGCAAGCGCCGTGCAGCCCGCCGCCGCCTGCTGTGTGTGGCCAACGCACTGCTGGGAGAGCAGTTGGACGACGATACGCTGATAGTCTCGACCTCAGGACGCTATGAGTTCCGCAACAAGGGCATCGACGTGTTTGTTGAGGCTATGAACCGCCTGCTGCGCGACAAAGACCTGAAAAAGAAGGTGCTGGCATTCATCGAGGTACCCGGTTGGGTGGGCGAGCCCCGCAAGGACCTGCAGGAGCGACTGCAGAGCGGAGAGCAGTACGACACTCCACTGGAGGTGCCCCAGGTGACACACTGGCTCCACAATATGAGCCACGACAACGTGCTGGGCATGATGAAATACTACGATATGCACAACCGTAAGGACGAGCAGGTGAAGGTGATCTTCCTGCCCTGCTATCTCGACGGCAACGACGGCATTGTCAACATGACGTATTACGACGTGGTGCTGGGCAACGACCTGTGCATCTATCCTTCATACTACGAGCCTTGGGGATATACTCCGCTTGAGGCTGTAGCCTTCAAGGTGCCCTGCATCACTACCGACTTGGCAGGCTTCGGCCTGTGGGCAAACAAAGAGTTTGGCCATTATGGCGAACTCGCTGACGGTGTGAAGGTTATACATCGTACCGACTACAACTACTCCGAGGTGGCCGACAATATCAAGGACACTGTGGCCGAGTTCTCCTGCATGACAAAGAAGCAGGTTGACGAGTGCCGCAAGAAGGCCGACGAGCTGTCACGGCGTGCCCTCTGGAGCGAGTTTATACAATATTATCACGAAGCCTACGACATAGCACTTCGTAAGGCCGAGTCAAGAAAGAATGAATAACTACTTTTTTATGATACAAAATTATGAAAATTAAAGCTGATTATGCAAATGCTCCACAGTGGAAGGAGCTGACTGTAAAGTCTAGTCTTCCCGAGCAACTGAAGTGTTTGGACGAGATTGCCCACAACATGTGGTGGGTATGGAACTACGAGGCCCGCGACTTGTTCCGCGACCTCGACCCTGAGCTTTATCACGAAGTGAAGCACAACCCCGTGATGCTCCTCGAGCGTCTGAGCTTCGCACGTAAGGAAGAGATTGTTAAGGATAAGGACTTGATGAAGCGCATCAAGAAAGTTTATGATTTGTTCCGCAAGTACATGGATGTGAAGCCAGATGCCAAGCGTCCCTCTGTGGCCTATTTCTGCATGGAATACGGCATACACTCTGCACTGAAGATCTATTCAGGCGGTCTGGGAATGCTTGCCGGCGACTATGTCAAGGAGGCCAGCGACTCTAATGTCGATATGTGTGCAGTAGGCTTCCTATATCGTTTCGGATATTTCACTCAGAGCCTCTCTATCGACGGTCAGCAGATTGCCAACTACGAGACTCAGAACTTCAGTTCGCTGCCCATCGAGCGCCAGCTCGACAAGGACGGTAACCCGATGGTTATCGACGTTCCCTATACCAACTATCAGGTTCACGCCTATGTATGGCGCGTCAATGTTGGTCGCGTGAAGCTCTATCTGCTCGACACCGACAACGAGATGAACTCTGAGTTCGACAAGCCCATCACCCACGCCCTCTATGGCGGCGACTGGGAGAACCGCCTAAAGCAGGAAATCCTGCTTGGTATCGGTGGTATGCTGCTGCTCAAGAAACTCGGCATCAAGAAGGATGTTTACCACTGCAACGAAGGTCATGCAGCACTCTGCAACCTGCAGCGCCTGTGCGACTATATCGAGGAAGGCCTCTCATTCAACCAGGCTCTTGAGCTGGTTCGCGCCTCTTCGCTCTACACCGTACACACACCAGTTCCCGCTGGTCACGACTACTTCGACGAGGGCCTCTTCGGCAAGTATATGGGCGGATATCCCCAGAAGCTCGGTATCTCTTGGGATGAGTTCATCGGCATGGGCCGCACCAACCCCGACAACCACGAAGAGAAGTTCTGTATGTCAACCTTCGCCTGCAACACCTGCCAGGAGGTCAACGGTGTGTCGATGCTGCACGGATGGGTATCACAGAAGATGTTCGCTCCCATCTGGAACGGATACTTCCCCGAGGAGAACCACGTGGGCTACGTCACCAATGGTGTCCACTTCCCCACATGGTGTGCCACAGAGTGGCGCCGTATCTATGCCAAGTATTTCGACGAGAAGCACATGAGCGACCAGTCGAACGAGAGCATCTGGCATGGTATCTACGACTGTCCCGACGAGGAAGTGTGGGCTACACGTATGGCCCTCAAGCAGAAGCTCTTCGACTATATCAAGGAGCAGTTCCGCGAATCATGGCTGCGCAACCAGGGAGATCCCTCACGTGTGGTGCGCCTCCTCGACAAGATGAACCCCAATGCGCTGGTTATCGGCTTCTGCCGCCGCTTTGCCACATACAAGCGTGCCCACCTGCTGTTCACCGACCTTGAGCGCCTTTCTAAGATTGTCAACGATCCCGAGCATCCTGTGATGTTCCTCTTCGCCGGTAAGGCTCACCCCGCCGACGGCGCTGGTCAGGGACTCATCAAGAAGATCTACGAGATATCACAGCGTCCTGAGTTCCTCGGCAAGATTATCTTCCTCGAGGACTACGACTTCCTGCTGGCCCGCCGCCTCGTATCAGGTGTCGATATCTGGATGAATACTCCTACACGTCCGCTGGAGGCCAGCGGTACATCAGGCGAGAAGGCCGAGATGAACGGTGTGGTCAACCTGTCGGTGAAAGACGGATGGTGGCTTGAGGGCTATCGCGAGGGAGCCGGTTGGGCACTCACCGAGAAGCGCACCTACCAGAACCAGGGCTATCAGGACCAGCTCGATGCCGCCACTATCTATGGCCTGCTCGAGAACGAGATTGTGCCCCTTTACTATAATAAGAACAAGAAGGGTATCTCTGAGGGCTGGATAAAGGTCATCAAGAACTCTATCGCACAGATTGCACCTCACTACACCATGAAGCGTCAGCTCGACGACTACTACGACAAGTTCTATGTCAAGGAGGCTAAGCGCTTCAAGGAAATCAGCAAGGACAACAACCGCCTGGCCAAGGAAATCGCCCAGTGGAAGGAAGCCGTTGCTGAGCGCTGGGATGCCATCAATGTGGTGAGCTGCGAGTGGGACTTCCCCGCAACAGGTGGCGAGGCCGGTCAGAAGTACCACCTCAAGTATGTCATCAACGAGCAGGGACTCGACGATGCAATAGGACTGGAGAAGGTCAACATCTTCGTCAACAAGGACGGCGAGGAGCGCGTATTCTCTGTCGAGCCGCTGAAGATGATAGGCAAAGAGGGCAACCTCTACACCTTCGAGGCCACTCTGGCTCCCACACAGTTCGGCCAGTACAAGAGCGCCGTGCGCATGTATCCCAAGAACAAGAATCTGCCTCATCGTCAGGACTTCTGCTACGTCAAGTGGCTTGATCTCCCCCAGATGTAATGACAGAGTAACCCTTCGCTTATTAGATGATGAAACGACTATTATTATCTATAGCACTGTTGCAGGCCGTGGTATTTACCATGGCCTGTACCAATTTTATAGTAGGCAAGAAAGCATCTGCCGACGGAAGCGTCATCTGTTCATACAATGCCGACTCCTACGGTGCCTTCATGTGGCTATATCACTATCCCGCAGCAAAGCATGCCAAGGGCGAGATGCGCAAAATCTACGAGTGGGACACCAACAAGTATCTGGGCGAGATTCCCGAGGCCGCCGAGACCTGGAATGTCATCGGCAACATCAACGAGTGGCAGGTCACCATTGGCGAGACCACCTATGGAGGCCGCGAAGAGATGGTAGATTCCACGGGCATCATCGACTACGGCTCACTCATCTACATCGCCCTGCAGCGCAGCAAGACTGCCCGCGAGGCTATCACGGTGATGACCACGCTGGCCGAGACCTACGGCTACTGCAGCGAGGGAGAGACATTCACCCTGTGCGACCCCGACGAGGCCTGGATTCTCGAGATGCAAGGCTGTGGAGCCGACCGTAAAATCTCTAAGGAGCGCGTTGTATGGGTGGCCCGTCGCATCCCTGACGACGCTATCTGCGGTCACGCCAACCAGAGCCGCATCGGGCGTTTCCCGCTGAAAGACAAGCAGAACGTGCTCTACTCCAAGAATGTCGTCAAGTATGCCCGTAAGATGGGATGGTACGAAGGCAAGGATGAGGACTTCTCGTGGAAAAACGCCTACGCCTTCCCCGACTTCTCCGGTCGCCGCATCTGCGATGCCCGCGTATGGAGCTTCTTCAACCATCACGTCAGCGGTATGGAGCGCTATCTGCCGTGGGCACTGGGCAAGGACAAGGATGCCGAGGATATGCCCCTGTGGGTGATTCCCGACAAGAAGGTTAGTGTCCAGGATGTGATGAACGATATGCGCGACCACTACGAGGGTACACCTCTGGCCATCGACTCTACTGACATTGGCGGCGGTATCTGGCAGATGCCTTATCGTCCCACACCATTATATTATAAGGTTGACGGCAAGAAATATTTCAATGAGCGCCCTACCAGCACACAGCAGACCGCATGGACCTATGTCTCGCAGATGCGCTCGTGGATGCCCCGTCAGGTGGGAGGATGCTTCTGGTTTGGCAACGACGATCCCAATATGGTTGCCTACACGCCGATATACTGCTCGATGACCGTACAGCCCACCTGCTACAACACCCCTGGAGCCGACGAAGTCACCTTCTCGTTAGAGAACGCCTATTGGGTGGAAAACTGGGTGAGCAATATGGTCTATCCCCGCTACTCACTGCTCTTCCCCTCGCTCAAGCAAGTGCGCGACTCGCTGCAGCAGGCCTATTTCTCGCAGCAGCCCCACATCGAGGCAAAGGCTATGGCCCTACAGCCCGATGCCATGCAGCAGATGCTCAACGAATACAGCGTCAATCAGGCCCAGCAGATGCTTGCCTGTTGGAAGCAGCTGGCATTCCATCTCGTAGTGAAATACAACGATATGACTGTCAAGCCAGAGGAGAACGGAGTATTCAAGCGCAATGAGCACGGCCTCGGCGCCACTGTCAAGCGCCCTGGATTCCCCACACCCTATGCCCGCCAACTTATCAAGCAGGCAGGCGACCGCTATTCCGTTCCGGAGTAACGATGTGCACATTTTAAATCGCATAACACACAACGTGTCAGACCCTTTGCGTGGTCAACATAAATAAGAGGGCCGCTCTGCGCTGATGCAGAACGGCTCTCTTCTCTTTGTGCGATTCCTGGCAGCAATGCCACAGCACTACGATACAAAGATTCGAAATAATCTTCATATTACCAAATATTTCCCCCGTTTTTTTAAGAAAAAAATCACTTTTTTCTCGAATATTTCCATAGTGTTTCTCCGAGCGTTTCCTTCCCTAAAAAGGAGCGCTTCCTTCTCGTGGAAGGAGTGCCTCCAACCTATAGAATGAGCCGCTCCCTTCCCGTAAATCTCAGAAATCAATTATTATTTTTTTTCTTGGAAAAGAATTAGAAATAATAAGCAATAATTTTATCCAATAATATTTTTTTTCTCGTCGTGCTGGCGAAAGTCACGGCAAATAGCCTCCACTAATAGCGACAATTGCCCCTTGTTACAGCCCGAATCTGCCACGAGATTGGCCATTTGACCGCACAACTCCTTCCAAGTGAGGTCGGGGTACTGAAATTCCGCGCCGCTGATGTGTGCGCCAAGTACAGGGAAAAGCATCGGAACCAAGGGTTCGTGCATGTCTTTTGATACCTGCGAGATCAGGATTTGGATACATTCTGTGCCCCGACCAAGGTTTGGCATCATAGGGGCAGTCGGTTTTGTAATGTCGTATGTCATTGATATTCTGCTTTTTAGATTAAAATTACTTTGTTCAGGCGTTTCGCGTTTCAGCGTTTCAGTGGTATTTTTGTGGGTTCACATATCTCCGCTATATATATAACTTACTTATTATTAGATAGTTATAGATATTATTAAGGTAAGTGAAACCCCTCGCGGATACCTGAAACGCTGAAACGCTGAAACGCTCATGCCTTGATTCTATTCTTCAATTCTTCAATTCTTCAATTCTTCAATTCTACCACTCTTGGCCGAATGGTTTCCATTTCTTCTCTACAAGGACCAGTTCCCTCATCACTTTCTGTGCGATGGCGCTGGCCGCGACCTCACAGCGGGTCTGTCCCTCTGTGAGGTCGCTCGTGAGCTGGGAAGAGTTCTGTTTTTATTATTTTAGAGCCTATATTTCATAATTTTTTTATACCTTTGCACATTGATGAAAGCAGAAGATAAGATTACGGAACAGGCATCACACTATGATCATCTGGAACAGATGCCGGTGGAAGAACTGTTGAGGCATATCAACGAGGAGGATGCAAGGGTGGCTGAGGCTGTGAACAAAGCGATGCCGCAGATTAGCGCTTTGGTGGAGGCCATAGAGCCGAGAATGCGTCGTGGTGGCCGGCTCTTCTATGTGGGAGCAGGAACCAGCGGGCGACTGGGTGTGCTCGATGCCAGCGAACTGCCACCGACGTTTGGCGTGCCTGAATCCTGGGTTGTGGGCATCATTGCCGGTGGTGACAGGGCTTTGCGCCATGCGGTAGAGAATGCGGAGGATAAAGAAGAACAGGGGTGGCTGGACTTGGCGGCTTATCAGCCTACGGCAGACGACAGTGTGATAGGTATTGCTGCTTCTGGTACGACGCCTTATGTCATTGGGGCTGTCCGTGAGGCCGGACGACAGGGGTTGCTCACAAGTTGTATCACAAGTAACCTGGCAACGCCTTTGGCAGAAGCTGTTGACTTCCCGATAGAGACTGTCGTGGGACCGGAGTTTGTGACAGGCTCCAGTAGGATGAAGAGCGGAACGGCACAAAAGATGGTGCTGAACATGATCTCCACGGCGCTTATGATACGTTTAGGGCGTGTAGAGGGCAACAGAATGGTGAAGATGCAGCTGACGAATGCCAAGCTCGTGGATAGGGGCACGAGGATGATTCAGGAGTCGCTAGGTATCAGTTACGATGAGGCCGAACGCCGACTGCTGGAGGCAGGGAGCGTTGACAGGGTGCTCGCATGATTGTGCTCACAACACCCTGTAATCACTTGGTTGCGCCGAGTAGGGCCCTTTGTTTTATGCTTTATCTGACCATTACTTTCACCGTCTTGCCCTCGGCGGTCCTGATGATGTTGAGACCGCGCTGGGGAGTGGAAATCTTGCGGCCGTCGATGGTGTAGCACTCGGCGATGGTGTCGTGCCGGTCGCTGATAGTGCTGACGGCTGTGGGCGAACCACCCATATTTACCTCTGCGACATTCTCGATAGTGCAATCGGTGGGATCGTTGGCATTGTAGCCGGAGATGAAGGCGATGACCTTCAGATTGTCTGTCTTCCACGTCCAGCCGAGTGAGAATGTGTGGCTGTAGGATGCCTTGTTGTTGTTCCAGGTGAGGGGAGTGCCCCAGGTCTCGTTGACATCGCGCAGCACGTGCTGGTGAACGAAACTGCCGTCGGCTCCCGACTGTGAGCGGGCATTGATATTATCTTCGGTAAGGAAGAGGGTGATGCGCGATGGGGTGCTGCAGAAGTCCCAGCTTCGCTCGCAGTTGGCTGTTACAATGATATTCCTTTTGTTGCTGCTGAAGGTTGCCGACAGTTGTATGTTGGCATACGACGGCACGCTGAGTCGCGAGTTGACGGGCGACTGATATTCTTCGGCACTATTCTTGCGGTGCTCTACGGGCGTTGTCTTGGTCCAGCTGTAGCGGTCGTACATGAGGGCGGGGGCATAGGTGGTGCCGTAATTGTTGTAGAACCACTCGTAGCTGGAGGATGCTGATACGGTAAGCCAGTCGGTGGAATATCCGGAATGATGGCATACTATAGACATCCTGCTGGCGAGGTTGGGGTAGGACTGTGTAAACTCGCTGAGCATGGTGGCCACTTCAGGGCAGTTGACGCACCTCTCGGTGGTAAACTCTTCGAGCAGCATGCGCCGAGGCCACGACTGTACGTTCTCAACTGTGGTTATCTTGCCCTTGGCCTTATTACCGGTTGAGGTGTTGGGCTGGCCGTTGAGCTTGGTGACGGTGAGGGTATAGACGTTGATGCCTTCTGCGTCCTGGCCTTGGAAGGGTATCGTGACTTGGCCGGTGTAGTTGTAGGGTATGTCGGTGCACGAGATGTTCTGCTCTGCCGACGTAATACCGTTGACGGTTATAGTATATGAGAAGTCGTGTATCGTTACCCTTCCGTTGTTTGTGATTTCGATGGGGATTTCGACACTCTGACCTGTGCTCACATAGGTGGGCTTGAAATCGTGTGGACTGGCATCGTAATCCTTGAATTCTCCTCCTTCTAACAGCAGCTGGAAGGGCAGTTTGCCGCTGGAGGCAGTATCCACCCACGACATCTCGGCCTCGGGATTGCCAATGTAGAGGGCATCGCTGGTGGGAAGTCCGGCAATCCTGATGAATGAGGATACCGTGCTCTTCACGTAGTAGCCGATATAGAACTCTGTGTCGCCGATGACATAGGGAGTGGTGAGTTCGAAATCGTTGGCATTGGTGGTGAGCGGTGTGGTGATGTCCTGGACGTAGTCGGCATCGCTGACTTTGTCGGGTAGCGACCTTGATATCCATATCTTCATGTCGCTCAGGGGCTCAACGGTCTTTGCCGACAAATATACCCTTACTGCCTTTATTGTGGCCGATTTGAGCAGTTGGTTGTTGGCTGGAATCCTGATGCACGCCATGAGTGGTCTGACGCGTCCGCGACTGAGCATGGCATCTTTGTAGCCGAAGTCGTTTTCGCTGAAATAGCCCCACCACACTTGGTTGGTGGCAGGGCTGATGGTCTGCTGGGCTTTGGTGAGAGTGGCCAGCAGTAGGAATGTGAATATTACAGATAACTTCTTCATATTTGGTAAGTCTCGTTGATTTAGCGGGGCTTATCTGACAAGAACTTTCACGGTCTTGCCTTCGGCGGTCTTGATGATGTTGAGACCGCGCTGTGGAGCAGAGATCTGTCGGCCGTCGATGGTGTAGCGCTTCACATCGTGGCTGTTGACAGTAGTGATAGTGTTGACTGATGATGCCGATGAGGGCTTTACCACTACGGCATTCTCTACCTTACAATCGGAGGGCTTTTCGCTGTTATACTCAGAGATGAATGCTATCACCTTCAGATCGTCGGTCTTCCAGTCTTTGTTGACATTGAACGTATAGGTGTATTGGGCCTTGTCGGCATTCCATTCGAGCGGGCTGCCCCATGTCTCGTTGACGGCACGCAATGCATGCTGGTGAATGAATGTGCCGCTTGCTCCCGACTGGCTCTTGGCTGTGATGTTGTCCTCGGTGAGGAAGAGTGTGATGCGGGCGGGGTCTCTGCTGAATTCCCAGCTGCGCTCACAGTCGGCAGTGACGCTGATGGCGCTCTTGTCGCTATTGAAATCTGCCGACAGCTCGATGTTGGCATATGAGGGATCGGCAATGCGGCTTTCAACCTTTGCCTTATAGCCAGCAGCATTGCTTGGGCGGCTTTCTACCGGGGTGTCGCCATTGGCGGTATAGCGGTCCCACATGAATGCGGGGGCATAGGTGCTGCCATTGTAGAACCACTCGTAGCTCAGCGAGGCATCAATGGTGAGCCAGTCGTCGTAGTAGCCTGAATGATGGCATGCTACGGCTGTGCGGCTGGCCAGATCGGGATAGGTGGTCATGAAGCTTGACAGACCTGCTGCTGCGTCAGGACAGTAGCCGCAGTTTTCGGTGGTAAACTCCTCGATGAGCACGTTGCGGGGCCATGAGGTCATATTGCTGGCCGTGATCACTTTGCCAGTAAAACTTGGTGTCTTCGATGTGTTGGCCTTTCCGTTGACCTTGGTGATAGTCAGGGTATTGATGGATGTGCCCTCTGTGGAGCCTGCTTTGAAGGTGATGGGTATTGAAGTCGTTGCGCCGTATGTGGTAGGATCGGTGGTAACGGTCTTCTCGTCTGACGTTGACTCATCAGAGCTTATGGTGTATGAGATGTTGTGGATAGCGTCTCTGCCTTGGTTGGTGATGGTGATATCAACATCTTTGCTCTCGCCTGGCTTCAGCAGCAGGGGACCAAAACCTGACGGGGTAGCACTGTTGTCGGGATAGGTGCCGCCTTGTAGCAACAGCTGGATGGCCATCTTTCCGTATGAGGTGTAGGTCTGCCAAGTCGTGATAGTGCTCGACGTCTTGAGGAAGAAGGCATTGGGTATGCCGTTGCCGCCGCAGGGGATGCATGCTCCGAGCGGAAGGCGTGTGGTGAAAGAGAAGCCTACGTAGATACCCTTGTTGTTGACGACGTATGGAGTGTTGAGGTTGAAGTTGTTGACGCCATTTGTCAGGCGATTCACCTCAATATTCTGTACATAGTCGGCATTGTCGGGCGAGGACGGTAGCGACTTGGATATCCATATCTTGCACATCGAGATGTTGGATGTTCTTGTTAGCGACGTGCGCAGTTGCATGATGGTGCTGGGACCAACAATCTCGTGGTTTTCGGGAATGTATATGGCACAATGATAGGTCTCGGCCTTACCAGTTGACAGGTACTGTACTTCATCGCTCTCGAGGAAATAGCCCCACAACATCTGGTCGTCTGCTTTGGCACACAATGTCAGCAATAGTGCTGTTGACAGGAGTAAAAATTTCTTCATAATTAGTCAAGTGTTATGATTATGATATTTAATATGTTATTACTTTATGATTACTTTGCGACGGCCAGTGATATAGATACCCTTGGAGGGCTTGTCGGTGCGACAGCCGCTGAGGCTATAGTATGTATGGGGGTTGCCGTCGGAAGTGAGATGCGAGAGTCCTGCTGACTCACCGTTGGTAAACAGTATGTCAACATAGTGGGCCTCTTCGCCGTTTATCACTATCAGGGTGGCTTTCATGTGACCTGTTTCCTTGATGTTGATGGCATCAAACTGCACCTGCATCTCACCGGTGAGGGTGAAATTCTTTTCGAGCGAAGGGTTCACGGGGCCCATAGGCTTGGGGAAGGGAACACACTCGCCTCCTATGCACCACTGTGCCTCGGCATTCATGGTGTTCTCGGCTATCTCTATTGAAGAGAAAATATCGGCTGAACTTCCGCTGACAAGCTTCAGCATTAGGCCATTGTTGGGATTGCTGGCGGGATTGGTCTCGCACGACAATACGCCGAAGGCATCTTCCTCGGCAGCAATAGTAATCGTAGATCCGTCGGCAACGCTCTGGCCCTGGTATCTGATTTCTATGGTCTGTGCTTGTGATGTAAGGACTGCCATGAGTCCGATGATTAGGGTAAAGAAATGTTTCATACGCAAATATATTAATTCTTCAATTCTTCAATTCTTCAATTCTTCAATTCTTCAATTCTTCAATTTTTCAATTCTACTTTTGTCGCCTGCTGCACTCCATTGTCGTTGTACACAAAAGCCACTATGCTCAGCTGGCTGATATCCCAGGCATCGTCGGGCTGTTGGATATACTCGAAGTTCTTGCTTTCGCCCTCGCCGATGCTGAAATTCTCGCCCCAAGTCCCGTTGACGGGAGTGCGCAATACATGGTTGTGGACATAATTGCGGTTGGCTGTGCCGTCGGGCATCATCTGCAGAGCTGTGATGCCATCCTCGAGCAGCCATACCTGCAGCTTGCCGCTGGTGCTGCCATCGGTGCCGTAGGCTTCTATATGGATGCTGATATTCCCGTCGGAATCAACCGCTGCATCGGCCTTCAGACTGAGGGGGGCAGGCTTTGTCAGTTCCTCTTTTATTGCTGATGTCCATTCGGGATAGTCTATCGGACTATGGCGGTCAACAAGTCCCACGGGCTGGTATTGCAGTCCCCAGTGGTCGTAGTATTCATTGCCGATGTCGGTGGCCAGTCCTAAGGTGGTGGCATTACCGGCAAAACTCAGCGGTCCGCCGTGGATTCCCACTACTATCAGAGCTTCGTCGCCGTAGGTCTCGAGCAACTGCTCTATGACATTCGTGGCAGTAGGACAGTTGACGCAGCGCTGACCGGTAAAGTCTTCGATAAGCACGGCGCGCTTTGCTGATGCCGGCTTCTCGTAGATGAGCCGGTCGTTGCGGTCGATGTCGTCACAGGATGCCAGCAACGATGCCAGTACACATATTATATATATAGACAGATTCTTCATAGCGGTCTCAGAAATTGTAATTATATGAAACGGTGAAACCCTTCTGGGCGGGTATGTAGCGGCATACGCCTCCTGAGCAGTTGTAGCCGGCACGTGTGCGGCCATAGCCTACTTGTATGCGGTGCTGACCGATATTGCATGTTACAAGTCCCTGATAGTAGTGGATATGGGTTGTTCCAGCGTTGTACATGTCGCTTGCTGTCAGCATCCAGTGCGGTGCCAGCGACAGTTCGAGCAATCCGTAAATCCAATCGCCCTCATCATCCTTGGTAGAGAGATACTGCACCTCGCCTCGCAGAGTGGTCTTGGGAGAGAACTGGTATTTGCCGTCGGCTATGAAGATGTTGGAGCGCACCATGCCTCCCTCGCCCTCGACAATGGTCTTGTTGTACTGCTGGTTCATATACATGAGGCTCAGCTTGAACGCCTTTGACATCTTACGCGTGAGGGTGATGTCGAAATCCTGATAGTGGGTATCGTCGCCCCATTTGAAGAATGACGAGGTATAGCCGTCAGTCTGGTCGATGGGGTTGTCGCTGTCTATCGGCTGGCGGTCGATAGCGCGAACATAAGAGTAGTTGACCTTGACATTCATGCCGTAGCGGCCTCCTAACGGTGTGTTGCGCTTGATGTTGTATCCCAATTCAGCCTGGTAGGCCCATTCGCCCGTTCCCAACTGGGTGGCATAGGGGTAGAGGGCTGCCAGAGCGTATGTCTGGTCTTGCGTGAATGCAGGAAGATGGTTGATGGCCGACGAGATGCCGTTGGCCTTATTCACGTCGTTGGTGCTCTTGAACGACATGTTCTCGCTGCGCTTAGCCTGGAGAAGGATGCTGAGGCCTTTCTTGGAATAAGAGCCGGAGAGCATGGCGGCAGATCCTTTGCGGAAGATGAATCCGTTGGCAAATGACGGGTCGGCTCCCTTATGGGCATATTCGGCCAGCAGGCTCCACGGTCCGTGGTTCAGGCTGGCGCGTACGTCCCAGGCATTGACATATTTGGGGAAGTTGACTCGATAGACTGGGGTGTAATACACGCCAGGGTCGTTGTCTTCATATTTGTTCACCCATGAGGCACCTACCATGATATGGGTGTCGTGCTGCTGCAACGAGGGGAGGAACTCTTCTATCTGAATCTCGGCATCAGCACCGCTGATGAGCGACTTGTTCCAACTCCAATATCTGCGCTGCTTTCCCGACAGTGCTTTAATGGTAAGGCCCTGCACGGGTTTTATCACTATGCGCCCGCCTAACAGCGAGTTGTCGATGCCCAGCGTACGCTCCTCATAGGTGCGGAGGATGAAGCCCGAACCGAACTGCTCGTAGAAGGTGCCCAGAGTGAGTTCATGTTCACCGAGTTTTCCCTTTACCCAGAAGTTGGGAACGCCCCAGCCCTTGAAGTCGTTTTCAAAGCCGGGCAGAGGGTGCTCCATGTATTCCAGGCGTGCACCGGCATCAATGTATTTGCTCTGCAGTTGTAGCTCTGCATAGGTGTTGGTAAGAAAATCCTCGGTTTTTGCCGCTCCTGTCTCCTTGTCGTTCTCAGGCACGAGCATGTCGCTCTGGATGCTACCCGAGAGTGTTATCCCTTGCTGTTCCTGGGCATAGATGACAGAGCCCCAGAGACAGAATAATATGGTCAATAACTGTTTCACTTGACGAGTTCTCTTACTTTCTCTATTATTTCATTTTCTGCACCGTCTGTATAGCCGTTGTGCTTGTAAACAATCTGTCCCTTGCCATCGACAATCATCACGTAGGGAATCATCTGGATGCCCAAGGCACGCTTGAAGTCTCCGTTAGGGTCGAGCAGTACTTCGTATTCCCATCCATGACTATCGACGAGAGGCTTCACCTTGTTGATGTTCTGGGCCTGGTCGATGCTGACGGCAATAATTTTAACTCCTGTTTCCTGCTGCCAGTCGTCATAAACTTCTGCAATGGCGTCGAGCTCGCGATTGCAAGGCTTACACCATGTGGCAAAGAAATCGACGATAATGGGTTTGCCGTTGTTGGATAGCGTATCGGTAGATACGGCCTTACCGCTGATGTCCTTAAGCACAGTCTTAGGCAATTGTGCATAAAGTGCTGTGGCACAGCATATAAGCAGAGTTACAAGAAGTGATTTTCTCATTATAAATAATAGTAATGTTGAATTTTGGCGCAAAAGTAATAAAAATGTTTTAAATACAAGCGATTTTCTTTCAAAAAGTAACAAATATCATGAATATTTTGACATAATACCAAATGATTGGTATGCTTGCTATTCTTTTTGGACGTCTTTAGAGCGCGTCAGCGTGTTCTGCTTCAGTGCCTCGACATAGTCACTTATTTTGTGAAGTTCGCGGGCTATCCGGATGTTTTGAGGACAGTGGGGCTCACACTGACCACAGCCGATACAGTGGTCGGCTTGCCGCAGCTTGGGTACGGCGCGTTCTAGGCCGATGAGATACTGACAGCGCAGTCGCCTGTACTCCTTGTCGCCTTTGTCGAGTGGGAGAGTGCCTTCGTTCTTGCATTTGTTGTAATGTATGAAGATGGCGGGAATATCGATTCCGTAGGGGCAAGGCATACAGTATTTGCAGTCGTTGCAAGGGATGTTCTCAAGACCTACTATCCGCTCTGCCACCTCTTTGTCAAGATAGCGTTGCTCGCCGTCGGTAAGCGGAGTGAGCGGACAGTATGACAGCAGATTGTCCTTGAGGTGCTCCATATAGGTCATGCCGCTAAGCACGGTAAGCACTCCCTTGGGGGTTCCTGCATAGCGGAAAGCCCATGAGGCTACACTGCGTTGTGGGTCGCGCTGTTTCAGTTCGGTGACCATAAACTGCGGCAGGTTAGCCAGGCGGCCTCCCAAGAGCGGCTCCATTATGACGGCGGGGATTCCGTACTTCTGCAGCTCCTGATACAGATAGCTGGCATCTACATTGCGTGAATTGATCTCGTCGGCAAAGTTCCAGTCGAGGTAGTTGAGCTCTATCTGTACGAAGTCCCAGTGGTATTTGTCGTGCATGGCAAGCACCTCGTCGAAAACATTCTTGTAGCCGTGGAATGAGAATCCAAGGTTGCGGATGCGCCCTGCCTCGCGCTCCTTCATGAGATAGTCCATCATACCGTTGTCGATGTAACGGCTATTGAACTCATCCATTCCGCCACCTATGGCATGCAACAGATAGTAGTCGATATAATCTACCTGCAACTCCTTCATCGAGTTCTTGTACATGGCGACACTGGCCTCGTGGCTATGCGTTGCAGGGTTGAAGTTCGACAGCTTTGTGGCAACGAAATATTCCGACCTTTTGTGGCGGCTCAGTGCTATTCCTGTGCAGGCCTCCGACTTGCCCTGACAGTAAACGGGACTTGTATCGAAGTAGTTGAGACCGTGTTCTATGGCATAGTCAACTTGCTGGTTTATCATTTCCTGGTCGTAGTCGTCTTTGTTCTCTGTCTTCGACGGCAGGCGCATCATGCCATAGCCGAGCAGCGACACTTTGTCGCCGTTGTTTGGATTGGTGCGATAGGTCATCTTGCCCACAGGTGGTTCTACCTGCTTCTTGTATTCTTCGACGGCCTTGGTCTTCTGGCGAGACTTGCATCCTGTGAGAACGGCAGCTGTGGCTATCGCTCCGCCACCGAAGACCTTCAGGAAATTACGGCGCGTTATATTCTTATCCTCTTTGGTAATCATAATTCCTAATTTCTAATTCCTAATTTCTAATTCAGTCTGAAATCACACTTCTTTATGTACTTCGTGTCCTTCTACATAAATAGCAGTGAACGGTCTGGCGGGGCACAGATTCTCGCATGCTCCGCAGCCTATGCAGCGAGCCTCGTTGACGGCGGGAACGTAAGCTCCCTCTTCGTCGTCAGGGTTGTTGGGAACCATCTCTATGGCTCCGACGGGACAATGGCGGGCGCAATTTCCGCACTCAACGCCATCGGTCAATGGGATGCAGTTTTTCTTGATCCATACTGCATGTCCAATCTGAGTAGAGGCTTTGTCTTCATGCCGGATAGGCTTGATGGCGCCGGCAGGACATACCTTAGAACAGCGGGTGCATTCAGGACGGCAGTATCCTAATTCGTACGACATGGTAGGCTGGGCTATATTTAACCAGTTGCTGCCTGGACGCAGTACTTGATTCGGACATTCTGACACGCAGAGCATGCATCCTGTACAGTGTTGGGCCATGTTCTTGGCTGATAGTGAACCTGGGGGTGTCAGCGGAGTCTGGCGCTCGGGGGCTATCTTGTCTTGAATTTCGGCCAGTCCGCCATCCATCATCTTGTCTTTCTTCTGAGCCAGAGCTGCTGTGGTGAGCAGGGCAGAGGTCAGCAGGAATGAGCGGCGTGATGAGGATGCAGCCTCTACGCTCTCCGAGGGGGCTTTGGCCGAGTATTTCAGCGCACCGAATTTGCAACTCTCTATGCAGTCGCCGCAAACCACACAGCGGCTGGCATCTACAGTATGAGTCTTATAGTCGATGCATGCTGCCTTGCAGTTCTTGGAACAGAGCGAGCAGTTGCGGCATTTATCAGCGTCGAAGTGTATCTTCAGCAGCGAGAATCGGCTCAGAAGGCTGAGGAATGTGCCAACAGGGCAGATGGTGTTGCAGTATGTTCGTCCGTTTCGCCAAGCCAGGATAGCCAGTAGGATGAGGGTGAGAATGGCAATAGTAGTCACTATGGCAATGTTGGGAACAGCGGTCTCAACATGATAGAATGCGTAGCTGTCGTAATGCTCGGCAATACTGGCCAGCACATTGTTGCCCATCTTCCACAGGGGCTGAAGCAGGGTGGTGGCTATACGTCCGAAAGCAGAATAGGGGGCAAGCAGTTGCACAATAGTACCCACACCAGCCACGAGTGCCACTATGAATACTATCAGCACAGGATAGCGTAGCCATTTCTTCTCGGGCGAATAGCTGTAACGGTTCTTTTTGGCTTTCTTTCCCAGTTTGCCGAAGATATCCTGCATGATGCCTAATGGGCAGATGACAGAACAATAGATGCGCCCGAAGACAAGTGTAGCAATCACGAGTAATGCGATTATGGCGACATTCAGGGCCAGAACGGCCTCCAGAAACTGGGCCTTCGCCATAAATCCCACCAAATGGTGGGCCGTGCCCGTAAAGTCTAAGAAGAGCCATGTAAGCCCAATGAACATTACGGTAGCCAGCGATATACGAATCTTTTTCAGCATAAGATAAAAAATAGTTTTGTTAAGTCTTTCATTCTACTTACTTCTCTACTTTTGGAAACATCGTACTACCCCGATGCTTACCTCGTAGAGCAGATAGATAGGCAGCGCCACCACAAACAGCGTGAACACATCGGTGGTAGGTGTGATAACAGCCGCAACAACGAGGATGGCAACAATAGCATGACGCCTGTACTTGCTCATCATGTCGCTGCTGATAAGTCCCATACGGCCCAACAGACCACTCACAACAGGCAGTTCAAAGACGATGCCCATCACCAGACTCATCCCAAGCAGTGTGTCGATGTACGACTGCAAGGTCAGCATGTTTGCTACATCGGGACTGACCTGATAGGTGCCCAGAAAGCGCACCGTCAGCGGAAACACCACGAAGTAGTTGACAAGTGTGCCTACAATAAACATAATGTATGCAGCACCTACTATCCACAGAGCATAGCGCCGCTCATTCTGATAGAGTCCGGGAGATACGAAGCGGAACAGCTCGTACAGGATATATGGCGATGCCACCAGCAGTCCTGCATATAGGGCTGTACGCATGTGAATCATAAACTGCTCCGTAAGTCCTGTATTCATGAGGTGCAGACGAAAGGTGTCAACACCTAACAGCCGGAAGCTGATGAAGTCGCTGCTTCGCGGAGCAAGCACGATGCTGAACAGCTCGTCTTTCATTACGAAGGCTGCCACAGCAAATATCACTATTGCCATCGCCATGCGAATCAGCGATGAGCGCAGCACGTCCAGGTGATCCCAAAACGTCATAGTAGTCTCTCCTCCATTCGGAATGGGAGACTGGGGCTCATTCATCTTTCCCCCTCTCTTTGGAGGAGTCGGGGGCGGCATCTTCTTCCTTCATACCGTCCTTAAAGCTCTTGACGCCCTTGCCAAGTCCTTTCATCAGCTCGGGAATCTTCTTGCCGCCGAACAGCAAAAGAACAATGAGTGCGATAACGAGCACTTCCTGCATTCCTAATCCCAACATATTATTGCGTTTTTTAGTTATAACCTTTGCAAAGGTACGAATAAATGAGCAAAATGCAAAAGAAAAATAGTTTTCTTTTGAATTTTCGAGTGATAGTACCTTCAAGCGCTGCTTAAAGGTATGAATAAATGAGCAAAATGCAGAAGGAAAACGGTCTTATTGCTTTATCGTCTCCCAAACATCATTCTGCGAGGCATTGATGTTGAAAAGAATATCGTAAACGGCTTGTTTCTCCTTTTGAGTGCCCTTGCCTTTGTAGATATTCGACAGCTCATCGCGCTTGAAATCTGTCCATATCTGAGGTAACAGGCTCAGAGGCTTGTCTTCGTGGGCTTTCTTCAGGTTCTCGAGGGCTGTGGTGATGTTTGTGCGTCCCCGCTCTGCATTGTTTGCCATTTCGTCGAGACCAGTGCGGTAATAGTCGTATTGCAGCTGGCGGAAGGGCTTCATGGCTTCGTCAAGGTAGTCGTTGATAATGGCGAAGCGGTTGCGGGATGTCTCAAAAGCTTTCCATCCTGTGAATCCTAAGTCTTGGGCATTGTTGGCAAGCTGCATGCATCGTTGCAGAACGTCAGTACCGCCAAGGGGAGCAAAAGAGTCGAGGTCGAGTCCTATTATCAGGTAAGCGTAGTAGGCAAAGAGTGCCGTCAGTTGGTTGTCGATAACTTCGTCGTTGTAGTTTAATTGGTCAAACTGCGCAAAGTCGAAGTTGAAGTCGGCATCTTTGTTGTTATATAGTGTAGAAGTGTATGCAGAATTGTAAACAGGGCGGTTAGCCTGTATCATTGCCGTGCAAGAGAAACGGTTGCTCGACCTGTCGTATTTGGTCACGGTCAGATTGAAATTGCATACTATCCGCTCGTTTTTCTGGAACTGCAACTCTGTCCATTGGCGGTCGTTAACCCATTGTTCCAGTGTCTGTTGCAGGTTGTCGAAAACAGACTTGTCGGCACCCTCGATCTGTGAACTGTTGATAGTTATTTTAGCCTGCAGCTCCTGAGCTGACAGACGGCAGCATGCCAGAATTATGACGGCAGTGAGCAGCAGCCGCTGCACTGTGCATGGTGTGTGGAGATGTCGTGTTGTTTCCATTATTTCTTTTTCTTCTTAGTATTGAATAGGTCGGCCCAGCCGTTGAAATCTTTCTTCATGATTAGTCCTATGCCCTGAGTGTTGAGGCTTGACTTAGTGAAGTAGCGGTCGTTAGTCTGATTGTAAACCTTGAAGGCAAGGTTGCCTGAAGGGAAGAGAAGATAGAGGATGTCGAAGTCTCCGATGAACGAGGGGTTTGCTGTGGTGGCATTGTCGCGGTAGCCGAACTGTCCGTTGATGAGCAGACGGTTGTTGAGCAGACTGCCGTTGATGATTCCTTCGTATTCGGCATTATTCCATCCTTCGTCGCCGGTAGAGATGTTGGCTCCGAAGTTCCAGTTGTTGCTCTTGATGACTTGTCCGAGCATAGAGTTTATCTGGCCGCTGAGTGTTCCCGACAGGAGGCTCTGCATGGCCAGCGAGGTGTTGTTGCGTGAGTTCTCGCTCTCGTTGGCATTGTTGGCTCCCTGAGAATAGAAGCGTCCGACGGCCAAGAGATAGACTACTTGTTGTTTCATCTCCTCCTGTCCGTTGATAAACGAGCGTACCAGCTGCTTCTCGTCGCTATTGACATTCAGTATGTCGAGGTCGAAATCTACCATCGGAGCCCGTGGCTGGCCAGTGATATTCATGAGGCAGTTCACACGCACTGTGTTGGCAAATGAGTTGCCTATGTTTAAGTCGGATAACGACACTCCGTTGACCACATGTTGGGCTTGCAGGTCGAGTCGGGCATCGTATGGGTCGCCTCCGAACACTATTGTACCGCCCTCTTTGAATGTGAAGTCTTTCTTTATTATGTTTTGTATGGTGACGTTATATGTTCCGCTCGACACTTCGTAGTTGCCGAACATAGTGAAATTACCCTTATTATAATATGTTGTCTGGATATCTCCATTGCCGCGCAGTGTAATGTAGTCGCCTGTTGCTGCATCCATAAGCAGTCGGATGGAAGCATCGGGAGTGGCATTGACCTTCAGTCGCATGGTGAGGTCGGTGCGGGGGGCTTCCTTGGGGAATGAGAGGGGATATCTGGTGTATGATTTCGGTTGCTCCCACACAATAAACTCCTGATTGGTAATAACGTCTGGAGTAGATGCATTATAAACGAGGAAGGAGTTCTTCTGCGGAGTAACGTCAGCCTCAATGATAACTTCGTTGGCACGACCATGAATGGCTGCCTGCCCCTGGGCGAAGACGGTTCCATAGAAAACTTCATCGCCGAAATCGGGGAAATCGTATGCCAGCAGATTGTTAGCATCTACATAAATGTCGTAGGTCAGACTGGTTAGTTCTTTGTGATGGATGCCGCCAGTCAGGATGCCTTGGTTGCCGTGAATGTCGTAGATAGGACAGTTGGCAAAGATGATGTCGTTGGGAACCATCTTCAGCGTATCGTTACGCATCTCGTAGGTGCAGCCCAGAGTCTTGACGTGGGCATGGCCATTGAGTACAAGCTGGCCTGTCAGATTGATGGCATCAAGGGGCCCTATCAGTCTTACGGCTCCCACACCATGTCCGTCTATATGACTTATGAAGCTGCTGGTGAAGGATTGGGCAAAGTCGAGGTAAGTGCCATCGGCCCTGATTCCGAGGTCGATGTAGTTGCGCTCTGGCGACACATATCCGTTGATATATGTTTTGGCTTCTTCTCCGTCGTCTGCTATGGCATGTATGTCAATCTGCTTCTCTTGGCTGTTCCATTCCACTTTGGCGTTCAGTGTGCCCATGCGTCCTTCTTCAAACTTGAATTGCTCGACAATAAGGTTGGCGTTGGCCTGTAATTCGCCGAAGATGCCCTGAATGTTGCCTTGGCCTGTTGCCAATCCGCTGAACTCGACGGCATGGAAATCTACAAGGTCGAGAATGTAACTGATCTCTATGCCGTTAAGATTTACTGTCAGCGAGTCTTTTGCACTATTCGAAGCAATACCGTTTACCATCAGGTGCTGATTGCCGTGCTGTATAGTGAAATTGTTGATATTCAGATGGTTGTCGTAGAATGATACTCGGCAGGGATGAATATCCCATTCGGTATCATTGATATTGATTTTTGACGATGCTATTGTGATGTTGGTGATGTTTTTGCCATCGTAGCCTTTCTCAAAGTCGGCCATTGCTGTAATAATACCGTTCGACGGGTTTTTGTCATGGCTGTTCCATGTGAGCGAAGATGTCAGCTGGTTGTTGTATGCACTTCCTTCTGCCTGCAGTTCAAGTAGTGAGCCGTTGCTCATGATTTTGTTTGCAGTGACGTTGTAGTGCAGGGTGTTAAGTGGTGAAACGATGCTGATAGTGGTGTTGTCGTAGCGGCTGTCGTTGTAGAAGAACTGGGGTATTCTGCACTCCATATTCATCTGTTGTGTGCGGTCGTTGACCATCCCATGAAGTGTGAGTGGTTCCGTGAGTCTCACCGGAATCTGTAGCAGTTGCTGCAGCCAGTCCGACTTACGGATTGTGGCATTGATGGCATAGCTGTTGTTTGTGCTTTGGGCAGTCTTGGTAATACCGGGTAGGGTAGGTATCTTGTCTGCGATAAAGTTCGTAATGCTATTAATCATGGTGGCGGGATTGAATAGTCCCTTTATGCTGACATCTGCAAAATCGCTGTTCATAGTGACATATCGCATCTGGTCTTCATATCCAGACTCAATGTCCAGATGGTCAAGACGATAGTCGTCGTCAGCATTCATAACAAAGTTGTCAATGCTCACGGTGCCTATGGCATCGCTTAGGTCATTGGCGGTGATGTCAGTATTTATGTTTGCTGAGAATCTTGCTCCTCCCCATTTGTCGGAGATGTGGATGGCTTGTGGCGACAACTGGTCGATATCGGCAGATACCTTGATAAGATTTGTGGTGCCTATATTCTTCACTATTCCCTCTGCCTTGAGTTTGATGTTCGGATCGTTGATGCTGAACTCTCCGTGAATGTCATCGGGGGTATAGGAACCGTTTATTCCAATGTCCTTATAATTGTATCCTTGGTATTCGAACTGTTGTATTACACCTGCAACAGTGATTGCAACCTTCTGTCCTACAGGTAGTTTGCCGTTGACGTCGATATGTGTAGAGCACAGGCCGAAACGACTGTCGTCGAGCAGTGTATTGAGCTTGATGTCCTGGGCATCTATTTTGCCGTCGAAGTGTTTCTGACTGTCGATTACAATGCTTGCACTTGCCTTGCCAACGTCGGTGGCTAACACATTGCTGGCTACCAGTTCCTGCATGCCGGTGCCTTTAGCAAAGCCGCGCATGTGGATGTCTCCTAATCGTTGCACTATTGTCGGTATCTCTATCTGCTTGCCATTCAGGTTTTCAGAGATAAAAGCTATCGTCTTGCCAGATAGTTGCAGGTCGTTGAAATTCACAAACCACGTCGGAGCAGGCAGGGTGATGTCCTTTATCCAGCCATCGGTGTCAATGTTGATATCGCCAGTAGTTGACTTAATAAGCAGGCTGCTGACATCAATATCCTCACCCTGGCCGCGGAATGTGGAAGAGACGGAAAGCGTGCTGTTGAAATCCTTTAGGGAAGGTAGTAAACATGCTATGTCAGAGAGTGTTACACTCGATGGTAAGATGCTACCTTTATAGTTGAGAGACGGTAGTATGAAATGCTTGTCGCGCAGGCGATAGTTGACGTCGATGTCGCCCAGGCAGAATTCTGTGCCAGGCATTTTCAGGAGGAAATCGCTGAGGTGACTGCGACTTCTTCCGCCCTCGAATTTCATGGTCAGACGCTCTACGTTGAGGCCGGATTTCTCTTTGAAAGAAAGTCGTTTGACATTTATGTTCAATGAGTCTTCCGTCAGGGTTTTCAGGATGATATGTGAACTGATGTCAGACAGCTTCAGGTGGCTTGTGTTTAGTACGCCAGGAGTCTCTACGATGTCGTAGCGGTCGTAGCTGACGCTGGAGTGTCGCATTATCAGAGAGTTGATGCGAAGGTTGAGTGGGGTAGTGGAAGTGGTATCCTTCGATGCCAGTGAATCGAGTACGAACTGGAAATTGGGCTTGCTCAAAGAGTCGCGCTGATATAGGCAGGCGTGGGTTCCGAACACCTGGGCCGTTCCGATGGAAATCCTTCCCTTGGTAAGAGGGATGATGTCGATTTTCGCCGACAGCCGGCGCGAGGTAAGCATCTTTTTCCCTTCCTGATCGTTGACGATAACATCATAAAGCGTCAGGTGGTTGGGGAAAGTGTAGTCGGCCCTCCCGATAGTTACGGTAGTGCCCAGCATCTCGCCCATAATCGATGCCATCTTGCTGCCAACATACTCCTGAACTGGTCGTGCCTGAAAGCTAATAGCTACAATCAGGTACAGGCCAAGCAGAGTCCATACAACAATGTTAAATATATACTTGAATGTTTTCAAATCTGTAAGCTTGGGTTAGCAAAACCCGACAGTCCGTCTGAATTTTGGCACAAAATTACATCAAAAAGTTGTGATAGTGAACTTTTTCGTCTATTTTTTCTTCTTCATTTTCATAATTTTTACTAATTTTGCACCATTATTGTAGTTAGAACCGTTCAATTTCATTATTTATATCATGGCAAATGTAATCAAGTTACGAAAAGGCTTGGACATTCACCTTCAAGGCAAGGCGGCCGAAAACCTCATTAAACTTAAGTCAAATGGCAAGTTTGCATTGGTGCCAGACGACTTTGAGGGGGTTACACCAAAGGTCGTAGTCAAAGAGGGCGACAAGGTCAAGGCCGGGGATGCCTTGTTTGTCAACAAGCAGTATCCAGAAGTTAGGTTTGCTTCGCCTGTTAGCGGCATAGTACGCGAGGTGGTGCGTGGCGAACGCAGAAAGGTGCTTTGCATCAAAGTAGATTCCGACAGCCAGCAGGAGTATGTGGACTACGGCAAAAAGGATGTGGCCAAGATGGATGGTCAGCAGGTGATTGATGCATTACTGGAAGCAGGATTGTTTGGGTACATCAACCAGTTGCCTTACGCCGTTTCCACGAATCCGAGTGTACAACCTAAGGCTATCTTTGTGTCGGCCCTGCGGGACAAGCCGTTGTCTGGCGACTTCCAGTATGAGGCAAAGGGACAGGAACAGGATTTCGTGACGGGTATTCAAGCACTCTCGAAGATTGCGAAGACCTACATAGGACTTGGCATTCAGCCCGACTTCCAGACGGAAATCCGCAAGCTGGGTATTGACAAGTATGCTGAACTGAACATTTTCGACGGTCCCTGTCCTGCAGGTAATGTCGGAGTACAGGTGAACCACGTGAACCCGGTCAACAAAGGCGAGGTGGTTTGGACTGTTGGCGACCCGACGGTTGTGCTCTTTATCGGCCGTCTGTTCAACACGGGTAAGGTAAACCTGACCCGCCGTGTGGCCCTTTGTGGCAGCGAGGTGACAAGTCCTGCCTATGTCGATATGTTAGTCGGCGAGGAACTCTCCACACTGCTCTCCAACAGCTATGACGCCTCGAAGAGCGTCCGCATCATCAATGGTAACGTGCTGACGGGCCGTCCCACGACGAAGGAAGGCTTCCTCGGCGCTCACACCTCTGAGATTACCGTTATCCCCGAGGGTGACGATGCCGACGAGGTGCTGGGTTGGATTCTTCCCCGTTTCAACCAATTCTCCGTGAGCCGCAGCTATTTCTCTTGGTTGCAGAATCCCTGGTTCTGTAGCAAGAAGAAGCAGTATGCTCTCGATGCCCGCATCAAAGGTGGTGAGCGCCATATGATTATGAGTGGTGAGTACGACAAGGTGCTGCCTATGGATATTTATGGTGAATATCTCATCAAGGCCATCATTGCCGGTGACATTGACCGTCAGGAGGCTTTAGGTATTTATGAAGTGTCTCCTGAGGACTTTGCTCTGGCTGAGTTCGTTGACTCTTCTAAACTTGAATTGCAACGTATTGTTAGGGAAGGACTTAATATCTTACGCAAAGAAAATAGTTAGTAAACGAAAGATTCCCATGATGGGAATGAACAGTTCCCTCCGTGGGAACGGATTGTTCCCATGCTGGGAATAAGCAGTTTCCTTCCTATAAACAAATAAGAACAAAGAATATGAGTTTTATAAGGAATTATTTAAATAAGGTGAAGCCGAACTTCGAGGAGGGTGGCAAGCTGCATGCTTTCCGTTCGGTGTTCGACGGCTTTGAGACCTTCCTTTACGTGCCTAATGACACGGCAAAGACGGGTGTCAATATTCACGACGCTATCGACTCAAAGCGCATTATGAGTATGGTGGTCATCGCCCTGATGCCGGCCATGCTGTTTGGTATGTACAATATCGGCTATCAGAACTATCTCGCTGCAGGAACGCTGGCAACAGCTTCGTTCTGCGAGATTTTCTGCTATGGCTTCTTGGCAGTATTGCCTAAGATTCTGGTAAGCTACATTGTAGGTCTGGGCATCGAGTTTGCCTGGGCACAGTGGAAGGGCGAGGAAATCCAGGAGGGTTATCTCGTATCTGGTATCATTATTCCGCTGATTATTCCTATCGGCTGCCCGTTGTGGATGCTGGCTCTGGCCTGCGCATTCTCAGTAATCTTCTGTAAGGAGATTTTTGGTGGTACAGGTATGAACATCTTCAACCCTGCTGTAGCAGCCCGTATGTTCCTGTTCTTCGCTTATCCTTCAAAGATGACGGGTGATACCGTTTGGGTGGCTCAGAGCAGCATCTTCGGTCTGGGTAACGACCTGCCCGACGGCTTCACTGCTGCTACACCGCTTGGACAGCTGGCACAGAACATCACTCCCGATGCTTCTATCCTTGATATGGCCCTTGGATTCATCCCTGGTTCTATCGGTGAAACATCGCTTGTCGCTATTGCTATCGGTGCTGCTATCCTGCTTTGGACTGGCATTGCCTCATGGCGCACCATGCTGAGTGTCTTCGTAGGTGGTGGCTTGATGGCTATCCTGTTCGAGCAGATGGGTGCAACCAACATGGTTTGGTGGCATCACTTCGTGCTGGGTGGCTTTGCCTTCGGTGCCGTTTTCATGGCTACCGACCCCGTCACCTCGTGCCGCACCACTACTGGTCAGTACATCTATGGCTTCATCATCGGTGCCATGGCCGTCATCATCCGTGTGCGCAATGCCGGCTACCCCGAGGGTATGATGCTTGCCATCTTCTTCGGCAACATGATTGCTCCTATGATTGACCACTTCGTGGTGGAGCATAACATCTCGAAACGCTTAAAGAGAGGAGGTACAAAATGAAACTGAATACAAACTCTAACGCGTACATTATTATATATAGCGCGATACTCGTGGTCATCGTGGCCTTCCTGCTGGCTTTCGTCTATCAGGCATTGAAGCCCATGCAGGACGCTAACGTTGCACTCGATGTGAAGAAACAGATTCTCTATTCACTCAACATCCGCGATTTGGATGGTGCCGAGGCAGAGGCCAAGTACGCTGAGGTGGTGAAGGAAGAGAAAGATATTGACGGCCAAAAGGTATATGAGTGCCAGATTGATGGTCAGGACATCATTGTTGCCAACCTGAAGGGTATGGGTCTTTGGGGAGGCATCAGCGGATATATCGCCATTGACAATGATGGCAAAGTATATGGTGCTTACTTCAACCATGATAGCGAGACCGCAGGACTAGGCGCTGAGATCAAAGATTCTCAAGCTTGGCAAGAGAAGTTCATTGGCAAAAATATTTGGAATGAAAAGGGCGATGTAGTTCTTTCCATCGTGAAAAAGGTGGATGACCCTTCCACTCAGGTGGATTGTGTGACAGGAGCCACATTAACTTCCAACGGTGTAGATGCCATGATCAAAGACGGTTTGAAGAATGTCAAGAATTATGCAATTGGTAAATTACTCGAATCTATTGCAAGTTCTGATTCTACAGTTGTTGAACCTAAAGCAGAGGAGGAGTAAACTATGGCATTATTCTGTAAACAAAATAAAGAGGTTTTCACCAATCCGTTGAATGTTGATCATCCCATCCTCGGACAGGTTTTGGGTATATGCTCGGCATTGGCCGTCACAGCGCAGCTGAAGCCTGCCATCGTGATGGGACTCGCCGTAACGGTAATCACCGCCTTTGCGAATGTGATTATCTCAATCATCCGCAACACTATTCCTAATCGCATCCGTATCGTGGTGCAGCTGGTGGTGGTTGCTGCTCTCGTAACTATAGTCTCGCAGATCCTGAAGGCTTTCGCCTACGACGTCAGCGTCCAGCTCTCTGTGTATGTCGGTCTGATTATCACCAACTGTATCCTGATGGGACGCCTGGAGGCCTTCGCTATGCAGAACAAGCCTTGGCCTTCGTTCCTCGATGGTGTTGGTAACGGTCTGGGCTACGCTATGATTCTGGTCATCGTGGGTGCCGTTCGTGAACTCCTCGGACGTGGTTCACTCTTAGGTTTCCAGATTATCCCTGATGTCTGCTACGACTTTGGCTATGTAAACAATGGTATGATGACGATGCCGGCTATGGCGCTGATTCTCGTTGGTTGTGTGATTTGGGTTCATCGTGCATATTTTTATAAGGAGAAGTAAGTTATGGAACACGCAATATCATTACTGTTCAGGTCCATCTTTGTGGACAATATGATTTTCGCCTTCTTCCTCGGCATGTGTTCCTACCTTGCTGTGTCGAAGACCGTGAAGACTTCGTTGGGATTGGGTCTCGCTGTGACCTTCGTGCTCACGGTGACTGTCCCCGTAAACTATCTGTTGCAGACAAAGGTCTTAGGTCCCGACTGCCTCGCTGAAGGCGTTGACCTGAGCTACTTGTCGTTTATCCTCTTTATTGCTGTCATTGCAGGTATGGTGCAGCTCGTCGAGATGACGGTTGAGAAGTATTCGCCCTCGCTCTACGCTGCCCTGGGTATCTTCCTCCCGCTGATTGCCGTGAATTGCGCCATCATGGGAGCCTCGCTGTTCATGCAGCAGCGTATCCTCATGGAACCCACCAATTCGCAGGCCATCACTTCTATCTGGGACGCTGTGGTCTATGGTTTCGGCTCTGGTATTGGTTGGACGCTTGCCATCGTGGCTATGGGTGCCATCCGTGAGAAGATGCAGTACTCGGACGTCCCCAAGCCCCTGCAGGGCCTCGGCATTGTGTTTATTACTGTCGGTCTCATGGCTATGGCAATGATGTGTTTCTCTGGACTGAACATATAAAATTGAAGAATTGTAAAATTGTAGAATTGAAATTATGGCTCAGTTTATAGCATATAGTATTGGAGTGTTCCTCATCGTAATACTTCTGTTGGTTATCGTGCTGCTTGTGGCAAAGAAGTATCTCTCGCCCAGCGGCAATGTTAACATCGAGATAAATGGCGATCGTACCATCTCAGTGGCTCAGGGCAACAGTCTTATGTCAACACTCAACGAGAATGGTGTGTTCCTGCCTTCAGCATGCGGTGGTAAGGCCTCATGCGGACAGTGTAAGGTACAGGTTCTTGAGGGTGGGGGAGAAATCCTCGATTCAGAGAAGCCCCATTTCTCACGTAAGGAGATTAAGGCCGGTTGGCGTCTCGGATGTCAGTGCAAGGTGAAGGGCGACCTCAAGATACATGTTGATGAAAGCATTCTTGGTGTCAAGGAGTACGAGTGTACCGTTATCTCTAATAAGAACGTCGCTACGTTTATCAAGGAGTTCAAGGTACAGCTGCCTGCCGGAGCCCACATGGACTTCCTGCCGGGTTCGTATGCCCAGATAAAGATTCCCGCCTTCGACTGCATCGACTACGACAAGGACTTCGACAAGAGTCTGATAGGCGACGAGTATCTGCCCAGTTGGGAGAAGTTTGGCTTGTTCCCGCTCAAGTGTAAGAATCCCGAACCAACCATCCGCGCCTACTCTATGGCCAACTATCCTGCAGAGGGCGACGTGTTTATGCTCACCGTGCGTATTGCCACACCGCCGTTCAAGGCCGACAAGAGCGGCTTCATGGAGGTCAACCCGGGTATTGCCTCGTCGTATATCTTCTCGCTGAAGCCTGGCGACAAGGTGATTATGTCAGGTCCTTATGGAGACTTCCATCCGCATTTCGACTCTAAGAAGGAGATGATATGGGTTGGAGGTGGTGCCGGTATGGCTCCGCTGCGTGCTCAGATTATGCACATGACCAAGACTCTGCATACCACTGACCGCGAGATGCACTACTTCTATGGTGCCCGCGCACTCAACGAGGTGTTCTATCTCGACGATTTCCTTGGTCTGGAGAAGGAGTATCCCAACTTCCACTTCCATCTGGCCCTCGACCGCCCAGACCCCGCTGCCGATGCCGCTGGTGTCAAATATACTCCGGGCTTCGTCCATCAGGTTATGCTCAATACATACCTCAAGGACCACGAGGCTCCCGAAGACATCGAGTACTACATGTGCGGTCCTGGTCCTATGTCGAAGGCTGTCGTCTCCATGCTCGACTCTCTCGGCGTAGAGCCTGAAAGTATCATGTACGACAACTTTGGTGGATAAAAAACTAATCTTTAAATATTTATATCGTAGAATATGATTAACATCACTTTTCCGGACGGATCTGTTCGCTCGTATGAACAGGGCGTAACCGGACTTCAGATTGCCGAGAGCATTTCACCGGCTCTGGCGCGTAGCGTGATTAGCTGCGGAGTAAACGGTGAAACCGTGGAACTGAATCGCCCCATCAACGAGGATGCCACGATAGCATTATACAAGTTTGAGGATGAGCAGGGTAAGCATACCTTCTGGCACACCTCTGCCCACCTGTTGGCAGAGGCTCTGCAGGAGTTGTATCCTGGCATACAGTTCGGTTTCGGACCTGCTGTCGAGAATGGTTTCTTCTATGATGTCTTGCTGAAGGACGGCGAGATGATCAAGGAGAGCGACTTCCCCAAGATTGAGGCCAAGATGAAGGAACTGGCTGGCAAGAAGGAGCCGGTGGTGCGCCGTGAGGTGCCCAAGGCCGAAGCTCTGAAGCAGTTTGCTGCCGATGGCCAGACCTACAAGTGCGAGCATATTGAGCAGGACCTGGAGGATGGTTCCATCACAACCTATACACAGGGTAACTTCACCGACCTCTGCCGCGGTCCGCACCTCATGGACACTGGCGAGATCAAGGCCGTGAAGCTGACAAGCGTTGCCGGAGCCTTCTGGCGCGGTGATGCCAGCCGCGAGCAGATGCAGCGCCTCTACGGTATCTCGTTCCCCAAGAAGAAGATGCTCGACGAGTATCTGGAGATGCTTGAGGAAGCCAAGAAGCGCGACCACCGTAAGATTGGTAAGGAGATGGAACTCTTCATGTTCTCCGACAAGGTCGGCAAGGGTCTGCCCATCTGGTTGCCGAAGGGCACCGAGTTGCGCCTGCGCCTGCAGGACCACTTGCGTAAGGTTCAGAAGCGCTTTGGATATCAGGAAGTTATCACTCCGCATATCGGTTCTAAGAACCTCTATGTCACTTCGGGCCACTATGCCCACTACGGCAAGGATTCCTTCCAGCCCATCCACACCCCCGAGGAGGATGAAGAGTACATGCTGAAGCCCATGAACTGTCCTCACCACTGCGAGATTTTCGCATGGAAGCCCCGCAGCTATCGCGACCTGCCCCTGCGTATTGCAGAGTTCGGTACGGTATATCGCTACGAGCAGAGTGGTGAGCTGCACGGACTGACGCGTGTGCGCTCGTTTACGCAGGACGATGCCCACCTGTTCTGTCGTCCCGACCAGGTGAAGCAGGAGTTCCTGAACGTGATGGACATCATCGGCATCGTGCTGACGGCCTTCGGCTTCAACTTCGAGGCACAGATCTCGCTGCGCGATCCTAACGACCACGATAAGTATGTTGGTTCCGACGAAGACTGGGCACTGGCCGAGAAGGCTATTCAGGAAGCTTGTGAGGAGAAGGGACTCAAGGCCAAGGTGGAATACGGCGAAGCAGCCTTCTACGGTCCGAAGCTCGACTTCATGATCAAGGATGCCATCGGCCGTCGCTGGCAGCTGGGAACTATCCAGGTGGACTACAACCTGCCCAAGCGCTTCCAGCTGGAATATACCGACGAGGACAACCAGAAGAAGACGCCTGTCATGATTCACCGCGCACCGTTCGGCTCTCTGGAGCGCTTCTGTGCCGTGCTCATCGAGCACACCTCAGGCCACTTCCCCTTGTGGCTCACGCCTGACCAGGTGGCTATTCTTCCGCTGTCGGAGAAATACAACGACTATGCCAAGGAGGTTGCCAAGAAGTTCGACCTGGGCGGCGTCCGTCCCACCATCGACCTGCGCAACGAGAAGCTCGGCCGCAAGATTCGCGACAACGAGCTGAAGCGTATTCCTTACATGGTGATTGTCGGTGAGAAGGAGCAGCAGGACGGCACTGTTGCCGTACGTCCGCAGGGCGGCGGTGAGCAGACTGTGATGACCATTCAGGAATTCATCGACCACATCAATGAGAAGGTGGCCGAGATGACCAAGGATTTCTAAAGGTTAGCGTGACGTCGTAAGAGATAAACAGATAAATACTTTTATAAGATGACACTGATTATAGTTGCCATGCTGGTGTTGGCCTACCTGTTAATAGCAACAGGCCATCTGACGGGTGTTAACAAGGCTGCTATTGCCATGTTCCTCGGTACAGTGGGGTGGGTTGTGTATGTTTGCTGGGGAGCCGACTTCGTGACGGCACAGCATGCCGCCGACTACCGCGAATGGCTGGGTGGCAACGTCTCTACCAGTGAGTCGGTGAAGTATTTTATCTACGACTGCGTATTCCTCAACTATGTAGGCAGGGCTGCCGCCATCGTGATGTTCCTTCTGGCAACGATGGCGACAGTCGAACTGCTCAACAACAACGGCTGTTTCGACTTCATCACCGAATGGATTCGGACACGTAATTCGAAACGACTGTTGTGGACAATCACAATAGCAACTTTCATACTCTCTGCAAATCTCGACAACCTTACCACAGCGACTATGATGCTGGTTATAATGCATAAAATCCTGCAGAACTCGCGTCAGCGCATGCTTGTAGGCAGTGCCATTCTGCTTGCAGCCAACTGTGGCGGTTGTTTTACGGTTATCGGCGACCCTATCGGACTGATACTCTGGGGCGACGGTGCTGTCACGGCAAGCCGCTTCTCGGCATACCTCTTACTGCCAGCACTACTCGCATGGGTGATACCTACGATACTCATCAATCGAGAGTTGCCCGACCGGCTTGACACAGCATGGAGCCCATCTCCGTATCGCGGCGACGATACCCGCCTGAACCGCTGGCAGAGATTAGTGATGCTATTCGTCGGTATCGGCGGACTATGGTTTATCCCCACATTCCACAACATCACCAAACTTGCTCCGTTCCTCGGTGCATTGTGCGTGCTGTCGGTGCTGTGGGTGGTCAACGAGGCATTCAACCGCAAGCTGATAGACTCCGGTTTGATGTCGTCACGCCGTATCCCGCATGCCCTGCAGTATGGCGCTATTCAGCAGATGCTTTTCGTGATGGGAATCATGCTCGGCATGGGAGTGGTAACAGAGACAGGAGTATGGGCTGATGTTGCCGACTGGTTCGACACCTATATCCACGATGTATGGCTCATCGGTATAGGCGCCGGTCTGCTGAGCAGTATTGTCGATTCCTTCACTATTGCCATAAGCAATATCTCGCTCTATAAGATTGGTGTGGGCGATATCTCGGTGAATGGAGCCTATTGGAGCATTATAGCTTATTCTACTGCAGTGGGCGGCTGTCTGCTCTCAGTAGGTAGCATAAGCGGTATCGCTCTTATGAAGATGGAACATGTAAAATTAGGATGGTATGTCAAGCACCTTACGCCTAAAGTGTTTTTGGGATGGATTGTAGGCTTTATAGTGCTTTGGCTTGAACTAAATATGGTAAACATATAATATTACACACGAACTACTATTAGTTATGAGTAAAATTCAGACAATTGGAATACTTACCTCAGGGGGTGACGCCCCAGGTATGAATGCGGCCATTCGTGCCGTAACCCGTGCTGGTATCTACAATGGGTTTAGCATTAAGGGAATCTATCGTGGCTACGACGGCCTTATCAAGGGTGAAGTCAAGGAGTTCACCACAGAAGATGTTTCGGGCATTATTACAAGAGGCGGTACTATTCTGAAGACTGCCCGCTCAAAGGAGTTTGTTACTCCTGAGGGAATGGCTATGGCTTACGAGACCTGCCAGAAAGAGAATATCGATGCTTTGGTGGTAATTGGCGGTAACGGCTCGCTGACGGGAGCACGCAACTTCGGCATGGAGTACGACTTCCCGGTTATCGGACTGCCGGGCACTATCGACAACGACCTCTATGGCACCGATGCCACCATAGGCTACGATACCACGATGAATACCATCATGGAATGTGTTGACCGCATACGCGACACCGCCAATTCTCACGAGCGCATCTTCTTCGTCGAGGTTATGGGACGTGACGCAGGCTTCCTTGCCCAGAATTCAGCCATTGCCTCTGGCGCCGAAGCTGCCATTATCCCCGAAGAGATGACAGAAGTAGACCAACTGGCACAGTTTATGAGCCGAGGCATCCGCAAGTCCAAGAAGTCGTGTATCGTTATAGTGTCTGAGAGCCCCAAGTGCGGCGCCCTCTACTATGCCGACCGCGTCAAGAAGGAGTTCCCCGAATTCGACGTGCGAGTGTCTATTCTCGGCCATCTGCAGCGTGGCGGTTCTCCCTCTGCCCGCGACCGCATCCTTGCTTCGCGTACCGGTGTGGGAGCTATCGAGGCCATCAAGCAGGGACAGCGCAATGTCATGGTAGGCGTTCGCAACAACGAGGTGGTCTATGTCCCCTTCTCAGAGTGCATCCGTACCGACAAGCCGTTTGATAAGAAACTTATCAAGGTTCTCGACGAACTGAGCATCTGATACTAAAATCACTCAGCTCATTGAGCTCTGCTCGCTAATTACCCAGCAGAGATCAGTTTGCGTTATTTAATATCCCCCGGGATTCCAACATGTGTGGAGTCTCGGGTGTGTTTTTGTTGTCTGGGGAACAAAAAAAATTGGATGCTTTCGGAAAAAAATGGGTAATGTGTTCTTTTGTTTTGAAATTATTAGTTAACTTTGCAGTCAGTATAGTCTAAAACAAGATTTAATTTTAAATATTTAACTGCTTATGTCACAGATTATCGGACACATTTCGCAGATTATTGGTCCTGTTATCGACGTTTTCTTCGATACCAAAGGACTGGATGCAGAAAAGGTGCTCCCAAAGATTCACGAGGCTTTGTCGATAGAACGCCCTGGTGGCAGCCAGCTTATCGTCGAGGTGCAGCAGCACATCGGCGAGGATACGGTGCGCTGCGTGGCTATGGACAATACCGACGGACTGCAGCGTGGGTTAGAGGCAAAGCCGCTGGGCTCTCCTATTGTGATGCCTGCCGGCGAACAGATTAAGGGTCGAATGCTGAACGTTATCGGACAGCCTATCGACGGTATGAAACAGCTTGACATGAAGGGTGCTTACCCCATTCATCGTGAAGCGCCGAAATTCGAGGAACTTTCTACTACCAAGGAGGTGCTCTCAACTGGAATCAAGGTGATAGACCTGTTGGAGCCTTATCTTAAAGGTGGTAAAATCGGACTCTTCGGCGGTGCCGGTGTGGGAAAGACAGTGCTCATTATGGAGCTCATTAACAACATTGCCAAGGGCCACAATGGATTCTCGGTATTCGCCGGAGTGGGAGAGCGTACTCGTGAGGGTAACGACCTCATCCGCGAGATGATAGAGTCGGGAGTCATCCGCTATGGCGAGAAATTCAAGGAGGCCATGGCCGAGGGCAAATGGGACCTCTCGCTGGTTGACCCCGAGGAGCTGAAGAAGAGCCAGGCCACGCTGGTGTATGGTCAGATGAACGAGCCGCCTGGAGCGCGTGCCTCTGTGGCTTTGTCGGGTCTGACGGTGGCCGAGGGCTTCCGCGACGGTGGAGGCAAGGACGGCGGTGCTGCCGATATCCTGTTCTTCATCGACAATATCTTCCGTTTCACTCAGGCCGGTTCTGAGGTGTCAGCCCTGCTGGGCCGTATGCCGTCGGCTGTGGGTTACCAGCCTACGCTGGCCTCTGAGATGGGTACGATGCAGGAGCGAATCACTTCTACCAAGTCGGGCTCTATCACTTCTGTTCAGGCTGTTTACGTGCCTGCCGACGACTTGACCGACCCTGCTCCTGCTACTACGTTTACTCACCTGGATGCGACTACTGTGCTCGACCGTAAGATAGCCGAGCTTGGTATCTATCCCGCTGTTGACCCGCTGGGCTCTACATCGCGTATCCTCGACCCGCTTGTGGTGGGCAAGGCTCACTACGATTGTGCTCAGCGCGTGAAGGAGATTCTTCAGCGCTATAAGGAATTGCAGGATATCATTGCTATCCTTGGTATGGATGAGCTCTCGGATGAGGATAAGTTGACGGTGAACCGTGCACGCCGCGTGCAGCGTTTCCTCAGTCAGCCGTTCTCCGTAGCCG
>CAMHLV010000029.1 GCA_946186115.1 uncultured Prevotella sp. | reverse complement strand
TTCTGTATCTTCCTGATGCTGAAGGGCATCAACAAGCTGAACCGCAAGAAGGAAGAGCCAGCAGAGCCTGCTGCTCCTGCCGGTCCTACTCAGGAGGAACTGCTCGCCGAGATTCGCGACCTGCTGAAGAACAAATAAAAAATGTCACACCTTATATAATTAAAAGACTGACGGAAATTTTGCCGTCAGTCTTTTTTTTCGTACCTTTGCACGCAGATTACTAAAACTACTCAAAAAAATAAAAAGTATGAGACTAAAACGAATCATGGCCTTACTGGCTCTATGCCTTATGACCACAACTCTTCTGGCTGCAGAGAAAATGAACCGCGGCCTTGTCGCTTTTAACACCGACGACAACACGACATTCATCTCCTGGCGTTATTTCGACGGAGAGCAGAACTACACTTACCGTCTTTACCGCAACGGAGTGAAGATGGTGGAGACCAAGCGCACATCGCACACACTACCCATCGAGAGCAAGCCAACTGACAAATACAAGCTGGAGGTGGTCAGTGGCGGCAATGTCATCGACGAGGCTGAGGTCAGCCCCTATAGCCAAATGATGAAAGTCGCCCTTCAGAAGCCCGACGCATCGGTGACCAACAACTCGTCGAGCTACACGCCCAACGACATCTCTATCGGCGACGTTGACAACGACGGCGAGATGGAACTGTTTGTAAAGTGGGATCCTGAAGACTCCCGCGACAGTGGTAAGAACGGAAAGTCGAGCAACTGCGTTATCGACTGCTACAAGATGAACGGCACACGTCTGTGGAGTGTCAATCTCGGGCCGAACATCCGTGCCGGTGCCCACTACACACAGATGCTTGTATTCGACTTCAATGGTGACGGCCGTGCCGAAATGATTTGCAAGACGGCATCATGGAGCAAGGATGGACAGGGAAAATACGTCAGCGAGGCTGGCGATGCCGATATTAAGGCTGCCGCACAAAACTCAAAGAGTTTCCGCAACAGCAACGGCCACATCCTTGAAGGTCCCGAATTTCTTACCGTCTTCGACGGACAGACAGGAGCTGCCATCCATACTATATGGTACAATCCCGACCGTTCTATGGGCATCAATAAAAACAATGCCAGCCCAGCCTATAACAGTTCTTGGGGCGACAACTGGGGAAACCGCGGTGAGCGCTACAATGCCTGTGTTGCTTATCTTGACGGACAAGACAGCAATCCCACGGCAATTCTCAACCGAGGATACTATACTGCCGCTTATATCTGGGCAGTTGATTTTGATGGTTCCAAGTTGATACACCGCTGGCTGCACGCCTCTGTCAGTAAGACCAAAGTGGAGGTGTATGACGCTAATTGGAACAAGACCGAGAAAACGTATGAAGGTACTGCCACCTCGGGTAATGGCAGCAACACCATGTATGGCAACGGCAACCATAACATCAGCGTGGCTGATGTCGATGGTGACGGCTGTGACGAGATTCTCTTCGGCTCTGCTGCCTGCGACAACAACGGACAACTGCTCTATGCCACCGGCTTCGGTCACGGCGATGCCATCCACGTCGGCAAGATGAATCCCGACCGTCAGGGGCTGCAGGTATTCCAGGTACATGAAGAATCTCCGTACGGTTGGGACCTTCACGATGCGGCAACAGGCGAAATACTGTTCAGTGCCACCGCTGACGACGACAATGGTCGAGGCATTGCAGCCGATGTCATAGGCTCCAACCGCGGCTATGAGTTCTGCTCGGCCAAGGACCGCCAGCAGCGTTCAGCAGTGACAGGCAATGTGGTAAGCACTAAGAGTTCATCGGTCAACTTCCGCCTCTACTGGGACGGCACCTTGCAGGACTGTCTGGCTGATGGCGGCTATTTCACCAGCTACAAGGATGAAAGCGGGAATACCGTTTACACAAACGAACTGGAAACATACAAGATAACCCACTGGAACGGCAGTGCCTTTGAAACCATCGCCGAACTGGAGAATCACTCGTGCAACACCACCAAGCGCAATCCCAATCTGCTGTGCGATCTGTTTGGCGACTGGCGCGAGGAGGTCATCCTGCACGACGACAACAACCTCTATATCTACTCGTCGGCCATGCCCACCAACTACAAGGTTCCCTGTCTGCTGACCGACCATACTTACCGTTTGGCCATAGCCTGGCAGATGTCAAGCTATAACCAGCCGCCCCATTTGGGTTACTATCTGCCCGAAGCCGCCACGACCATCGACGTCAGCGCTGCCAGCAACGAGACGCTGTTCTACGACCCTAACGAACTGGCCAACGAAGGAGTACAGCACATAGAGGTAGGCACTGGTGACATTCAGTGGAAGCTTGACGCTGACATGGATGAGCAAGCCTCTTACAGTCTGCCTGATTTCTTCGTCAGTCCCAGCAGCATTAAGCTGGGGGCCAATATTACATGTACTGGTACAAAAACAAATAGTGCAGGACAGACTCATCTGGCCTTCCAACCCACAGAGCAGACATCAGATGCATCAGACGACAATGCTGTCAGCTTTCTTATCACGCTGAAAGAGGGCTATGAGTTCCAGCCTACTACTGTCTCAGTCAATGCAAGCCGTTGGGGAACAAACCCCAAAAACGGATGCCTGGATATGACGTGGCTTAATGGTGACGGAAACACCAGCAAGCTGCTGACCGGCCAAACGCCAGAGCGTGGAGTGGACTCCAGCGACGGAACAAGTTATGATCCATACTTTACCAATCTGAAAAAGGAGATAAGTGCTGCCAAGACTACTACCGGCACCTTTGGTGTACAATTCAACATCTATAATATTGCAAACACCAAACAGGTGAGTCTCGGCAATCTCAGCATCTCTGGCAAGCTGTTCAGCACTTCAGCCACGGGCATCCGCGAACAGGTTAGCGACGTCACCCTCGGAGGCAGCTATTACAACCTGCAGGGAGTACGCGTCGACCGCCCCACCAAGGGTGTCTATATCCAGAATGGTCGCAAGGTCGTGGTGAAGTAAATCAAGAAATCGCACCTCTTTTATATATAAGACAGTCATCTGTTTGGCTGTCTTATATTTTTTGCATAACTTTGCAATCAAAATCGCGAAGGTTCATAAAATCATTAAGGTAAAAAGATAAATACGAATGGAAAAGACATTAGATTTCAAGCCGAAATTCCTTTCGGCTATCAAGCATTACGATCGCAAGACGCTGATGGCCGACCTCATGGCCGGTGTTATTGTCGGTATTGTCGCCCTGCCGTTGGCCATTGCCTTCGGTATTGCCAGCGGTGTGTCGCCCGAGAAGGGTATCATCACTGCTATCGTCGCCGGACTTGCCATCTCGCTGTTCGGCGGTAGCAAGGTTCAGATTGGCGGCCCTACGGGTGCCTTTATCGTCATCGTCTATGGTATCATACAGCAATACGGCATGCAGGGACTTACCGTCGCCACTCTCATGGCTGGCGTATTCCTTATCCTGCTGGGTGTGCTTCATCTTGGCACTATCATCAAGTACATACCCTACCCCATTGTCGTAGGATTTACCAGCGGTATCGCCGTCACCATCTTCTCTACGCAGATAAAAGACCTGCTGGGCATGACCATGGAGTCAGTACCCAGTGATTTTATCGAGAAGTGGATCGCCTATATATATAATATAGGTAATATAGATATGTGGAGTGCCTTTGTCGGCATAGCCTCTGTGGCTATCATAGCCGTTATGCCCCGTTTCTCGAAGAAGATTCCGGGCTCGCTGGTGGCCATCATTGTCATGACCGTTGTTGCCCTGCTACTCAAGCAGTATGCTGGTGTTACCAGTATCGAGACCATTGGCGACCGCTTCAGCATATCATCGCAGCTGCCAGGTGCCGTTGTGCCTGAACTGACTTGGGAAACCATCAAGGGCCTCGTAGGACCTGCAGTAACCATTGCCGTGCTGGGAGCCATAGAGTCGTTGCTTTCTGCAACCGTGGCCGACGGTGTCATCGGCGACCATCACAACTCGAATACCGAGCTCATCGGTCAGGGTATTGCCAACATAGCCTCGCCCATCTTCGGCGGTATTCCCGCCACTGGAGCTATTGCACGCACCATGACCAACATCAACAATGGCGGACGCACACCCGTGGCAGGCATCATCCATGCCGTTGTACTGCTGCTGATATTCCTCTTCCTCATGCCCCTGGCACAATATATCCCAATGGCCTGTCTGGCAGGAGTATTGGTTGTCGTTGCCTACGGCATGAGCGGCTGGCGCTCCTTCCTGGCCATGGCCCGTCACAATCCTAAGAGCGACGTAACAGTACTGTTGCTGACATTCTTCCTCACCATCATCTTCGACCTCACCGTGGCCATCGAGTTCGGTCTTATCTGCGCCTGTCTGCTCTTTATGCGCCGCATGGCCGAGACTACTGAAGTACATGCCATCATCAATGAGATTGACCTCAACGAGGATGCCGACATGCAGTCAGGCAATCTTGAGCACCTCACCATTCCTGAAGGTGTGGAAGTTTACGAAATCAACGGTCCTTACTTCTTTGGTGCCGGCAACCGCTTCGAGGATATCATGGCACGCTACGGAAACCGCCCGAAGGTGCGCATCATCCGTATGCGTAAGGTTCCATTCATCGACTCTACAGGCCTTCACAATCTTGAGAACATGTGTCTCATGAGCCAGAAAGAGGGTATCACCATCGTTCTCTCTGGTGTCAACCCAAAGGTTGAAGCCGTGCTGAAGCGCAACAACTTCAATCATCTGTTGGGCGAGGAGAACATCTGCAACCATATCGATCTCGCTCTGGCTCGCGCCAGCGAACTGGTTAAAGCCTGACCTTTCGCGCCATGATATTCTATTTTACTGGCACAGGAAACACTCGATGGGTAGCCAAGCAACTGGCTGAGGCAACAGGTGAAGAACTGTACTTTATCCCAGATGAACTGAAAAAACAGGAATGCCGCTACGTCCTGAAAGATGGCGAACGGCTGGGATTCTGCTTCCCTACTCATGGATGGCAACCTCCACATATCGTAAGGCAATTCATCAGAAGAATGGTGGTCTGCAGTGATGGTGCGTCCGTCGAGAGCCACTTCTGCTATGCTGTTACCACCTGTGGCGACAACATGGGTGAAGCCATGACGATACTCAACAAGGAGCTGGCAGCAAAAGGGCTCTCGGCCCAAAGCACGTTTGCTGTAGTGATGCCAGAGTCGAACGTATGTTTCTCGTTTCTGCACCTCGACACCAAAGAGAATGCACAGCGTAAGATAGAAACTGCCAAAGAGCGCATGGTGCATATCAAGGAAGCCATTGTCAACAGACAGACAGGCATTCACCAACTGGTGAAGGGTGCCATTCCTCTCACATATTCTTATATTATAGGAGGCTACTACAACAAGCACCTTATCACCGACAAGAAATTCTGGGTTGATGAGGATGCTTGCATACAGTGTGGTCTCTGTGCCAGAATATGTCCTGTTGACGATATAGTGCAACTGCCGCCACGCTGGAAACATGACGGCAGTTGCACTAATTGTCTCGCTTGCTATCATCATTGTCCGCGCCATGCCATCCATTGGGGCAGGATAAAACGCGGACAATACGTCTTCAGCGACGAGATGTGAGTTGACGCGATTCCCATTCTTCGGTCTTCTGCCTGTTGGCCACAAGGAAATCAATATCGTCGAGTCCGTTGACAAGACAATGTTTCTTATAGCCATTGATGTCGAAATGCTCAGAATGACCGGTAGCCTTATTTGTCACTGTCTGACGCGGTAAATCCACCTCAACCTCACATTTCGGATCAGCCTTGATACTGTCGAACAATTCCTGCAGGAAAGCCTCGCTCACCTGAACGGGAAGCACAAAGTTATTCAGCTCGTTGTTCTTATGGATATCGGCAAAGAACGATGATATAACCACCCGGAAACCATATCCTGCTATAGCCCATGCAGCATGTTCACGACTTGAACCGGAACCGAAGTTCTTTCCTGCCACGAGTATGCAACCGGAATAGCGGGAATCGTTGAGAACGAAATTGCTATTGGGCGTGCCGTCGGCATTATATCGCCAGTCGCGAAACAGGTTGTCGCCGAAGAAACTTTCTTCGCGTGTGGTAGCCTTCAGAAATCGGGCTGGTATAATCTGGTCGGTGTCAACATTCTCAAGGGGAAGAGGCACGCATGTGGATGTTATAATATTGAATTTCTGTTTCATAATAGTGTTCTTGGGTCGGTTATAAATCCTTTTACGGCGGCAGCGGCCGCTACTAATGGCGAGCAGAGAATAGTGCGTGAGCCTGGTCCCTGACGTCCCTCAAAATTACGATTGCTGGTCGATACGCTATACTTACCGGCTGGCACTTTGTCGTCGTTCATGGCAAGGCAAGCCGAACAGCCAGGCTGACGGATTTCGAAACCGGCAGATTCAAGCACTTTATCGAGTCCCTCTTCACGAATCTGACGGTCAACAGCCCACGATCCAGGCACCAGCCATGCTACAACATCGTCGGCTTTATGTCGCCCTTTCACGATAGAGGCAAAAGCCCTGAAGTCTTCAATGCGACCATTGGTACAAGCCCCGAGGAACACATAGTCTATCTTCTTGCCAAGCAACTTCTCTCCAGGCTTGAACCCCATGTATTCCAGCGACTTATCAAAACCCGTTCCACCTTCAGTTGGAATCGTTTCCGTAATACCAATGCCCATACCAGGATTTGTACCATAGGTGATGCGAGGCTCTATATCTTTGGCATCAAACACCAGCTCTTTGTCGAACACGGCATCGTCATCGCTCTTCAGCGTTCTCCAATATTCTACAGCCTCATCCCATGCCTTGCCCTTAGGAGCATATTCGCGACCTTTGACATAATCAAAGGTCACTTCGTCTGGGGCAATAAAACCACCACGGGCTCCCATTTCGATAGAAAGGTTACACAACGTCAGGCGACCTTCCATCGACAACGAGCCCACAACGTCGCCACTGTATTCCACAAAGTAGCCCGTTGCTCCCGATGTCGTCAACTGGGCCATCAGATATAATGCCACGTCCTTGGCGGTAACTCCTTTCTGCAACTGTCCATTAATGGTGATACGCATCGACTTCGGCTTCTGCTGCAGAATGCACTGCGAAGCCATCACCATCTCAACTTCAGAGGTGCCTATTCCGAAAGCCACGGCACCCATAGCTCCATGCGTCGAGGTGTGTGAGTCGCCACAAACAATGGTCATGCCAGGCAGCGACAAGCCTTTCTCAGGCCCCACGACATGGATGATGCCGTTATCGGGCGACATCATACCATAATGTGTCAGTCCAAAGTCAGAGGCATTACAAGCCAGTGTATCCACCTGCTTCCGCGAGACAGGGTCTTCAATAGGTTTGTCCTGATCGTGAGTGGGAGTATTATGGTCTGGCATACAGATTATCTGTTGCGGACGGAAACACTTCAGACCGCGCTGTCTCATTCCCTCGAAGGCCTGCGGCGAAGTGACCTCATGACAGTATAAGCGGTCGATATACAGCTGTGTAGGACCGTCTTCTACTTGCTGGACAACGTGCTTGTCCCAAATCTTATCGAATAACGTGTTCATTGTATTATTTCTTAAACTTGTTGATACAATCGATATATGCTTCCACAGATGCAGTGACTATGTCTGTATTGGCACCGAAACCATAGTATATAGAACCGTCATATTCTACCTGCATATGCACCTTACCCACATCGTCGGAGCCCTTCGAGATAGCCTGAATAGTGAATTCCTTGAGCGTCATCTGCTTCATGATTATCTTCTTCAAGGCTTTTATAGCAGCGTCAACAGGACCATTACCCGAGGCGGCAGCCTCAAACTTCTGTCCAGAGATATCGAGTCCGATGCTGGCAACCGACTTGACACCCTTACCGGTAGTAACCTGCAGGAAGTCGAGACGCACGGCATGAGCCTCAGCCGTATCAGCACCGGCAAGCATCAGAACGTCAGCATCGGTGACTTCCTTCTTCTGGTCGGCCAGTTGCAAGAACTTCTCGTATATCTTGTCAAGCTTGTCTTCTGACAGATCTACACCGTTTACATTCAACCTGTACTTCAATGCGGCACGTCCCGAGCGAGCTGTCAGTACTATTGAGTTGTCGTCTATACCAACATCTTTCGGATCCATTATCTCATAAGTGTTAACATTCTTGAGCACACCGTCCTGATGTATTCCGCTGGAATGTGCAAAGGCATTACGGCCCACAACGGCTTTATTTGGCTGAACGGGCATATTCATCAGGCTCGACACCATTCGGCTCGTTGGATAAATCTTCGTGGTGTTGATATTTGTTTCGATGCCTAAGGCCTTGTGGCATTTCAGTATCATGGCTATTTCCTCAAGGGAAGTATTACCGGCACGCTCACCGATACCATTGACGGTGACCTCCACCTGGCGTGCACCAGCCATAACACCATTGAAGGTGTTGGCAGTAGCCATTCCCAAGTCGTTGTGACAGTGAGTCGAGATAATTGCACGGTCGATACCGTCAACATGCTCCTTCAGATACTTTATCTTCTCAAAGTATTCCTGTGGAAGGCAATAGCCCGTTGTGTCAGGGATATTAACCACTGTGGCACCAGCCTTAATGACGGCCTCTACCACCTGAGCAAGATACTCATTGTCTGTGCGCCCTGCATCCTCACAGTAGAATTCTACGTCCTCTACATAGCGCTTGGCATACTTTGTGGCTGCCACGGCACGCTCAAGTATTTCCTCACGCGTTGAATTGAATTTGTAACGGATGTGCTCGTCAGAAGTGCCTATACCAGTATGTATTCGCTTGCGCTTTGCATACTGCAAGGCATCATGGGCCACGTCAATATCGTGCTCTACCGCACGTGTCAGAGCACAGATGGTGGGCCAAGTCACAGCCTTTGAAATCTCAATTACCGAATTTAAGTCGCCCGGACTCGACACCGGAAATCCTGCTTCAATCACATCTACGCCTAACTGCTCCAGGGCTTTGGCAACCTGAATCTTCTCTACCGTGTTCAATTGGCAGCCTGGCACCTGTTCGCCGTCGCGTAACGTTGTGTCGAAAATAAACAATCTGTCATTCATACCTTATTATATATTAAATAAAAATTTTTACCTGCTATTTACAACAATTGGAGCCTTTCACACTCGGAAGTGAGAAAGGCTCCAATGTATGCAATAATCCTATACCTGCTATAGGCACGCCTTTTCACTCCCGACCACGCCACGCAGTCGAAGAATATTTAGGGTGCTAAGCAGATTCAGACTTTTCATTTACGTCAATTCTTTAAAACTGGCTGCAAAAGTAATACTTTTTCTTTAAACTCGCAAACAAATTGTCACTTTTTTACTGAGAAAAACGAATAAAATGTTGGGGAAGTCGGATTTTCTTTGTATTTTTGCACTCGTTTTTTACATCAGACTGAATGTGATAGAGAAACATATTGTTTTAGAAGATATTGACCCTGTGGTGTTCTACGGCACCGGCAATGCCCATTTGCAGATGCTTAGGGCATTATACCCTAAAATGCGTATTGTGGCGCGCGACAACGTCATACGCATTTTGGGCGACGAAGAGCAGATGGCTCACTTCGAGGAGGCTACAGAGCGCATGCGCCAGCACGTCCTCAAGTTCAACTCACTGAAGGAAGAGGACATACTCGATATAGTGAAAGGTCATCGCACAAAGGACGAAGTACCTGAGGGCGTGGTATGCTACTCCATGTCAGGACGTGCCATCAAGGCCCGTTCAGAGAATCAGCAGCGGCTCATCGATGCCTATAACGACAACGACATGGTATTCGCTGTAGGACCAGCAGGCACGGGAAAGACATACTTGTCGATAGCACTGGCCGTGAAAGCCCTGAAGGAGAAAACAGCAAAGAAGATAATCCTCTCGCGCCCTGCCGTAGAGGCAGGCGAGAAACTGGGATTCCTGCCCGGCGACATGAAGGACAAGATCGACCCATATCTTCAGCCGTTGTACGACGCCCTGGAGGATATGCTCCCACAGGTGAAACTGCAGGAGATGATGGAGCGCCACGTCATACAGATAGCACCGCTGGCTTTTATGCGCGGACGCACACTGAGCGACGCAGTGGTCATCCTCGATGAGGCACAGAACACCACACCGCAGCAGATACGCATGTTCCTTACCCGCATGGGATGGAACACCAAGATGATTATCACAGGCGACATGACACAGATTGACCTGCCGCGCACTCAGCGCTCAGGACTGGTAGAAGCCCTTGACATTCTGAACGACGTAGAGGGCATCGGCATAGTGGAACTGAACAGAAAAGATATCGTGCGCCACAAACTGGTCACACGTATCGTCAATGCATACGAGAAATTCGATAAAACCAATAATAGCAATGAAAGCATTAACAAGGACTGACTTCAATTTTGAAGGACAAAAGAGCGTGTACCACGGAAAGGTACGCGACGTGTACAACATCAACGACGACCTGATGGTGATGGTGGCTACCGACCGCATCTCGGCCTTCGACGTCATTCTGCCTAAAGGCATACCATTCAAGGGACAGGTACTCAACCAGATTGCCGCCAAGTTCCTGGATGCCACCAGCGACATCTGCCCCAACTGGAAACTGGCCACACCCGACCCCATGGTGACCGTGGGACTAAAGTGTGAGGGCTTCCGCGTGGAGATGATTATCCGCAGCATCCTTACAGGCTCTGCCTGGCGCGAATACAAGAATGGCGTGCGCGAAATCTGTGGCGTTCGTCTGCCCGAAGGCATGAAGGAGAACGAGCGATTCCCCGAACCCATTATCACACCGACCACCAAAGCCGATGAGGGCCATGACCTGAATATCTCACGTGAGGAAATCATTGCTCAGGGCATTGTCTCTGAAGAGGACTACAAGGTGATGGAAGACTATACACGCCGCCTCTTTGCCCGCGGTCAGGAAATAGCCCAGAAGCAGGGCCTCATCCTCGTGGATACAAAATATGAATTCGGAAAGCGCGACGGCAAGGTGTATCTCATCGACGAGATTCACACTCCCGACTCAAGCCGCTACTTCTATGCAGAGGGCTACGAGGAGAAACTGGCCAAGGGTGAGCCCCAGCGCCAGCTCTCTAAGGAATTTGTGCGCCAGTGGCTCATCGAGCACAACTTCATGAACGAGCCCGGTCAGCAGATGCCCGAGATTACCGACGAATATGCAGAGAGCGTCAGCGAGCGCTATATTGAACTCTACGAGCACATCATCGGCGAGCGCTTCGAGAAAGCAGATGTAACAGAAGACATCGCAGCCCGTATCGAGCAGAACGTCAGCTCCTGGCTTGCTGCCCGCAAATAAGCAGTTACGCTGCCCGCAAATAAAAAGTCACGTATGTTGCCATTGTATGGCAACCACAACCAGGAATTATGTACCGGCAAGAAACGATAACACCCTATACCACAGGCGATAAGGCCGCACAGGTGGAGCAAATGTTCGACAACATCGCCCCCACCTACGACCAACTGAACCATCGCCTGTCGTGGGACATCGACCGCCGTTGGCGACGTAAAGCCATACGGCAACTGGAGCCACACGCCCCGCGCGAAATCCTCGACATCGCTACAGGAACAGGCGACTTTGCCATCCTGTCGGCCGAGATGCTGCGCCCTGTGCGACTGGTAGGTGTCGATATCTCAGAGGGTATGATGGATATCGGACGGCAGAAGGTAAAAGCCAAAGGACTTGACGGTGTGGTGAGTTTCGAACGTGAGGACTGCACACACCTCTCCTACCCCGACAACACTTTCGACGCTGTCACCGCTGCTTTCGGCATCCGCAACTTTGCCGACCTCGATGCAGGACTGCGCGAGATGTGCCGCGTGCTGCGCAAAGGGGGCCACTTGAGCATCGTAGAACTGACATCGCCCGTGGCATTTCCCATGAAACAGCTATTCCACATCTATTCCCATACGGTACTACCCCTTTACGGGCGACTGATATCACGCGATCAAAGCGCATACTCCTACCTCACCCGCACTATCGAGGCATTCCCCCAAGGTGAGCAGATGGTAGGTATCCTGACTAAAGCCGGCTTCTCGGAAGTTGGTTTCCGCAGGCTGACATTCGGTATCTGCACGATGTATTTTGCAACTAAATAATAAAGAAAAGTAATTATGGACAAGTACGGACTTATAGGCTATCCACTCGGCCACTCGTTCTCAATCAGCTACTTCAACCAGAAGTTCCACGACGAGGACATCGATGCCGTGTATGAAAACTTTGAGATTCCAACAATCGATGCACTGCCTGAGGTGCTTAGCCAGAACCCAGAACTGAAGGGACTCAACGTCACTATCCCCTACAAGGAGAAAGTGCTGCCTTTCCTCGACAGCATCTCGCCCGAGGCCCGTTCCATCGGTGCCGTCAATGTCATCCGCATCACCCATCAGGGCAAAGACACTATTTTGAAAGGCTACAACTCCGACGTCATAGGCTTCACCAAGAGCATAGAGCCCATGATCGACAAGAAGTGGCACAACAAAGCCCTTATCCTGGGAACCGGAGGAGCCTCAAAGGCCATCGACTACGGACTGCGCAACTTAGGGTTGGAAACCGTATTCGTCAGCCGATACGAAAAGACGGGTACAATACAGTATAAAGACATTACTCCCGAAGTCATTCGCGAATACAATGTCATTGTCAACTGTACACCGCTGGGCATGTATCCTCATACCGAGGAGTGTCCGCAGCTGCCCTATGAGGCTATGGATTCGCACACCATACTCTACGACCTCATCTACAACCCCGATGAGACTCTCTTCATGAAGCAAGGCGAGAAATATGGCGCACAAACCAAGAACGGTCTTGAGATGCTGCTCCTGCAAGCCTTTGCATCGTGGGAGTTCTGGCACGAGAAATAAATAGTAATGTATGTTGCTGTGTCACAGCAACAATATAAAGCCAACAGATATGAGCACCTACGCTGATAACGTCAACCAGCTGACACGCCAGTACAACGACGCCATACGCGCACTGGAGAACGCCTTCGACATGGAGGCGGAAAACAGTAACATCTCGCGCCGCAGGTCTTCGTCGCTGAAGCGCCAGTACTCAAAGCAGTACGAGGCACTGGTACGCGAGTACCAAGGCAAGCGCCGCCAGCTGTTCAATGCCTACAAGCAGGCCAACCCTCAGTGGGCAAGAAGGCGCACCATCCTGGGATGGGTGTTCATCGTTGGTATTCTGGCTGCCATGACATGCTGCATCGGACAGATGCCTGAAGACCAGTCTGCTCCTTCAGCACTGGCTCAACAGACTCAGGAGTGGAATGCTGATAACATCCCAATGCCACACCTGCAAGATGCCAGCCAATACGTGTCAAATCCTGATAACGTACTGACCAGCGACGCTGTCAACCGCATGAACACAACGTTGCAACTCCTTGACAGTGAACTTGGTATCGAGTCGGTAGTCATAGTCGTCAACCATATCGAGAACGATGATCCCTTCCGAATGGCACAAGATGTAGGCAACAAATACGGCGTGGGCAAACAAGACCGTGGACTGGTAATCGTAGTCGGCTATCAAGACCATAGCATCAACATGTCACCGGGCCGCGCCCTCGAAGCAGATCTTACCGATGCCGAATGCCATCGTCTGGAACAGCAGTATGTAGTGCCCGCTATGCGAGCCGAGATGCCCGACAGTGGCATGATATACCTCACAGAAGCCATCTACTCCACCCTGAAGCAGAAGGAATTGCCACAGATGTCGAACCTCACCAGTGCGAGCGACGAACTTGACGACGAAGCGGCAGGCATCATGGCCGTTTACTTCATTCTGCTCATGGGCTGGTGCATCTTCTACCTTGTTCTCAACCGCAAATACCAGTGGCTGGGATTACTCGGTGCCACATCCCTGCTTTCTAATCCTTTCTATGAAAGTACAAGCGGCGGAGGAGTATTTATTGGCGGAGGCGGAGGCCACAGCGGCTTCGGTGGTGGTGGCGGATTCAGCGGAGGCTCGTTTGGCGGAGGGTCATTCGGTGGAGGCGGTGCCACCTCCCGATGGTAGCCCCCCACATCATCCACATCACCCACACCCCCCACAAAATAAATTCATCACTAAAAAATAATATCATTATGAAAATCAGCAAAGGACTTATCGCAATTATCGCAGCAGTTGTCATCATTGGTGGCTGGGCTGCAAGTGATTACAACTCCATGGTCAGCGAGCAGGAGAAGGCTACTACCGCTCTGGCCAACGTACAGTCGGCTTATCAGCGCCGTGCTGACCTCATCCCCAACCTCGTAGAGACCGTAAAGGGTTATGCTTCTCACGAGAAGGAGACTCTCGAGGGTGTTGTCAATGCCCGCTCTAAGGCCACACAGATTACTCTCGATCCAGAGAACCTGACACCCGAGAAACTGAAGGAGTACCAGCAGGCACAGGGTGAACTGGGCAGCGCACTCGGCAAGCTGATTGCTATCCAGGAGAACTACCCCGACCTGAAGGCTAACGAGAACTTCCGCGACCTGCAAGTGCAGCTGGAAGGAACAGAAAACCGCATCAACGAGGCCCGCAACAAGTTCAACAGCGTCGTCCAGCAGTACAATGTTGTCATCCGCTCGTTCCCCAAGAACCTGTTGGCTGGTATGTTCGGCTTCAGCCAGATGACTAAGTTCGAGGCCGAGGCAGGTGCCGAGAAAGCTCCCCAAGTTAAATTCTAATTACAGCATGTTGCGATTCAGTCGCAACAAAACATAATAAAAATATGAACAACCGCTATATGCAGCGCGGCGTCTCTGCTGCCAAGGAGGACGTCCACGCTGCCATCAAAAACATCGACAAGGGACTCTTTCCGCAGGCTTTCTGCAAGATTATCCCCGACATACTGGGTGGCGATCCTGAGTATTGCAATATCATGCATGCCGATGGTGCAGGCACCAAGTCGAGCCTGGCCTACATGTACTGGAAGGAAACAGGCGACCTGAGTGTATGGAAAGGCATAGCCCAGGATGCCATCGTCATGAATACCGACGACCTGCTATGTGTTGGTGCAGTTGACAACATCCTTGTCAGCTCCACAATCGGCCGCAACAAGATGCTCGTGCCCGGTGAGGTCATCTCGGCCATCATCAATGGTACCGACGAACTGCTGGCAGAATTGCGCCAGATGGGCATCGGCATATATCCCACAGGTGGTGAGACTGCCGATGTGGGCGACCTGGTGCGCACTATTATCGTCGATTCCACCGTTACCTGCCGCATGAAGCGCTCCGATGTCATCGACAATGCGAATATCCGCCCGGGCGATGTCATCGTTGGTCTATCATCCACTGGTCAGGCTACTTACGAGAAGCGTTACAACGGTGGTATGGGTTCTAACGGACTGACCTCGGCCCGCCACGATGTATTCGCCAAGTATCTTGCCGAGAAATATCCTGAGAGCTTCGACCACGCCGTGCCCGATGAGCTGGTGTATAGTGGAAAATACAAGCTGACGGACGCCGTCCCGTATGCTGCGACTGAGTCGCAGCACACAGAAATGCCCGACATGGGCCAGCTTGTGCTATCCCCCACCCGCACCTATGCCCCCGTCATCAAGCGCCTGCTCGACGAGCTGCGCCCTGAGATTCACGGAATGGTACACTGCACTGGCGGCGCCCAGACCAAGGTACTGCACTTTGTCGGCGACAACTGCCGCGTAGTGAAGGACAACATGTTCCCCGTGCCGCCGCTCTTCCGTGCCATCCACGACTGCTCCGGCACCGACTGGCGCGAGATGTATCAGGTGTTCAACATGGGCCACCGCATGGAGATCTACGTCCGTCCTGAGGTTGCTCAGCAGGTCATAGACATTGCCAAGTCGTTCAATATCGACGCACAAGTGGTTGGACACATAGAAGAAGGCCCCCGCTCACTTACTATCAACAGTGAGTTTGGCACCTTCACATACTAATCCCAGTTTGTTGCGACCAGTCGCAACACTCAAGAAAGAATATGGAGAATAACAGCATACTACAAAAACTCGACGGACTGGAGGCACGCTTCGAGGAGGTATCGACACTGATTACCGACCCCTCTGTGATTGCCGACCAGAACCGCTTTGTGAAACTCACCAAGGAATATAAGGATCTGGGCGACATCATGGATGCCCGCAAGCGCTATATAGCTTGCCTGAACGGCATCCGCGAAGCCAAGGACATCCTTGCCAACGAGAGCGATCCCGAGATGAAGGAGATGGCTCGTGAGGAACTGGCAGAGAATGAAGCTCTTCAGCCCAAGTTGGAAGAGGAGATAAAGATTGCCCTCATCCCCAAGGACCCGGAAGATGCCAAGAATGTGCAGATGGAGATACGTGCAGGAACGGGCGGTGACGAGGCATGCCTCTTTGCCGGCGACCTGTTTAAGATGTATAAGAGTTACTGCGACTCCAAGGGCTGGCAGTTGTCTATAACAAGTGTTTCCGAAGGTGCCGTAGGCGGCTTCAAGGAGATAGACTTTGCCGTCAGCGGTGCCGATGTCTATGGCACGCTGAAGTACGAGTCGGGCGTTCACCGCGTACAGCGCGTTCCTGCCACAGAGACTCAGGGCCGCATGCACACCTCGGCAGCCACCGTTGCCGTACTGCCTGAGGCCGACAAGTTCGAGGTTCACGTCAACGAGGGTGAAATCAAGTGGGATACCTTCCGTTCCAGCGGTGCTGGCGGCCAGAACGTCAACAAGGTGGAGTCTGGCGTGCGTCTGCGCTATATGTGGAAGAATCCCAATACCGGTGAGACCGAAGAAATCCTTATCGAGTGTACCGAGACGCGCGACCAGCCTAAGAACAAGGAGCGTGCTCTCTCGCGCCTGTACACTTTTATATATGATAAGGAGCACCAGAAGTATATGGACGACATCGCCTCGCGCCGCAAGAGTCTCGTCTCTACGGGCGACCGCTCGGCCAAGATCCGTACATATAACTTCCCCCAGGGCCGTGTCACCGACCATCGCATCGGCTATACCACCCACGACCTGCAGGGATTCCTCGGAGGTGATATCCAGCCAATGATTGATGCCCTCACCGTTGCCGAGAATGCCGAGCGCATGAAAGAAACAGAATTATAAGTATGTTGCGACTGAGTCGCAACAAGCATCATAACATTATGACACGAAAAGAACTAATACAGCAGATTAATCAAAAGCAGAGTTTCCTCTGCGTAGGTCTCGACACAGACATCAACAAGATTCCTAAATCCCTGATGAACATCGTGAAGAAGGAATATGAGGAAGAGGAATACACCTATGGCATGTTGCTGGAATTCAACACCCGCATCATCGATGCCACAGCGCCCTACTGTGTTGCCTATAAGCCCAACCTGGCCTTCTATGAGGCATACGGTATAGAGGGACTTGCAGCCTTCGAGAGCACCATCGAGTATCTGAAGGAGAACTATCCCCATCACTTCATCATAGCCGATGCCAAACGTGGCGATATCGGCAATACCAGTGCCATGTATGCCAAGACTTTCTTCGAGGAGTATGATGTTGACTCGCTGACGGTGGCTCCCTACATGGGCGAAGACAGCGTGACACCGTTCCTTGGCTACAAGGACAAATGGGTCATTCTGCTGGCTCTCACCAGCAACAAGGGCTCTCACGACTTCCAGCTGATGGAGGACGCACAGGGCGAGCGCCTCTTCGAGAAGGTGCTCAAGCAAAGCCAGCAGTGGGGCAACGACGAGAACATGATGTATGTCGTAGGAGCCACACAAGGCCGCATGTTTGAGGATATTCGAAAATTGGCTCCCCGTCATTTCCTTCTCGTTCCCGGCGTAGGAGCTCAGGGCGGCAGTCTTGAAGAAGTATGCCGCTACGGCATGATTCCTGGCGACATCGGCTTGCTGGTCAACTCCTCGCGAGGCATCATCTATGCTTCTCAGGAAGAGGATTTTGCTGACGTTGCAGCCCAGAAGGCACAAGAATTGCAACAGCAGATGGCGAAAATAATTCATAATTCATAATTCACAATTCATAATTATTTAGTACCTTTGCACGCAAAATCAAATAACCAGTATATAGTAATTTGTCAAATTGTAAATTGAAATGATACTTGACAAGATTGACGAACTTCTGAAAGAAGTACAGACACTGAGCGCGCAGAACGCTGAGGAAGTAGAACAACTGCGCTTGAAATACCTTAGCAAGAAGGGTGAAATCACAGCCCTTATGAACGATTTCCGCAACGTGGCCGCCGACCAGAAGAAGACCGTTGGCATGAAGATCAACGAACTGAAGACGCTGGCCACAGAGCGCATCAACAAACTGCGCGAGGACTGCGCCACACAGGAGACTGGCGACGAGGCCATCGACCTGACGCGCACGCCCTACCCCATTCAGATGGGTACACGCCATCCGCTGACGATCGTTACCAACGAGATTATCGACATCTTCTCGCGCATGGGCTTTGTCCTGGCCGACGGTCCCGAGGTTGAGGACGACCTGCATGTGTTCACCAAGATGAACTTCGCTGCCGACCATCCTGCCCGCGACATGCAGGACACATTCTTCGTGTCACAGCATCCCAACGATGTCACCAAGAACATCCTGCTGCGCTCTCACACATCGAGCGTTCAGGCTCGTGTGATGGAGCAGATGCACACCGAGGATGGCAAGCTTACGGCCCCCATCCGCGTTATCTGCCCGGGTCGCGTTTACCGCAACGAGGCCATCACGGCCCGCGCCCACTGCTTCTTCCATCAGGTAGAGGGTCTCTATATCGACAAGAACGTATCGTTCACCGACCTCAAGCAGGTGCTGCTCAGCTTTGCCCGCGAGATGTTCGGCCCCGACACTCAGATCCGTCTGCGCCCCTCTTACTTCCCATTCACCGAGCCAAGTGCCGAGATGGATATCTCGTGCTTCATCTGCGGCGGCGAAGGCTGCGGCTTCTGCAAGCACACCGGTTGGGTGGAAATCCTGGGCTGCGGAATGGTCGATCCCAACGTGCTCGAGCTCTGCGGCATCGACTCCAAGGAGTACAGCGGCTATGCTTTCGGCATGGGTGTCGAGCGCATCACCAACCTGAAATACCGCGTCAGCGACCTCCGCATGTTCTCAGAGAACGACGTACGTTTCCTGAAAGAGTTTGAGGCAGCCAATTAAAGCATAAGGTATAGTGAAACTTGCAGTCATGACACGGCCCACGTTCTTCGTGGAGGAAGACAAGATTCTCACGTCGCTCTTCGACGAGGGACTCGACAATCTGCACCTCTACAAAGTCGGAGCCTCCCCCATGTATTCCGAGCGGTTGCTGACACTGCTGCCCAACGACTACTACGGGAAAATAACAGTACACGACAACCTCTACCTCAAGGAAGAATACAAGCTCAGGGGAATTCACATCGACGACGAGACCACACCGGCCCCCAAAGGCTACAAGGGACACATCAGCCGCACATGCACCAGCCTCGACAAACTGAAGGAGGCCAAGCGCAATGCCGACTATGTGTTTCTGAAATACATCTTCGACAGCCAGACCGAGGCCGAGCACAAGTCGTCCTTCACCTTGGAACAGCTGAAGGAAGCCTCACGGCGCGGACTCATCGACCGTCACGTCTATGCATTGGGCGGCATGAACCTCGACAACATCCGCCAGGCCAAGGACCTCGGTTTCGGAGGTGTTGTCATCAGAGGCGACCTGTGGAACCGCTTCAATATCCATCAGGAACTGGATTATAAGGAACTGATAGACCATTTCTCGAAACTTCGAAAAGCAATAGGATAAAAATGTCTAACAAGAATTACATGGTTTTTTCTGGTACAGCCACAAAGTACCTTGCAGAGAAAATCTGCCAAAGTTTAGGGTGTCCGCTGGGTGAACTGCTTATCACAAAGTTCTCCGACGGCGAGTTTGCCGTATCCTACGAGGAGAGTATCCGCGGACGCGACATATTCCTTGTGCAGAGCACCTTCCCCAACTCCGACAACCTGATGGAGCTGCTGCTGATGATCGACGCTGCCAAGCGAGCCTCGGCACGCACCATCAATGCTGTCATCCCCTACTTCGGATGGGCACGCCAAGACCGTAAGGACAAGCCCCGTGTCAGCATCGGTGCCAAGTTGGTGGCTGACCTGCTCTCTGCAGCTGGTGTCAACCGCGTCATCACAATGGACTTGCATGCCGACCAGATTCAGGGATTCTTCAATGTTCCCGTTGACCACCTCTACGCCTCCAACGTCATTCTGCCCTACCTGCAGAGTCTGAATCTCGAAGACCTTGTAGTGGCTTCACCCGACGTAGGCGGTTCTAAGCGCGCCAACACTTATGCCAAGTACCTTGGCTGTCCGCTGGTGCTCTGCAATAAGACCCGTGCCCGCGCCAATGTGGTTGCCTCTATGCAGATTATCGGTGACGTCGAGGGTAAGAACGTAGTCATCATCGACGACATGGTGGATACCGCAGGCACCATCACCAAGGCTGCCGACATCATGAAGGCTGCCGGTGCTAAGACAGTCCGCGCCTGTGCCTCACACTGTGTCATGAGCGGCCCTGCCAGCGAGCGAGTACAGGAGTCAGCCATTGAAGAGATTGTCTTCACCGACTCTATCCCCTATACCCAGCGCTGCGCCAAGGTTAAGCAGCTCAGCGTTGCCGACCTGTTTGCAGAAACTATCCGTAGAGTTATCAACAATGAAAGTATTTCAAGCCAGTATATTATTTAGTGCAGTCCTGTTCTGTGCCTGCCAGTCAAAAAGTTACAAGATAAGTGGTACTGTCGAAGGACTAAGCAACGGCGACACCCTCTTTGTGACTCACGACCTTGAGAGCGGTTTTCCCAGCGACACTGTCATCGTCAGCGATGGCAAGTTCTCGCTCAGCGGCGAGACAGACTCCACATCGCTATGCATGATCTACAGTGCCAAGCGCAATGAACTCAATGCCACCTTCTTCCTGGAGCCCGGCGATATCAGCATCAAGCTGAAGGATGAACCCGGAGGCTCGCGCGTTGCCGGCACGCACTGCAACGACCAGTGGCAGCGCCTCAACGACTCGGTGATGGTCATCGGCAAGGAAATCAACCGTATCGCCGAGCACATCTACGGCAACAACCTGCCACAGGAAGAGCAGCAGAAAGGCATGGAGCAGATTGACAAGCTCAACCAGCGCTTCGCAAAACTGGTGGTAAAGACAGCCGAAGACAATACCGACAATGAGTTCGGATACTTCCTGCTGACATACTACCCCGAAGAGCTCATCGACAACGATGCCCGTGCCCGACTGATAAAGGAGATGCCCAAAGAGTTTCGCCAGCGCCCAGCCATCAAGGAGATTGAAAAGACTCTGGCTGTGGCAGCCAAGACAGCCGAAGGCGCTACTATCAGCGACTTCCGCCAGCCGTTAATCGATGGTGGCGAGCTGAGCATTATGGACGAGGTGAAGAAGAACAAGATTACCATTATCGACTTCTGGGCTTCATGGTGCGCCCCCTGCCGTCAGGAGATGCCGTCGATGATAAAGCTTTACGAAGACTATTCCAAGCAAGGTCTCGGCATTGTGGGCATCTCGCTCGATACCGACCGCGACGCATGGCAGTCTGCCACCACCCAACTCGGTATCACTTGGCCTCAGATGAGCGACCTCAAGGGTTGGGAGAATGCTGCAGCGCAGCAGTTCAACATCACCAGCATCCCCCACACCATCGTACTCGACAACAAAGGCAAGATACTGGCTCGCGGACTTCGCGGTGAACAGCTTTACAACTTCGTGGCCGGCAAGCTGAAATAACTGAACCAAACAAGTGCGCCAGATTCAACCAGCAAAGCGCACAAAGTATAATCAAGATTAAAGTGGGACTTTACTTCGGGTAAAGTCCCACTTTAGTTCATCTATTCCCCACCTTATGCTTTAACAAAATCCAGCTCGTTTCGTTTGATAAGAAGCGGATAGCGTTCTGGATGGCGAAGGCTGTCTATTTCTAAGTCAACATCAAGGTCGGGCCACTCAATAGATTCGGGGCCAGACATCTGGACATTAAGGACACTACGGATGGGAGCATCCTGCATCCAAGGGATGCGGTTATACGATAGGAAGTAGTCATGCCCCTGAACAGAGATCATGATACCCTGGGCGTTAATCATCAATACGCTTACCAACGTGTTGGATGAACTGTTCTTTAAATCTGTCTGCATACTTCTCTACCAGTCTTTTAATTTTATTCAACTCATGTTCTGAGAATCCCGTATTCTTGGCCAACTCCACCTCGGGTTCAAGCCAATACTTGGCTTCACACCTGTTTTGCATCAGCGCATATTACCTTTTTATACTGCGCGCGCGAATAGGGCTTATTCCGAAAAGGAAATCTTAGAATGGCAGGTCGTCTGTCGAACCGTCGCCTGCAGGCTCTTGTGCGGGAGGGAAGGGAGCAGCTGAAGCCTCGGGAGCAGCCTGTGGCGGGAATGGAGCGACACCAGCAGCGGGAGCTGCAGCAGCGACTGCTGCACCGTGTATCACGCTATATGCGCGAACCTCATTAAACCAACGGCCATTATACTCGTGGGCGTCAATGTCGAACGAAACAGTCACGTCTTCACCCATTTGGATGTTGAACTGCTTGATGCGATCCTCGCCAAACACGCGGAACACGCATTTGCGCGGATACTGACCAGGCACCTCTATTACATACTCCTGAGACATCCAAGGGTTACCCGTACGCTGAGAGACACCTTGGTTTGCCGGCAATACGGCAATGATTTTTCCTGTAAGATCCATAATACTTTATTAGTTGTTTTACTTATCGTTTTTGCTTTCAGATTGCGAAATTACGGAAAATAATTCAAAAAAGAGCAATTTTCCCTAAATATTTTTGTTATTGAGCAAGACTTTTTGTATTTTTGTGGTCAATTTAACGAATATAAAACTAAAAACATAAATACACATGAGATTTACCGTATCCAGCACTGCGCTCAGCAGCAAGCTCACTGCTCTTTCCAGAGTCATCAACAGCAAAAACTCACTGCCCATCCTGGCAGACTTCGTGTTTGACATCCAGTCGGGCATGCTCCGTCTGACAGCCTCCGACAGCGAGAACGTCATGAATACCCAGCTCGACCTTACCGACAGCGATGGCGACGGACGCTTTGCCATAGGAAACCACGACCTGCTGGAGGCCGTAAAGGGTTTCTCTGAGCAGCCTATCACCTTCGATGTCAACATGGAGAGCAACATTGCCAAGATATCCTATCAGAACGGTTTGTTCTCACTGCCCATCGAGAGTGCCGACGAGTTCCCCGCAGCACAGACTGTGGGCGACGTAGCTACCGAGATAGTAATCCCCAACGCCCTGTTGGCCGAGAATATCAACCGCACGCTGTTTGCCACTGCTCAGGACGAGCTGCGCCCCGTGATGAACGGCATCTACTTCGACCTCATGCCCGAGGCTCTGGCCATTGTTGCCAGCGACGGCCACAAGCTGGTGCGCAACAAGGTGCTCACCGTACATAGCGACCAGCCCGCAGCATTCATACTGCCCAAGAAGCCCGCTACCCTGCTCAAGAACCTGCTGGGCAAGGACGGTGGCGATGTGGTCATCCGCTTCGACGAGCGCTTCGCCCAGATCAACTACGGCGACGGCGAGCTCATCTGCCGCCTCATCGAGGGACGCTACCCCAACTACAACTCAGTAATTCCTCAGAACAACCCCAACCTGCTCACCGTAGATCGTCTGGGACTGCTGGCAGCACTGCGCCGCGTGCAGCCCTTCGCCAACGACTCCAGCAACCTCATCCGCTTCCACGTGGAAGGTGGCACGCTGCAGCTCGATGCCGAGGACTACGACTTCGCAAAGACTGCCACCGAGCGCATGTCGTGCTCATATAGCGGCCAGCCCATGAGCATCGGTTTCAAGGGCTCTTCGTTCATCGAGATTCTGAGCAACTTCGACTGTCAGGAGGTAATCATCCAGCTGGCCGACCCCAGCCGTGCCGGACTGGTGCTGCCGTCAGAGCAGCCTGAGAATCAGGATGTGCTGATGCTCATGATGCCGATGCTGCTGAACGACTGATGTGAGTTTTGAGTTTTGAGTTTTGAGTTTTAAGTTTTGAGTTATGAGTTTTAAGTTTTTGACATGAAACTGAACTTACAGAAACCACTGGTGATTTTCGACCTGGAGACTACGGGCCTCGACCTCGTCAAGGACCGTGTCATCCAGTTGTCATATATTAAGGTATTCCCCGACGGTCATGAAGAGCGCGGCGATGAGATTATCAATCCCGAGAAGCCCATCGAGCCGCTGATTACCCAACTTACGGGAATCTCCAACGACGACGTCAAGGACAAGCCAACATTCAAGCAGCTTGCCGACAAGCTCAACAAGGTATTTGCCGGTTCCGATATTGCCGGCTTCAACTCCAACCACTTCGACGTCCCCCTGCTGGCCGAAGAGTTTCTTCGCGCAGGCATCGACTTCGACTTCTCCAAGTGCCGCCTTATCGATGTGCAGACTATCTTCCACAAGCTTGAGCGCCGCAATCTGGCTGCCGCATACAAGTTCTACTGCGGCCGCAAGATGGAGGACGACTTCGAGGCACACCGTGCCGACCAGGACACAGAAGCCACCTACCGCGTGCTACAGGGCGAACTCGACTACTACACCGAAGAGTATCAGCGCTCATTGGGTGAAGACCCCACCGACCGCGTGCTGCAGAACGACGTGCAGTTCCTGGCCGACTTCTCCAAGGTCAACGACAACGTGGATTTTGCCGGCCGCATAGTCTGGGGCGAGATAAAGGGCAAGCGCACCGAGGTGTTCAACTTCGGCAAGCACAAGGGCGAGGCCGTTGCCGACGTGCTGCGCTACGATCCCGGCTACTATAGTTGGATACTTGGTGGCGACTTCACCTACAACACCAAACAGGTATTAACACGCATTCGCCTGCGCGAAGCACAGAAATAAAGGAGCCTACCCCAACCCCTCCCAAAGGGAGGGGCTTTTTTAAATACAATAAGAAAATGCTTAAAGGTAAGAAAATAGTATTGGGCATTACAGGCAGCATCGCTGCCTACAAGGCATGCTATATCATTCGTGGCCTCATCAAGGCCGGTGCCGAAGTTCAGGTGGTCATCACTCCCGCCGGCAAGGAGTTCATCACCCCCATCACCCTGTCGGCACTAACCCACAAGCCCGTCATCAGCGAGTTCTTCTCACAGCGCGACGGCACATGGCACTCCCACGTCGATCTCGGTCTCTGGGCCGATGCCATGCTAATAGCACCCTGCACGGCATCAACACTGGGCAAGATGGCCAACGGCATTGCCGACAACATGCTCATTACCACCTACTTGTCGATGAAGGCTCCTGTATTTATTGCCCCTGCCATGGACCTCGACATGTATCAGCATCCCACCACTCAGCAGAACATGCAGCGCCTCATCTCGTTCGGCAACCGCATCATCGAGCCCGCCAGCGGATTCCTGGCTTCCGGACTCGAAGGCAAAGGCCGAATGGAAGAGCCCGACAAGATAGTGGAGTTCCTCGACCAGGCCCTCGCCTCTCCCCTCACCCCCCTTACCTCTAAGCGAATACTCATCACTGCCGGTCCGACCTACGAGAAGATCGACCCTGTGCGCTTCATCGGCAACTACAGCAGTGGCAAGATGGGCTTTGCCCTGGCCGAAGAGTGTGCCTCACGCGGTGCCGAAGTCACGCTGATAGCAGGCCCCGTGAGCACCCAGCTCTCACCGGCCTACTCCGGACTTATCCACCGTATCGACGTGGAGAGTTGCGAAGACATGTATCAGGCAGCCACGTCGGCCTTTGCCGACAGCGATGCTGCCATACTCTGCGCCGCAGTGGCCGACTTCCGTCCTGCCACCATTGCCGACCAGAAGATAAAGCGCGAGAAAGACGACCTCGTTATCCGCCTGCAGCCCACCCACGACATAGCAGCCGCCTTAGGTCGCATGAAGACCGGCAGGCAGCTGCTAGTAGGTTTCGCTCTTGAGACCAACGACGAGGAGGCCAATGCCCAGAAGAAACTCCAGAAAAAGAACCTCGACTTCATCGTGCTCAACTCACTGCGCAATAAGGGCACGTGTTTCCAGAGCGACGAAAATCAGATTAGTATTATCTCGGCCGACGGCCGCCGCGACTACGACAAGAAGCCTAAGCATGCCGTAGCCGCAGATATCATCGACGAATTGTCTGACAGGCTGACCGCACAATCTCAAGCGTAGTAGTGTCGGCGTTGAACACACTGTTCAGTCCCTGTGCTTCCTGTGCAGGGTCGTTGGTGTAGTCGTCGCCCACCTGCCACTGCTCATGCTTAGGCTGAGCCGATCCGCCCCATCCCCAGAAGTTGCATCCGGCAAACTTTCCGCCTTGTGCCGCATTGTCGGCCACGAGCGAGAACACATATTTATAATATCCGTCGCGTCCAGTGGTAGGAGTGCCTATGGCAAACTGGAATCCGTCGCGTGGATATCCGAACTCCTCCATCACCAGCGGTTTTTTCAGCGAGTCGCAGATAGCCAGATGTCGGTCGATATACTCCTTGGTATTCTCGCAAGCCCTCGGCAGATGCTCCGTCAGCGAGTCGGGCTTGGCCCATCCCCAGTTATACGGCCACAGGTGGACGTTACAGTAGTCGATATTCTTGTCGGCACAGATGCGGGCATACGAGCCGAAATCATTCTCGCAGCCCCACGCCCCTTCGCTGCCCACGCTGATAAGGTGGTTCTTGTCGAGTGAGCGGATGAGTGCCGAAGCCTCAGCCAGCCATTTCTCAAAGTCGGGCAGAGCCTCCTTGCTGAAAGCACGCGGCTCGTTGCCTATCTGCCACGACATGATAGCAGGGTCGTCGCAGTATTTCACCCCAGTATAGCGGTTGGTACGGCCCAGAATGAATCGCACATAGTCGTAGAACAGCTGGTGAGCCTTCTCGTTAGAGGCATATTTCGACATAGCCTCCATGAATGCCGGATAGCCCACGTCGTCGGGTCTGGGCTGCTTGCCGGCACCCGCCTGTTCCAGATAGAATCCGTAGCCGCCGCTCCATTCCCACGAATTGTTCAGGTAGAGCACTGCCACCATGTTCCTCTTTCCCATCTCCATCAGCAGATAGTCCAGTCCTGCCAGTATGGTGTCGTTATACTCTCCCGGTTTCACCTGCAGCGTAGGCTCCACCTTGGTCTTCACGCCCCGCTCGCCGTCGGAGCCCACCAGTATTCTCAGGTTGTCGATGCCCAGTGCCTTCATGTCGTCCAGTTCTCGGCACAGTCGGTTGCGGTCGCCCCCCTGTCCTTCCGAGCCCAGTATGGCTCCATACCAGAAGTTTGTTCCCACATAGTAGTACGGTTTGCCGTCGCGCACAAAGTGTCCGTCCTCTACGCGGACGAAATCAGCCTGCACAGCTTTCTGCTGCTGACAGGCCACTGTCAGGGCTGCTACAGCCACTAATAAGAGTAGTTTCTTCATAACTTTCGTTTAGGTTTAGAATATTATTCTGCAAAGGTACGAATAAGCGAGAACAATCCAAAAGGAAAACATGTTTTTCTTTTTATTGTCGAGCATGAGTACCTTCGGCCGCAGGCCAAAGGTAGTGCAAACCGAGCGAAAAACCAAATTTATTTAAGTTTTTCCGAGGTGCTGCCTACTTTCGGCCAAAGGCCAAAGAAATGAATTACTGCAAAAAAGGAACGAAAAATTTGACAATTTGAAATATTCTTCGTACATTTGCAGCAGAGCAAAGAATAAAAGAGAACAAAGAAGAATAAAAGAGATTACCATTATGACCACATTAGCACAGAGAATAAAAGAGACGCCAATGGCACCATACATGGCTCTGCTACGGGGAATGACTCGGGAGCAGAAACAGATTGTGGTAACTTTCATCACGGAATCAATGGAGGAACCTGCGGTCAAGAGACAAGTGCCCGCTGAATTCAAGAAGCTGCGTGGCATGGTGAATATTACCGATGAGGAGATTGCACAGGATGAACATTTAGCGCATATCATGGAGCGATGAAGCGGATTTTCCTTGACACTAACATTCTGATTGATTATATAGACAATCGTGCAGGAGCAGATAATGCAGAGCAGATTTTCGCTTGTGGCTTCTCGGACGAAGCTCTTCTATACGCCTCTTCGCTTTCCTTTGCCAACATGGCATACATTATCAAGAGCCGTACACAAGAGGAAAAGTACAATGCACTAAGGCAGATGGCCAGTGTTGTTGAGATTCTTCCTCTTGGCAAGCAAGAAGTGATATCTGCTATTACCCAACCCGTGAAGGACTTCGAGGATATGCTTCAATACCAATGTGCTAAGGCTGCAAATTGTGACTACATTGTAACAAACGACCGCAGGCATTATGATTTCTCTGACATTCCACATTTCACTTCAGCAGCTTTCGTCGAGCAACTGGATAGATTTATAAAGTAAATGTGTATCCTCATACGACATTTCTCCCATTCTAACCAGAGAGAGTGACGTTTCGAGAATCAAGTGATCTATTCTAATGATCACGATATTAACTTCTGAAAATACAAAAACTATGGACAAGAAAACAAATAACGAGACCCTTCTTAAGAATGTAGCCCTGCTGTCGAAGCTGACAGAGCAGGAAGTAAGAATGATGCCCGCTGTAGAGGCACCGCTGCCCTCAGTAGAGCAAGTAAAAGAGATAGTAAGACTGGTTAAGACCATCATCTTCCCCGACTACTTCAACAAGCGACAGTCCGACGAGTCAATCCGCTCCTATTATATCGGCGTCCACATGGAGGAACTGCTCACACTGCTCACCAAGCAGATAGCCCACGGACTGCAGTTCTGCGACGACTGCGAGGCTATCAAGACCAAGGCACAAGTCTATGCCGAAGCCGAGCGTCTGGCCACCGAGTTTATCAATGCCCTGCCCGAAATCAAGCGACTGCTATACACCGACGTTCAGGCCATGTTCGACAACGACCCCGCTGCTCCCAACTATGGCGAGGTAATATTCTGCTATCCCGTCATCAATACGATGACACACTATCGCATAGCCCACAAGCTGCATGAGCTGAAGGTGCCCGTCATTCCCCGCATCATAACTGAGCAGGCACACTCAAAGACCGGTATCGACATCCACCCAGGAGCACAGATAGGCGAATACTTCGCCATCGACCACGGCACGGGCGTCGTCATCGGCGAGACATGTATCATCGGCGACCACGTCACCCTCTACCAGGGCGTCACCTTAGGAGCCAAGAGCTTCAAGTACGACGAGAACGGCAACATGCTCAACATTCCTCGCCACCCCATTATCGAGGACTTTGTCACCGTATATTCCAACGCCTCTATCCTGGGCCGCATCACCATTGGACACCACTCCATCATTGGCGGCAACATCTGGGTCACCAACGATGTGTCACCCTACTCGCGCGTACAGCAGTCGAAAGCCGTTACCAGCGACTTCGATGGCGGTCTGGGCATCTAAGCCTCAGCGTCCTTCCCAATTAAGGCTGATTTGCATCACAATTCAGCCTGTTTTACTGCACAATTAAGGCTGTTTTGCATCATAACTAAGGCTGTTTTGCTTTCCATTTGATGCTAAATGAGAAAGCTCGTTAGCTTCGACATTTTTTACCTACATCACCACACACAACAACAGCAGCAGTTGCACTTACTTAAGCGGTGCAACTGCTGCAGTAATGATGATAGTATATTAACTATTGTTACTCATCCGAGTCGTCGTCGTCCTCTGCGAAGATGTTACCCTGCTGGCGGGCTTCAACATCTCCACCATAGACTTTTGAACCGGCAAGAATCATATTAACTACATCAGTCAATTCTTCCAATTCTGGCTTGATATATTTTTTCTTCATTGTTATATTGTTCATAATCTTCATATTCTGAAAATATTTATTTTACCACTACCTTCTTTCCTTTATGAATATAGATACCACTCTTTGTGGGTGCATTCACGCGCACGCCTTGCAGTGTGTACCAAGCGTCGCTATCAATCAAAGTATTATTGATGCTATTGACACCAGTTGTACCAGAATCATCATCAGATTCATCGAATGCAAGCAGGATACGACTTGAAGCACCTCCATTTATATTAGCAGGTTTACCATAAGTATCCTTATATGTATCTGCATCTAATACCATATATGAATAATTTGCAGGCATAGACTGCGTGCCGTACACGCGCCAAAAAGCATAATAGCCTGCATTCTGCTGTTCGCCGATTCCACTACCGACAGAATAGTCACGGAATTTACTTGAAAAGTAGAATGGAACATGCGAACTGCCAGATGTTGTTCCTGTTTCATCGCCAGCAAGTTCATAGATAGTACATCCAGTTTTTCCAGTGCCAATAAGAAGATTGCCCGTTGGTGCTTCTGGGTCATTATAGCTATCCACATTACGTGCGTCTGCTATCATATAGGCATTCTTTTCATCTGTTGCCTTAAGTACAACACCTGTACCAGAAGGAACACTTGTGTTTGACTTTTGCAAGGTCACTATTAATGCAGGATTGCTTGCAGAGCTTTCGTTTGTAACTGCCGTAGCCACATAGGCATCGACATTGTTTGCCTCATGAGATTTGCTATAGTCCATCGTTTGACTATATGAATATGAAGCCATATGGTCTGATCCTCCAGCGGCAGTTCCAATGCTCTTCGCCTCTGTCGACATAGCAATCCAATAAACGTGGGCATCTTCAAAGCCCATAAGAATGTAACCATCCGACGCGTATGAAACTTCAGAGATGTCGAAAGAGTATATAGCAGCACTGCCTGAAAGAGTTTTTACTGTGCTTGACACCTCTTTCTCATCAGTTCCCATAATACATACATGACCTGCTCCTGATGCTTTAACGAAAATCTTGAAGTTTGTCGGGCGTTTACCTTCCCCTGGCAAGAATAATTTCATTGTGTGGTATCCACCAATAAATTCCAGACGTCCTTTCTGATCGGTATTATCATAAGCCAAAATGCGCATACGATCCATCTTGTTGGCCCAGCTTGTCGAGCCTTTCATTTGCAACATCATGCCATTGAACTGATGCATATAACCCGTTTTTAAGTCGCTGGCTCCAGCAATAAAATATTTATAGAAACGATCTACTTTATCTGGAGTCGTATTAGTATCTGCCCAATCAAGATTAAAGAATCCATAGCCATTGGTATAGTCTCCCGTCGGTTTACCGCTATTATCCTTTATAGGAATCCAGTATTGATCAGTAGTTCCAACCATCGCGGCCATGTTAAAGTCAGTGGTAAAGTCCCATGTATATGGATAAGTCATGCCATTTTTAACGGTAGTTGCAGAACCGTTCAATCCTTCAATATCACTGATAGGCAGAATGTGAATGGTGGCATCACAATACTTATTATGGTCTTGCGGGTCGTATGCACGGAGTTTCACATCGCCAGCAGTTTCACAGTAAACCATCAGCGTGTCAGGATGATCACCACCTTCGCCCCTTCCAAAGAACACAGATGCTGTTCCTGGACTTGAGATTCCTTCAGTCACAATTGCAAAATCGGGGAATCCCTCACCAATCTTTATATTCTTATTATTCCATTTAATGTTGAAATTTGAGCCATTCCATTTCCGTTCATATTCATAGGCATGAAGGGCTAAATGACTATCACCACCTTCCGTGTAATCGGAACTATTCTTAGCACCACTCGAATAATTGTAATTTCCATTTGAATTTCCGGTCAGAGCGGGCAACATCATAAAGTCGCCAGCATAAGTGTAGTATTCAGGATTTGTTCCGTCAGCCCACGAGAAGTTCCTTGTTCCGGCATCTGTCACCTCAACATCGTATGTTGCAGTAGCTGTATTATAATAGTCACTTTCAAATGTTACAGTAATACGAGCCTTGCCAACATTCTTACCATTAATCGTAACATTTACCTTAAATACTTTGTTGACACCATCCAATTCCCAATTATTACTCAAGTCATCAAATGCATCAACACGTATGATATCACAGTTTGAAATTTCTTCAGGTGTTGTTAACGTTTGTGTAACCGAAGAGCTCTCTTTATCGATAACTTCTATTTGTGTTACTTTAAGAGAAGTAACACCACTGGCTGGAATTGTCGGGAATGCCAGTTTCGGTGTAATGCTCTTGCCGTTGTTCACCTTCCCATTATTTGGTATGAATTTAAAGCTTTTTAATTCTCCTGCAGAAATAACCTTTACATTATAACTAATCTCAGCATAGTTGTGTGTACTCGTCGGCTCTACATAGGCAGTGACTGTAGTAGAACCAATACCCTTACCCGTAACCTTATAAGGAACTTTATTGTCAAGTTCGGCTATCGAGGTATCAGCAATTCTATATTTTACAGTACCAACCGAAGCAGTTGCCCAATGATTAATGCTTTCATTATACTTAACCTCTTGAGTCGAACCTGCCTCAATGTTATTCCAACTAATATCAGGCATTGTTCCCGAAGTGGGATTTACCACCAGCGTATAGCTCTTGGTCGCCTTATTGTTCCAGTTTGACTCTGCAACTGTTGCCTCGATGATTGCCACACCAGGAGCAACAATTGTCACTTGACCCGTGTTTTCATCCACTGTTGCCACATCTGGATTCTTTGATTCGTAAGTAGCTTTCACCTCACCTGCATAATCATCAAAAACTGGCAGTGAAAGGCCATTCAACGTCAGTGTATTAGTAAAATTGCCACCTCCTTCAGTTTTCGTTATGAAGTTAGAAGCAAATGCAAGAACAGGGGCATCCTTCTCGATGGTAAACATCTCCGTATAATACTTCGCATTGTATTCAGATATACCATTAAAGCTATACGTGAGCGATGCAGTACCAGGTTTCTTAACCTTCACGCCCCAATAAAAAATCTTACTATCAGACGCTTTCGACAAAGAGTAATCAGAATCGTCCAGCACAGCTGATGCATCTGAAGAAACACCAAAATTAGTTTTATCAACCGCTATCCCTGTCACATCAAAACCAGGTGCAACATCCACACGAGTTCTCAGCACTTGGCTACGTCCAACCTTGTATTTGAAAGTCGTGGTCCTGTCAATGAATTCACCTTTGCATTTGTTATTTCCAGAAGGACTATCATCGCTTTTACCATAATATGTTTCTGTATTATTGAAGGCAAATGTTGTCAGGTCATTCTTCTGAACAGTCAGCGTATAGGCATCAGAAATTGTAGCTGAATTGAACCACGGATTGCTTGATCCATCAAACGTTGCGGACATCTTATAAGTGCCCGCTACCGACGATGCCGTTGTAGTAAATGAACCTGCATCGCCCACGTCAGAAGAGTTAGCATTACCAGCATTATAGGTAACATTCGTACTTGTCAGATCAGTATGACTCCATGTCCATGCAAAGTTTGCTGGCGTGGAGGAAGTAGAGGGAGAATAAGTGCCCGCAGTACCAACCTTTATCGATGCCGAAGATGGTGACAGCGTGACTGTAGGGGTTATCTTGGAATATGTGGGAAGTGCCGAAGTTGTCACTACCATACTATTCAGCGTAATACCCGTTCCATCACTCGTGTTGTGCGCAAATGTTACTGACTGTGCCGATCCCGTCCATTGAACTTGAGTGTCACTAACTTTTGAAAGAGTACCTCCCCCCGTTTCTACACTGAGATAGGTAGATGCATTTGCATAACTGCTAATATTAAACAATATTTTGGTTATGCTTATCGACGAATTATTGCTATCCATCGACACCGTCATTTTGCCATTTGCTCCGCTTAGGAAAATGAGGCTGCTACCACCGTTGTATTTCACACCTTGACTAGAAATTCCTTTGTCAAAAGCCAAATTAAAGCCTCCAACAGTCCTGTTCAGTCCTGCGTCAGCTTTACCACTAGGGCCAACAGAATAATTCAAATCAGAAACATTGATGGTCGTGACAGGTAGCGTAAACGAAAAACCAGTAAATGACCATTTACTATATCCCTCAATAATTATATAATATGTTGTACCTGCCGTCATATTAAACTCGGCAGTAAACGATATTTTAGAATTTTCATCGTCTGTTTCTGATATAGGATACCCATGCTTAGTTGAATTATATTTAGCTTCATCATTGTTAAATATAACTTCTGCATCTTCAACATATGTACCACCAGCAGACGCTATGTACAAATACTTAATACCAGATTTTCCATTCTTTGTGCCTCTCAAAGTGAATCTGCCATTTACACTTGGTGTAAAAGTAAGATATGCACCCTTGGTTGGAAAGCCACCTGAATTGTAATTCCAGTTAGTGTCATTGTAGTATTTAGGAGCATCGCTTCCTGTAATATACTTATTCCCTGAAGAAATAGTCCATCCACTACTTCCAATATACATGCTAATGTTTGAAGTAGCTTGATAGGTAGTACCTGCTGCAAATGCAGACGTTCCTGTGGAAGTGTTGACATATACACCGTCGTCAGTGACGGTATAGTTTTCTGCCCACAATTTTCCTCCTCCGAGTGTCGTCAGGAGGAATGTCAATAAGAATAAGATTTTTTTAATCATAATGTTGTTTTGTTTATTTGTTGTTTTGTTATGTTCGGTTTTGCATTAATTGTTTGCATTAGTAGTTCTACCACACTAAACGGCTGCAAATGTAGTCAAATTTTATGAAACGTGAGCATTTTGTTAAAATAAATTCCACGCAAATTTACGTAAAGTTTACGGACGGCCGAAGCCCGCAAAGTGTGGCACTACGCTTACGGGTTGCAAAAGTAAGGTAAAATATAATAAAACAGGTGGATAATTGCACCAAAATGGTGGAATATTGTGCTAAAGTGTTGTTTTTGCTGGGAAATGACTGGTTTTATTCTTTCAACTGCAATTTTTCCCTTTTCTCTTTTATTTCTCACAAAAAAGTTGTACCTTTGCAGCAGGATAAAACAAGCAGTGAAACATTATGCCAGAAATTAGCAAATTCTTTGGAATCATCATCAGCCTCTACTGGCGCGATCATAATCCGCCGCACATCCACTTCACCTACGGCGAATATGAATGCTGCATCAGCGTGCTCGACCGTGTGGTCGACGGCAAGGCTCCCTCGAAGGTCATCGCCAAAGTGAACGAATGGATGGATTTGCACGAGGCAGAAATCCTTACCCTTTGGGAGAAGGCGCAGAAGGGTGAGAAACTGGGACGTATTGAACCTCTTCGATAAGCGTGAACTGACTAAATAAAGAAAGGAGAACGATATGCTTAGAATCACAGATGTTGACTATGTGAAGGACTACAAACTGCTGCTCAGCTTCAGCGACGGGACGCGCAAGTTGGCTGACTTGAAGCCTTACCTGACGGGTGAGGTATTCGGCGAACTGCTCGACCTTGACAAGTTCACACAGTTCGGACTGACGGGCTACACCATCGAGTGGGCCAACGGTGCTGACCTCGCCCCTGAGTTCCTGCACGACATCGGAATGGTGGCGTAAGGAGCTGACCGAAGTCTTGAAGGAAAGGGGGGCACTGGCATGAGACTGTATCACGCATCGGGAGTACAAGGAGAAGCAATCGTAATCTACCTTGATGCTCCGCGGTGGAATTCTGATGCTCAGCAGGAAAATTCTGACCATTAGAATTTTTGTAATGAGCATCAGAATTCTTGTCATCAGCCTCAACATACCTATGGACTGTAGTTGTCAACTTTTTCTCACGCGTGCGCACGTATATACGCGCACATTATGATAGCTAAACAAATTTTAATCCCACACTTCCCGCACTTCCGACACCTAAGCTGGGTGTTGGAAGTGTCGGAAGTGCGGGTTCTTTTTTTGTTACACAAATAGCATCATTTTGCTTTCTGTTTGTTCTTTTTGCTGAACAGGTCGGAGTGCGTGCCAGTTCATTAGAGATCCTTGTTCAACTTCAGGTAATCGTCCATCGAACCAACCTCTATGACATCCTTTCCTTTGCGTGCGTTCTCTATGACCTTCATGGTCGCGTCGTTCAGGTAGTTGCCCGTCTCAGGATCATAGAGGCGTGGCTTTACTGCCTTCTTGCGCTCTACCGTCCACCCCATTTTCTTAGCCATCGTTTTGAAAAAGCCTACATCGGCCTTCGGCACGGTTAGCGTAAATGTGTCGGGCATTGTCTTTCTTGTTGCAGTCGTAATCATATACTTTTTCTGTTTTGCTTGTTTACGGTGACAAAATTACGAAATTCGCCGTGAAAAAAATACGAGAAGACACGGATGAAGAGGAAGTCAGCATAGCTTCTTCAGCAAATCCTCTATTACAAGTTGGAGAGGCTGCAAGTCATCATTGATAACAGACACTATGACCTCTTCATCAATATTGGCATATTCATGCGATATGATATTCCTCAACCCATTAATTGCTTGCCAAGGTATTTCCGGATAATCATCCAAAGGTTTACTCTCCTCCTTTAAAAGTTTGCCAACATGTTCACCAATCACCTGCAATCTCATAACGCAAGCATTAAACGCCATCACTCCTGTTGGAGAAGTCATATAATCATTAACAGTGGTTCTGTCTATACTCCACTCTTGAATAAGGCCTATAGACTCCAAAATGTCTTCAAGTCTATCGCGGATAGCTAATGTATTATCAGACATATATGACATCTCTTATAATGTTCGACTTGAATAGCGGGCGAAGAGAGTCCCTGTATCTGACAAGGTCAACCTCACATGCAAACAGAACTTTTAGAGCCTCCTTCAATTCATACATTAACTTCAGAGAAGGTTTGCTCACCTCCACAACAATATCAATATCGCTATCCTCTGTATTTTCTCTACGTGCAACAGAGCCGAAAATACCGAGTTTAGTAATACCGTACTTCTGGCTGAATGCAGCCTTGAAGTCTGCCAGTTTATTAATGCAATCTTGAAGTACCAACATATCAAATCCTTTCTATCTGCCTGCAAAGATACGACAAAAAAGTTAATATGCAAAGGAAATCACAGAAAATATAAGGTCACACAGATCCACAAATACAGCAGTAACGACAACTGTAGACTGACGGACACGGATGTTAATGGATACTAAAAAAGTGGCTTTTTTTGAAGATTTTGCTATCTCGGCTTTGCAATTTCGGGAATTATTCGTACCTTTGTGCCTGTTTTAAAACAAATCGTAGGAATGGAAGCTTTTTTCAGGACACACCGCTACTTAGTTGAACATGTCAACGCCCCGGTTCGTCGCACCCTGATGGATGAGATAGACTGGAGCGACCGCATGATTGGTATAAAGGGCACACGTGGCATCGGAAAGACTACATTCCTGCTGCAATACGCAAAAGAGCATTTTGATATCCAGGACCGCAAATGCCTGTATATCAACATGAACAACTTCTACTTCCAGGGACACGGCATAGCCGACTTTGCAGGAGAGTTCTGCAAAAGAGGAGGAAGAGTGCTGCTGATAGACCAGGTGTTTAAACAGCCAGACTGGTCGAAAGAGCTGCGCCGATGTTACGACGAGTTCCCCTACCTTAAGATTGTTTTCACAGGATCGAGCGTGATGCGCCTGAAAGACGAGAACCCTGAGCTGAACGGCATCGTAAAGTCGTACAACCTGAGAGGATTCTCATTCCGCGAGTTCATCAACTTGCTGACAGGCAACGACTTCCGCCCCTACACTCTAGAAGAGATTCTGAACGACCACGAGCACATCATCAAGCAGATCCTGCCCAAGGTGTCGCCCAACAGATATTTCCAAGACTACATTCACCACGGATTCTATCCTTTCTTCCAGGAGCACCGCAACTACAGCGAAAACCTGCTGAAGACGATGAACATGATGACAGAGGTGGACATACTGCTGGTGAAGCAGATAGAACTGAAATATCTGACGAAAATCAAGAAACTGTTCTACCAGATTGCCGAAGAGGGCTCGAAGGCCCCCAACGTGAGCAAGCTGGCACAGGACGTGGAGACAAGCCGCGCCACAGTGATGAACTATATCAAATATCTGACGGATGCCCGACTGCTGAACATGATTTATCCGGTAGGCGAGGATTTCCCGAAGAAACCGTCGAAGGTGATGCTCCACAACTCAAACCTGCTCTATGCCATCTACCCCATTCACGTGGAGAAACAGGAGGCTATGGAGACGTTCTTCGTAAACTCGCTCTGGAAGGACCATAAGGTGAACCAGAACGGCCACGAGCCATTCTACATCGTTGACGAGAAACAGAAATTCCGCATCTGCGACGCTACCGCGCGTAATAAAATAAGGTACGCGCCCGATACAATCTATGCAAGATACAACACAGAGGTTGGTCGAGACAACCAGATACCGCTGTGGCTGCTGGGATTCTTGTACTGAGTAAATTGAAAATTGAAAATTGAAAATTGAAAATTAGTAAATTGAAAATTGTAAATTGAAAATTGAAAATTGAAAATTGAAAATTGAAAATTGAAAATTAGTAAATTGAAAATTGAAAATTGAAAATTGAAAATTGAAAATTGAAAATTGAAAATTGAAAATTG
>CAMHLV010000028.1 GCA_946186115.1 uncultured Prevotella sp. | reverse complement strand
TCACGTTCAAGGATGTTGCCGGACAGGCCGGTGCCAAGCAGGAGATGCAGGAGATAGTGGACTTTCTGAAGAATCCGCAGAAATATACCGACCTTGGCGGTAAGATTCCCAAGGGTGCCCTGCTGGTAGGTCCTCCGGGAACTGGTAAGACATTGCTGGCCAAGGCTGTGGCCGGTGAGGCTGGCGTGCCTTTCTTCTCGATGTCGGGAAGCGACTTCGTAGAGATGTTCGTCGGTGTCGGTGCCAGCCGTGTACGCGACCTCTTCGAGAAGGCTAAGACCAAGGCTCCATGCATCATTTTCATCGACGAGATTGACGCAGTAGGCCGTGCGCGTTCAAAGAATCCTTCCTTGGGTGGAAACGACGAGCGCGAGAACACGCTTAATGCTCTGCTGACAGAGATGGACGGTTTCGGCACCAACAGCGGTATCATCACCCTGGCTGCCACCAACCGTGCCGACATGCTCGACTCAGCCCTGCTTCGTGCAGGCCGTTTCGACCGTCAGATACATGTTGACTTGCCTGACCTCAACGAGCGCAAAGAGGTATTTATGGTTCACCTGAAGCCCCTGAAGCTCGACGATACTGTCGATGTGGACTTCCTGGCACGCCAGACTCCGGGATTCTCTGGTGCCGACATTGCCAATGTCTGCAATGAGGCCGCCCTTATCGCCGCCCGTTTCAACCGCGAGAAGGTTGGCAAGCAGGACTTCCTCGATGCCGTTGACCGCATCATCGGCGGATTGGAGAAGAAGACGAAAGTAATGACCGAGGCCGAGAAGAAGTCGATAGCCATCCACGAGGCAGGCCATGCCACCATCTCTTGGTTCACCGAATTTGCCAATCCGCTAGTCAAGGTGAGCATCGTGCCTCGCGGCCGGGCACTGGGTGCAGCATGGTATCTTCCCGAAGAGCGTGTACTGCAGACCAAGGAAGCCATGCTCGACGAGATGTGCTCACTGCTTGGCGGACGCGCTGCCGAGGAACTGTTTATCGGCCATATTTCTACAGGTGCCATGAACGACCTTGAGCGCACTACCAAGCAAGCCTATGGCATGGTAGCCTACGCAGGCATGAGCGACAAGCTGCCCAACCTGTGCTATTACAACCAACAGGAATATTCGTTCCAGAAACCATACTCAGAGACCACGGCCAAGATTATGGACGACGAGGTGCTGAAGATGGTCAACGAGCAATACGAGCGAGCCAAGCAGATACTCACCGAGCATAAGGACGGCCATGCCCAGCTGGCTCAGCTGCTTATTGAGCGCGAGGTGATATTTGCCGACGACGTAGAGAAGATATTCGGCAAGCGTCCGTGGACCAGCCGTGCCGAGGAGTTGCTTGAGGCCCAGCAGCGTGCTGAAGCCGAGGCCATGGCTGAGCGCCGTGCCAAGGAGCTGGGGCTCGACACCAAGACAGACTCCGAGGGGGCCTCGAACGACCCCCAGAGTGACAACACACAAGATAACCATTCACAAGTAGCCCCCTCGGGGGCAGAAGAGGGGGCCTCATGAATAATTTCATTATCCGAAGCATTACAGGCATCATATTCGTTGTTGCCATAGTAGCCAGTTTCCTCCGTCCGGAGGCCATGGTACTGTTGTTTAGCATCGTCACAGGACTGACTGTATGGGAGTTTACCGGACTTGTCAACGACCGTCCTGGAGTCACCGTCAATCGCTTCATCTGCACAGTGGCAGCAGTGTATTTCTTCTATGCCATGACGTATTTCTGTAGCGATTTATACGGAGGTGCAGCCAAATCGGTAGTATTTATTCCCTACCTCGTCACAATAATCTACCTGCTTGTGGCCGAACTCTATCTGAAGCAGGAAGACCCCATCGAAGATTGGGCCTACACCATGCTCTCGCAGATGTATATCGCCCTACCCTTCTCGCTGCTCAACGTGCTGGCATTCACCACCACGTCTCAGGGCACGGTAAGCTTCAACACCCTGTTGCCGCTGTCGGTATTCATATTCCTCTGGGTAAACGACACCGGAGCTTATTGTGTCGGCTCACTACTGGGTCGCCACAAGCTGTTCCCCCGCATTTCGCCGGGCAAGTCATGGGAGGGCAGCATCGGCGGAGCAGTCTTCGTACTTGCAGCAGCATGGGGCATCGGTTGGTTCGACAATCTCCCTTCAACCGGCGCCAGCAGTACCCTGGCATTATCAACGGGAATGCTCTCTATTCCTGAATGGCTTGGCCTCGGACTCGTCGTAGTAGTCTTCGGCACATGGGGCGACCTGGTTGAGAGTCTCTTTAAGCGCACCCTTGGCATCAAGGACTCAGGCAGCATCCTGCCCGGCCACGGAGGTATGCTCGACCGCTTTGACTCATCGCTATTGGCCATCCCGGCTGCTGTCGTCTATCTATACACGCTATCGCTGTTCTGAGCCTACCCCGACCCTCCCAAAGGGAGGGAGAACGTGAATGAAATACGATAACGAAAAAACGAAATATGAAAACGAATACGAAAACGAAAACGATAACTAAGATAAGACTATGAAGAAGATACTGATTTTTGCACTGTTCTGTGCTTGTGTTTTTTATGCACACGCCCTCCACGCTGTTTCACCCACCAACGAACCAGTGAAGCAGTACGGACAACTGCAAGTCAAGGGAGCCCAGCTTTGCGATCAGCGGGGTAACCCCGTCATTCTGCGCGGTGTCAGCTTGGGCTGGCATAACCTGTGGCCTCGTTTCTACAACAAGAAAGTAGTACAGACGCTGAAGCAAGACTGGCACTGTTCCGTGGTGCGTGCTGCCATGGGCATTCTCATCGAAGACAACTATCTTGAGAACCCAACCTATGCCATGCAGTGTATGACTCCAGTCATCGAGTCGGCCATCAAGCAGAATGTTTATGTCATTATCGACTGGCATTCCCACGTACTAAACACAGCAGAAGCCAAGAAGTTCTTTGGCGAGATGGCCCGCAAATACGGCAAGAACCCGCATGTTATCTACGAGATATACAACGAGCCAGTGGAAGACACATGGGCCGACCTGAAGAAATATGCTGCCGAGGTTATCGGCGAGATTCGCAAATACGACCCAGACAACATTGTGCTGGTGGGCTGTCCGCATTGGGACCAGGACATCCATCTTGTTGCCGAGAGTCCGCTTGAGGGCTTTAGCAATGTGATGTACACCGTCCACTTCTATGCCGCCACTCATGGCGACTACCTGCGTGATCGCATGGAGGCAGCCGTAAACAAGGGCATTCCTGTATTCATCAGCGAGAGTGGAGCCACCGAAGCCAGCGGCGACGGCAAGATAGACCCAGATAGCGAAGAGAAGTGGATTCAGTTGTGCGAGCGCCTTGGAATAAGTTGGGTATGCTGGAGCATCAGCGACAAGAACGAGTCATGCTCCATGCTGCTGCCTCGTGCCACAGCCACAGGTCCTTGGGCCGACGACGTCATTAAGGAATACGGCAAGCTGGTGAAGGGGCTGTTATTAAAATACAATCAATAGGAGAAACTTCGGAATATCAAGACAACGGAATAACATAAGAACATGACAGACAAAGAGAAACTCATTACCGCCAACATGGGCTATGTAGTGACACTGGCACGTCAGTATAAGAGCGACATCCTGAGCACCGACGACCTCATCAGCGAGGGCAGCATCGGCATGATGAAGGCTGCCGAGAAGTACGACCCGTCACGTGGCAAGCCCTTCGTCACCTTTGCCGCCCCCTATATCCGTCGCAGCATCGAGGCAGCCATCAGCCGCCTTGAGAATGATACCGACATCCGCTCCACCGACGAGTCACTGCCAGTAGGCAGCAACAACAACTATACCTTGCTAAACGTCCTTGAGGACAAAGATGCCCCCAAGGCCGACGCAGCAGTAGAGGCAGCATCGCTCAGCGATGACATGACACGGGCCATAGATATTCTCAACGAGCGTGAGAAGACTGTCATCACCCACTATTTCGGCATCGGTTCTGAGCGCCATACGATGGCAGAGATTGGCGAGAAGATGAATCTCAAGCGAGAGCGCGTCCGCCAGATACGCAACCAGGCAGTGCGCAAATTGCGCAAGGCCGTGAAAGAAGACTAAAAGACATTAAAAGTAAAAATGAGTGCACGAATGAATTGTTGTAAAATCACCTTGATTTTACTCCTTTCTTTATTTTGTTTCTTCCCCTTACAGGCCAAGATAATACGAGTGCTTGCCATCGGCAACAGCTTCTCTGAGGATGCCGTCGAGCAGTACCTGTATGAGCTGGCAGCAGCACAAGGCGACTCTCTGGTAATCGGCAATGCCTATATTGCCGGGTGCTCCATCGACCGCCACTACGACAATCTTCGCGGCGACAGTGCCCTCTATGCCTACCGCAAGATAATTGGCGGAGTCAAGGCCAAGCATAATGGAGTAACCCTACGCAGTATTATCCAAGACGAGCAGTGGGATGTCATATCCCTGCAGCAGGCCAGCCATCTGTCTGGCATAGTTACCAGCTACACCAATCTGCCACTGCTGAAGCGCCTCGTCCAGAGCTACACCACCAACCTCCATGTCCAGTTCGTATGGCACATGACGTGGGCTTACGCCGATGACTTTACTTCCGACCGCTTCAAGCCGTACAACTATAGCCAGAGCCGCATGTATCACAACATCATCAGCAGTATGCTGAATGTTCTGCCTAGCGTAGGCATACGCCGCATAATACCCTCAGGAACAGCGATACAACTCATGCGTCACCGTATGGGCAATGTCCTCAACCGCGACGGATACCATCTGAGTTACACGTTAGGCCGATATACTGCCGCATGCACATGGTGCGAATTCCTTACAGGGCGCAATGTCGATGGCAACAAGTACTGGCCTGCCACCATCACCGAGCAGGAGGCCCAGACATGCCAGCAGGAAGCCCACGAGGCGTGCTTCATGCAGAGCCGAAACAGCTACGTGATATTCTACAACAAGGACTAATCCGCTATAGATTCCACTTCACAGCGAGCGTTGGATTCAGGAAGAAGCTCTTGTCGTTGTAAGTGTTATAGACGAAGTTGCTGCTCATTTCCCACTCAGTGCCTACGCTGAAATGCTCATTGAAGTTGTACCATAGCTGAGGCTCTGTGAGTATCACGAGCTGACCGTGACCGTTGTCCTTCTCGCCTCTCCAGAAATCGATGAATCCCGAGAACGTAAGCTTCTTCTGCATGAAGTTGAGCCCCCAGACACCCGTCAGCTGTGCCGAGGCATAAGAGTGGGTGTAGTCATAGCTTTTGAAGTATTGCTTATACAGCATCTGCACCGACCACGTTTTGGCAAAGTCGGCAGAATGGCCGTTATATGCCAATCCCACCAGTCCAGCCTGCTGGAAACTGCCGTGGCGGCTCAGTCCGCCGTCATACTCCACGTGCGCAGCCAACGGTGAGTTGGTGCCCAGATTCATTTCACGCGATATCTCGGCGTAGGCACTCTCTGTGAAATGGCTGCTGAGATCCACATCCACAAAGTAGAACCACGAGCCCCACTTATCGGCCTTGAACTGCTCCAGGGTAACGGTAACCTTGGAACGTCCGGCTTCCTCGCCAGTGTAGATATTACGGCCGAAGTCGTAATGCAACTGAATGTTCTGTGCAGAGGCTGTCAGTCCGGCAACCATACACATCAGGAATAATAGTTTTCTCATCATTATTATTGTTTTAATAGTTGAACCATGATCCGAGCAGCATTGTCAGGTGCATGGCTCTCGCCCAATGCCTTGCGAACGGTATCATAATCGTCGAGCATGCTCTGGCGTCGCTCTCCGCCAGGCAGTATAGCCATCAGTTCGCTGCGGATATTATCCACGCTGAATGTATCGGCCACCAGTTCGGGCACCACCTCACGCCCGGCTATCAGGTTGACCAGCGACACCCATTTCACACTGAGGACATGGCGCTTCAGGAATCCGATGATTTTCGGCAGCGGCGTCTCGTAACACACCACCTGCGGAACGTCGAACATACACGTCTCGAGGGTTGCCGTACCGCTGGTGACCAGTGCTGCCACGGCCTCCGACAGTAGCGGGTAGGTCTCGTTGACAACGAGGCGGACCGAACTGCCCGTCAGGAACTGGCGGTAGTAGTCGGGCTCTATCGATGGAGCACCGGCCAGCACAAGGTCGTACTGCCCTGTCAGGTGCTTCGTTGCCTCAATCATGGCAGGCAAGTTGTCCTTGATTTCCTGTCGTCGCGAACCAGCTAGCAGGGCAATGACAGGGGCCCTATTCTGTTTCCCCTCCCTTGGGGATGGGCCAGGGGTGGGCTTCTTCCATTCCCTCACCTCCTGTGCCGTAGGATTGCCTACATAGTGGATGGGATAGCCGTGCTTGCCTTCGAAGAAATCAACCTCGAAAGGCAGTATGCTGAACAGCTCATCCACGTCGCGCTTGATATTCTTGATGCGGTACTCCTTCCATGCCCATATCTTTGGCGAGATGTAGTAATAGACTTTGGGCTTTGAGCTTTGAGTGTTGAGCTGCAGGCGATGCACGTATTTGGCTATGTCGAGATTGAAACCCGGGTAATCTACTAGTATTACTACGTCAGGCTGCCACTGCAGAATGTCCTGCTTACACATCCTCATATTGCGCAGTATGGTACGCAGATGCAGCAACACAGGAATAAAGCCCATATAGGCCAGTTCGCGGTAGTGCTTCACCAGCGTGCCGCCCACGGCAGCCATCAGGTCGCCACCAAAGAAGTGGAACTGCGCTTCCTTGTCGTAGTCCTTCAACGACCGCATCAGATGCGAGGCATGAAGGTCGCCACTGGCCTCACCGGCTATTAAGTAATACTTCATAAGGATTGAAGAATTGAAGGATTGAAGAATTGAAGGATTGAAGAATTGAAGGATTGAAGACAAGTCCAAACTCAAAAACTAAATAACCCTAAAACTCGAAGGCCTTTATCCTGTCCATGGCCTCATAGGCCGTGACATCGACATGTGTGGGGGTGATGGCCACATATCCGTGGCTCAGAGCCCAGTTGTCGGTATCGTCAGCCTCAGGCTCATCATTGCGGTAGTGCCCCACCATCCACCAGTAGTCGTAGCCTCGCGGATGATGACAGCAGGTCACCTCGTTCTCCCATGTGCCTCGGGCCATGCGGCATACCCTCACTCCCTTGTATTCATCCACCAACGGGAAATTCACATTCAGGCACACGCCTTGCGGCAGTCCTTCGGCCAGCACCTGCTGCGTAATCTTCCGTATCAGCTGCTCCAGCGGCAGGAAGTCGGCATCGGCCCTATGGTCGCACAGCGAGAAGGCTACCGAGGGGATATACTTCATGGCACCCTCCATCACTACGCCCATAGTCCCAGAATAGTGGGTGTTCACCGAGCCGTTGTCACCATGGTTGATGCCGCCCAGCACCAGGTCGGGCCTGCGCGGGCAGAGTTCTGCAAGTGCCATCTTCACACAGTCAACGGGAGTGCCGTTGCACGACCATACCTCCACTCCCTGTTCCTTTCTCCTAAGCGTCAGTGTCAGTGGTATCGTGGCCGAGAAGGCGCAAGCATAGCCGCTTCGCGGTCCTTCAGGAGCGCACACCAGCACGTCGCCATACTGGCTCACCATGCGCACCAGTTCGTTGATGCCTTTGGCCTCGTAGCCGTCATCATTTGATATCAGTATCAGTGGTCTCATATAGTCCTGTTTCTTATCTTTCTTTCACACATAACGCGCCATAGCATTGCGTTAAGCGACGGCAAATTTACTATTTTTTTCTGAAACGGCAATACTTTTCAAAAGAATTGTGACCAAGCAAGGTTCTGTGATCATTATTAAAGGATAAAATTTTGTTGTTTAAGAAAATGTTACTATTTTTGCACTGTCTATTGAGAAAGTACCGGCACATGCTGCGGCATTTTCTCGATTGACAGGTGTTTCTTATGGAGTTGTACAAAAATTATGAACAAGAATAAAATGATCAAAGTCCCTTGATTTACGCAAACGAGTTCAATTAGAGACAATTCCTTCTTGACTATCCGCAACTAGAAGTATATATGTAAACAGATTATAAGTATGAAAGACCTGAAACAATTTATTGGCAAATATCCTGTATCAAAGACTTTGCGCTTTGAGTTGAGGCCTGTGGGCAGAACGCAGGAATGGATTGAGAAAAACGGCGTGGTGGAAAATGATGAGCATAAAGCTGAGAACTATCCCCAAGTGAAAAAACTCATCGATGAGTACCCCGTTCGCGTATGGTGCCGCTCCGAACTCGGGTGTAAGACCATATTAAATTTCTACTATTGTAGATGTGTGCGTAGTGTGAACCTCACACCTTGGGGTGTAAGACCATATTAAATTTCTACTATTGTAGTCAGTCCATGGCTTGGCAGAAGAAGATTCGACGCACGTAATAAGAGCTAACTGGCGATACTACAAAGACTGCAATTATTTCTAAATTGGCAAAGGAAATGGCAAGGAACTTTCGTTATCCCTGCCGTTATTGCTGTCTCCCACTTTCCTCTATCAGAAAACATCAAACAATGCCTTTGTTTTTGCAAACGATACCTTTGTTTTTGTAAACGCTGTCATCGTTTTAACAAACGACGACAGCGTTTTAACTTTCGCACGGCACTCTCACCCTTTTAGTATGCCACAGACAACGTTTCAGCACGGCACTCAAAGAAATTGGGGACGGTCATTGAACCATCCCCAATTTTCAATATTTACTCAAACTCGTCGTCTTCACCCATTTCTTCGTCAGGATTCACGTTGACTGATTCGAGTGATGACGTACAGATCAGCGTCACGGGTTTCAGTTCTACCACCTTTATCTGAGGCTTGTGACATCCTCGTTCCAAACCAGCGAGATGCCGCGTGCAAGGGCGTAAAGTGTCAATTCATCCGTCGGAATGTGCAGGTAGGCGCGGTTGGCCTTTACCGTTCCGCCATTGGCATTCACTTTCTTGAATTCGCTGCCAGACAAGCAGAAGTTGGTGCCTTATCTTTTTTATAGATGGTTGATGATACTCGGGAAGATATCTAGACTGAACCGATCTAAAAGCATTGACGGGAGAGCAATGCTCCGCAGCAAAATTCTAATGCTCATTAGGAAAATTCTGATGGTCAGAATTTCAAAAATCAGCATCACAATTTTTGTATTCAGCCTTCTCGCTGATGGCACGGCCGGAATTCCATACTAACAACAAATTCACTTATATATTACTAATTTAGATTTTTGCCTACACCCGCGACACCCGCGACACCCAATGCGGGTGTAGTGGGTGTTGTGGGTGTAGGGTGATTTTCTGATTCACAATTCATTGGTAGCCTGTGGAATGCATAGATGAGGGGACGGATTCTGAACTGGTACTGTAGGAAATGCAGGAAAAGAGCATAAGGGTACAGGCCACTAACCTCCGGAAACGACTGTCGGCAGAATCTGAATATACGGAAAAAAACGCTAAAAAAGGGATTAAAAAGCCAATAAATTTGGCAGTTTGCTGAAATCTGCGTACCTTTGCAGCCTATTATATACTTATAGGTAAATAGATTATGGGAAAGATTATTGCATTGGCAAATCAGAAAGGTGGCGTGGGTAAGACCACAACGACTATCAATTTGGCAGCATCGCTGGCAACGCTTGAGAAGACTGTGCTCGTTGTTGACGCCGACCCTCAGGCAAATGCGTCGAGCGGACTGGGCGTTGATATTCAGCAAGTTGACTGCTCTATATACGAATGCATCATCAACAAGACCGACGTTCGCGATGCCATCTACACAACCGATATAGAAGGACTGGACATCATTCCGAGCCACATCGACCTGGTGGGCGCAGAGATAGAGATGCTGAACCTGAATAACCGCGAGAAGATCATCAGCCAGGTGCTGAAGCCCATCCGCAACGATTATGACTACATACTGATTGACTGCTCTCCGTCGCTGGGACTCATCACGGTGAACTCGCTGACGGCAGCCGACTCGGTGATAATACCTGTGCAGTGCGAATATTTTGCTCTGGAAGGTATCTCAAAACTGCTGAACACCATCAAAATCATCAAGCAGAAACTGAATCCGAAGCTCGAGATAGAGGGATTCCTGCTGACGATGTACGACTCACGCCTGCGCCTGGCCAACCAGATATACGACGAGGTGAAGCGACACTTCCAGGAATTGGTGTTCAAGACCGTAATTCAGCGCAACGTGAAGCTCTCGGAAAGCCCGTCGCACGGACTGCCCGTGATACTCTACGATGCCGACTCGACGGGTGCCAAGAACCACCTGGCGCTGGCGAAGGAAATCATCAGTAAGAATTGAAAAAATCAAAAATTGAAGAATTGAAGAATTGAAAATTGAGAATTCAAGAATTGAATGGCAGTAAAGAAGAAATATGCAAGTAGCGTCTTAGGTCGCGGACTGGACGATATAGGTAGCGGACGCGGACTGGATGCTCTGATAGACACTCACAGCGAAGTGGAGACGCAGGGCTCGTCGAATCTTAGCGAGATAGACATAACACAGATAGAGCCCAACCCCAACCAGCCACGACGCGAATTCGACGCCGAGGCTCTGAACGAACTGGCCAGCAGCATACGCGAACTGGGCATCATACAGCCCATCACTCTGCGTAAGGTCGCTGACGGAAAATATCAGATTATTGCCGGAGAGCGCCGCTGGCGTGCCTCACAGCTGGCCGGACTGACCAGAATACCGGCTTACATCGTGAGCGTGGAGGATCAGGGGGTGATGGAAATGGCACTGGTGGAAAACATCCAGCGCGAAGACCTCAACGCCATAGAGATAGCACTGGCCTACCAGCATCTGGCCGAGGCCACTGGGATGACTCAGTCGAAAATCAGCGAGAGGGTAGGCAAAAGCCGTGCCGCCGTCACCAACTATATGCGACTGCTGAAACTGCCCGCTCAGGTGCAGATGGCTCTGAAAAACCATGAACTGGAGATGGGACATGCCCGCGCCCTGCTGGCTATCGACAGCCCGTCGCAGCAGATAAAGCTCTTCAAGGAGATTCAGCAGCAGCAGTATTCTGTGCGCAAGGTGGAAGAACTCATACAGTCGTTGAAGAACGGTGAGGACGTGAAGACCGCCAAAGGTCGCATAGCCGCTGCAGGGAAACTGCCTGAGGAGTTCAACATCCTGAAGGACCGCCTTTCGCAGTTCTTCCAGACAAAGGTGCAGATGTCATGCTCGTCGAAAGGCAAGGGCAAGATAAGCATCTGTTTCGACAACGAGGAGCAACTGGAACGAATAATGAACGCACTGGACGGCGCAAAGAATGTTTAGGTTGCTGACTTACAGACGATTCATGGTGCTGCTGCTGGCATTGGCAGCCATACTTCCGGCTATGGCTCAGCGGGACGACTCGGCCTTCAAGGAGTACAAGGCATATATGGACTCGGTGAGAAGGGCTCGCAATCTGATTGTGGAGAAGCCCGACACCGTGGTGACCGCCGTAGCCGACTCGGCTCAGAATGCCCTGAAGGATATTACCATCGTGGCAGCCGACACCATCGACACCGTATCGATAATGACGGCAAAACAGCCCAAGGTGAAGGTGAAGCGCGACTGGGATACATGGCGCCCCGACCCTCAGAGGGCTCTGTGGCTGGCCCTGGTATTGCCGGGAGCGGGACAGATATACAACAGGAAATACTGGAAACTGCCCATCATCTACGGTGGATTCATGGGATGCATCTATGCGCTGACGTGGAACAACATGATGTATAAGGACTACTCACAGGCCTACCTCGACATCATGGACGACGACCCGGGAACGGCCTCGTACAACAAGTTCCTGCATCTGGGAAAACAGATAACACCAGAGAACGAAGAGCGATACAAGCAGATATTCAAGAGCCGTAAGGACAAATACCGCCGCTGGCGCGACATGAGTTTCTTTGTGATGCTTGGCGTATATGCCGTATCGGTAATAGATGCCTATGTGGATGCAGAACTCTCGGTATTCGACATATCGAAAGACCTGAGCCTGAAAGTGGAGCCTGCCGTGATGCCCAACAACGGGGGCAGCAACTGGCTTACCGCACAGTCGCTGGGAGTGAGCTGCAAGCTGAATTTCTGATAATAAAGTAAAAGAGTAAAGACTATGATAATACGAAACATGAGTATAGGAATGATGGCCGGCAAGATGGCAAAATGGATTGTCCCGTTCTGCCTTTTTGCCTTTCTGCCATATAGCGCACAAGCACAGATAGAAGTAGATGACGAGGACGACGAGGAGGAAGTCATCGAAGTGGATGACGACGAACTGGTGGTGACCGACGACGAAGGCAACGAGGAAGTGATAGAATTCCCCGAGGCCATGACCTACGACCTCGACTCGCTGCTCAACCAGTATATGGCCAAGACGTATCTCGACGAGGACAACTGCAACATGCGCGACATAAACCCCGTATTCAGCCGCGAAGAATACATCGACCGCCTGAGCCGCATTCCTGCAGTGATGGAGATGGCATACAACGACGTGGTGCAGAAGTTCATCGACAGATACAGCGGACGCCTGCGCCAGAGCATAAGCTATATGCTGGGGGCTTCGAACTTCTATATCCCCATATTCGAAGAGGCACTGGAGACATATCAGCTGCCACTGGAGCTGAAGTATCTGCCTATCATCGAGTCGGCTCTCAACCCCAATGCCGTCAGCAGGGTTGGAGCCACCGGACTGTGGCAGTTTATGATTACCACCGGCAAGCAATACGGACTGCAGGTGAACTCGCTGCTTGACGAGCGCCGCGACCCTGTAAAGGCATCATACGCCGCTGCACGCTATCTGAGAGACCTCTACAAGGTGTTCGGCGACTGGAACCTCGTGATTGCGGCATACAACTGCGGACCAGAGAACATCAACAAGGCCATACACAGAGCCCAGGCAGCCAAGAAAGATTCGGTGACCAACGTCAAGGACTACTGGCACATATACCCCTACCTGCCGAAGGAAACCCGAGGATACGTGCCGGCATTCATCGCTGCCAACTACATGATGACTTATTACTCGCAGCACAATATCTGCCCGATGACCACACGACTGCCGGCAAAGAGCGACACGGTGATGGTAAGCCGCAACCTGCATCTGGAACAGGTGGCCGAAGTCGTTGGAATCAACATCGACCTGCTGCGCTCGCTCAACCCCATGTACCGGCGCGACATCCTGCCCGGACTTACGGCACCATGCCCACTGAGGCTGCCACAGACCGAGGTAGGAAAGTTTATCGACATGGAAGACTCCGTCTATAACTACAAAGCAGACGAGCTGTTCAACAGGCGAGCTGAGGTTGAGGTGAACGACAACGTTCCCACTTATTATCATAAGAGCAAACGCTATGTACGCGGAAAGAAAGGACGATACAGCAAGAGGCACACGGCTGTGAAAAGAGGCAAAGCCGCAAGAAAACGGAATACCACTGCCAGCCGCAAGCGCTCTACAGCCAAGCGCCGCACCGCCTCGGCCAGCAAACGTAAGAGTTCATCACGAAAGAGGAGAAGGAGATAATGCTATGGACGACGACATGAATCGCGAGAATGCCGACGAGCAGTTGGTAAACGACGCCTTCCAGCACCTGCTGGACACCTATCTTAAGTCACGCCACCGCAAAAAGGTGGATATCATCACCAAGGCCTTCAACTTTGCACGCCAGGCCCATAAGGGCGTGCGACGACTATCGGGAGAGCCATACATAATGCACCCAATAGCCGTGGCACAGATAGCCTGCGAGGAAGTGGGACTGGGCTCGACAAGTATATGCGCCTCGCTGCTGCACGATGTAGTAGAGGATACCGACTATACCTGCGATGACCTTGCAAACATCTTCGGACCGAAGATAGCACAGATTGTAGATGGACTGACAAAGATCAGCGGAGGCATCTTCGGTGAGCAGGCTTCGGCACAGGCCGAAAACTTCAAAAAGCTGCTGCTCACCATGAGCGAGGACATACGCGTCATCCTGATAAAAATATGCGACCGACTGCACAACATGCGTACCCTGCAGTCGCAGCCTGCCAACAAGCAGTATAAGATAGCCGGCGAGACTCTCTACATCTACGCCCCACTGGCTAACCGACTGGGACTGAACAAGATAAAATCAGAACTCGAGAACCTGTCGTTCCAATATGAACATCCCGAAGAATACAACAGCATCAAGGACAAACTGAAGAATACCGAGGCATCGCGCCACGAACTCTTCGACCAGTTTACCGCCCCCATAGAAGAGGCCCTTAAACAGATGGGCATCCGCTATGAGATAAAAGAGCGCGTAAAGACTCCATACTCTATATGGACCAAGATGCAGAACAAGCATGTCACATTCGACGAGATATACGACATACTGGCTGTACGCATCATCTTCACTCCTGAAAAACGGGAAGAGGAGATAAACGAGTGCTTCAACATCTACGTAGCCATCTCGAAAATTTACAAGAGTCACCCCGACAGACTGCGCGACTGGCTCAGCCATCCCAAGGCCAACGGATACCAGGCACTGCACGTCACTCTGATGTCGAAACAGGGACGATGGATAGAGGTGCAGATACGCTCTGACCGCATGGATGAGGTGGCAGAACAGGGACTGGCTGCCCACTGGAAATACAAGGAGGGAGAAGAAAACGAAGAATATACCGAGGACGAGAACGAACTGAACGACTGGCTGCGCACCATCAAGGAGATACTGGACGACCCACAGCCCGACGCAATGGACTTCCTCGATGCCATCAAGCTCAACCTGTTCGCCTCTGAAATCTTCGTCTTCACACCGAAAGGAGAAATCAAGACAATGCCGGCAGGATGCACTGCCCTCGACTTCGCATTCTCGATACACACTTTCCTCGGCTCACACTGCATAGGAGCCAAGGTTAACCATAAGCTGGTGCCACTGAGCCACAAACTGGAAAGCGGCGACCAGGTGGAGATTCTCACATCGAAATCACAGCACGTACAGCCAGCATGGATAAACTTTGTCTCAACGGCTAAGGCCAAAGGAAAAATACAGGCAGTACTGCGACGCGACAGCCGCGAACTGCAGAAGAAAGGCGAGGAAATACTGGATGCATTCCTGCAGAAGAACAACATCCAGCAGTCGCCGGCCATCATCGACCAGCTGGCTCTATTCCACGAAGTGGGAAGGCGCGAAGACTTCCTGCGCTCTTTGGGCGACAAGACAATACTGCTGGGCGAGAAGGACCTCGACGAACTGAACGGCAAAAACAACACTGGCAACGTGAGGGGCTGGCGCAAGTTAGTACCATTCCTGGGCCGAGGGAAAAAGACTGATGCTGCCAGAGGTGGCGGCAACGGCCAGTCGCTGTTCACCGTACCAGAGAAATTCAACCGCAAGAAGCCAATATACATCAGCGAAGACACCATCGGACAATACAAGTTCAAGCACTGCTGTCATCCCATTCCAGGCGACGACATACTGGGCTACATCGACAACAAGCAACAGATAGAAATCCACAAGAGGGCATGTCCGGTAGCCGACAAGCTGAAGAGCGGATTCGGCAACAGGATACTCGATGCCAAGTGGAACATGCACAAGATGCTCTTCTTCGATGCCACTATCCGACTGCAAGGCATCGACCGCATAGGAATACTCGTCGATGTGTCGCGCATTATATCGTCGCAGATGAACGTCAACATCCATAAGCTGACCATAGCAAGCAACGACGGAGTGTTTGACGGCTCAATAGAACTCAGAGTGCACGACCGCGACGACGTGAAAGACATCATGGACCAACTGATGACGATTGAGGGACTGCAGGACGTTCAGCAGATAATGTGAACTGAGAGTCAAGAATAACAGATAATCTACAAAAAAACTACTAACATTATGAAAAAACTAATCCTATGTGCTATTTGTGCCCTTTGTGCAACAGCCACAATGCAGGCAAAAGACAAGTATGACAACCCCGACACCATCGTGGTAAGCCGCGACGGCACAGGGCAGTTCCGCAACATCAGCGAAGCTATCGAGGTGTGCCGCGCATTCATGGAATACCACAAGGTTATATATATTAAAAAAGGTACGTATAAGGAAAAACTCATCATACCACAGTGGCTCACCAACATCGAACTGTGTGGCGAAGACCGCGACAACACCATCATCACATGGGACGACCACGCTAACATACTGCTGCCAAGCACCGGCAAGGGCATGGGAACATTCAGAACATATACACTGAAGATACAAGGCAGCAGCATAACGCTGAAAAACCTGACGGTGGAGAACAACGCAGCACGACTGGGACAGGCTGTGGCACTACATACAGAAGGCGACAGACTGACATTCGTAAACTGCCGCTTCCTGGGACATCAGGACACCATATACACCGGCAATGCGAAAACCAGGCTGTTTTTCAGCAACTGCTACATAGAAGGTACTACCGACTTCATTTTCGGACCTTCGACGGCATGGTTTGAAAACTGCGACATACTGTGCAAGGCCAACTCATACATCACGGCAGCCTCAACACCTAAAGACGCCACCTACGGGTATATCTTCAACAAATGCCGCATCACGGCAGCACCGGGAGTGGAAAAAGTATTTCTGGGAAGACCCTGGCGAGACTACGGATATACCCTGTTCATGCACTGTCAGCTGCCACGAGAGATACTGCCCGAAGGATGGCACCACTGGCGCGAAGAAGCCAAGCAGACCGCACGGTACATGGAATACGACAACTATGGCGAAGGGGCTGCTACCAAAGGACGCGTCAACTGGAGCCGTCAACTCACAAAGAAAGAAGCGCAGGCTATTACATTGGAACGGGTATTCAGCATAAGCGACACATGGACTCCTGACTATGTCAGGTAGTCCAACTGGCGCCTCAAACTCTGAAGCTGCTCCCTGACGTCGATCATACGGCTGATAACCTCGGCACGGCGATCGGCGCCATCTCTGTTGGCACTGATAATCTTCTTGGCTGCAGCCAACTTGAAACCCCTCACCTTGACAAGGTTATGAATAAGGCGTATCTGCTCAATATCCTTCTCCTGATACTGACGGATCTTAGACGGACCTGAGGTCTTTGGCTTCAAATATGGAAACTCTTGCTCCCAATAGCGCAGAGTGCTCTCGTTCACTCCGAACATAGCTGCTACCTCCTTGATGGAGTAGTACAACTTTAGGTTCTTGTTTAAATTCAATGCCATAACAATTCCGATTTTGGTTACAAAGTTACAAATAAAAAGTAAAAGTGAATAGTGAAAAGTGAAAAATTTGCTGCCGCCCTGAATAATTTTCACTTTTCACTATCCACTTTTATTTTTTTTTCTTATCTTTGTGGCATGATTACCTATCCATCATCGGGCGAAGCACGCCGCCCTGGCAGAATAGAAGTAGTGTGCGGATCAATGTTCTCAGGCAAAACGGAGGAACTGATACGCCGACTGCGCCGTGCCCAGTTTGCAAAACAGAAGGTGGAAATCTTCAAACCGGCAATCGACACACGATATAGCGACGAGGAAGTGGTGAGCCATGACCACAATGCAATACCCTCTACCCCACTCGATTCGTCGGCCAGCATCCTGCTACTGGCCAACGACATTGACGTGGTAGGAATAGACGAAGCACAATTCTTCGACGACGGGCTGATTGACGTATGCAACGAACTGGCTAACAGAGGGGTACGCGTTATCATAGCAGGACTCGACATGGACTTCAGAGGAAAGCCCTTCGGACCTATGCCGGCATTATGTGCCATTGCCGACGACGTCACAAAGGTGCACGCCATCTGTGTGAAATGTGGCAATCTGGCATACGTAAGCCACCGCACAGTGTCGAGCGACAAAAGGGTGCTGCTGGGAGAGACACAGGAGTATGAACCCCTATGCAGAGAATGCTATAGGAAAATAAACAGTGAAATATGATACAGTCAATGACCGGCTACGGCAAAACAGTCGTAGTCTATAATGAGAAAAAAATCAATGTCGAGGTGAAATCGCTGAATTCTAAACAGCTTGACCTCACTACGCGTATTGCACCACTCTACCGCGAGAAAGAAATGGAAATCAGACAAATCGTGGCAGAAAAACTCATCAGGGGTAAGGTGGAACTGGGAATATGGGTTGAGAAAGATGCAGCAACAGACACCGCACAGCTGAACACACTACTGATGGAGAGCTACCTTGCTCAGTTACAAGCATTTGCCGATAAGCACCAACTGACTGGAACCGACTGGATTCAGACGCTGACCAAACTGCCAGATGTCACCACACGAAACGAGGTGGTGGTGCTGGAAGACGAAGAATGGCTGGCAGTGAGACAGGGTGTCTGCGAGGCTGTTGACCATCTGGTAGAATTCCGCACTCAAGAGGGTGCTGCCCTTGAGAAGAAATTCAACGAAAAGGTTGACAACATCGAAAAGCTGATGCTGTCAATAGAGCCTTTCGAACAGTCAAGAGTAGAGAAGATAAAAGGCCGCATAATAGAGGGGCTGAAGCATATTCCTGAAGCCGACTACGACAAGAACCGACTGGAACAGGAACTCATCTACTATATCGAGAAACTGGATATCAGCGAGGAGAAACAGCGTCTTGCCAACCATCTGAAATATTTCAGAGAGACTATGGCCGACAAACCAGGACAAGGCAAGAAACTGGGATTCATTGCCCAGGAAATGGGTCGTGAGATTAACACCACCGGCTCGAAGTCGAACCAAGCAGAAATGCAGAACATCGTGGTGATGATGAAAGACGAATTGGAGCAGATAAAGGAACAGGTGCTCAACGCACTATAACATATCAGTGTCATTATGGAAAAAGGGAAAATGCTGATTGTCTCCGCCCCATCGGGCAGCGGAAAGTCAACCATAGTGCAGTGGCTCATGAATGAGCACCCTGAACTGAAGCTCTATTTCTCTATATCGTGTACATCACGGCAACCAAGAGGCACGGAGCGCAATGGAGTAGATTATTTCTTCATCTCACCAGAACAATTCAGGGAGAAAATTGACAATGACGAATTCCTGGAATATGAAGAAGTTTACGAAAACAGATTCTACGGAACTCTGAAAGCCCAGGTTGAGAGGCAGCGCGAAGAGGGGCAGAACGTGGTATTCGATGTTGACGTTAAGGGAGGCATAAACATCAAGAAATATTATGGCGAAGAGGCACTGAGCCTCTTCATCCAGCCACCATCTGTCGAGGAACTGCGCCGGCGACTGGAAGGGCGCGGCACCGACACACCGGAAGCCATAGAACAAAGACTGGCAAAGGCTGAGTATGAATTAACCTTTGCACCTCAGTTCGACAACATCGTTGTAAACGACAACCTGGAGACTGCCAAGGAGGAGACGCTGAGAATTGTCAAAGAATTCTTAGGATGACGAGGACGGGTATCTTCGGAGGATCGTTCAACCCGATACACAACGGTCACATTGCCATAGCGCAGACAGCGCTACGGCAATGTAATCTGGATGAGGTATGGCTGATGGTATCTCCACAGAATCCGCTCAAACAAGGTTTACAACTGCTTGACGACGACGTGAGACTGATGCTTGCGCAGCAGGCACTGGAAGGCATACAGGGGGTAAGGGCCTGCGATTATGAGTTCCAGCTGCCAAAGCCTTCGTTCACATGGAACACTCTTCGCCACCTCAGCAAAGACTTTCCTGAGAGGCACTTCACACTGCTTATTGGTGGTGACAACTGGGCTCACTTCGAGCGATGGAGAAACTGGAAGGACATACTGCGCCACTATGAGGTGGCCGTGTATCCTCGCGAAGATTATCCTGGAAATATTTCCATGCCACTGATAAATGTATCAAGTACTGAAATAAGGCAGCGCATAAAGAACTGCAAGAGCATCGAAGGACTTGTACCTGATAAAATAATAAAACTGGTGGAGCGATACTACCGCTGACCACCAGTCCGAAATCAATACTATAATGACTATTACTTAAAACTTATAGTCTATACCCAAGCCAATAACATTGTTTGTACGCGAGAACACCTCTGAACCATAGCTTGTAGCCTTGGTGTAGTCGCTATAGAGACTAATGAAATAACCGGCATTGACACGTATCTTCTCAGTGACGCTCCAAGCGCCACCCAAACCGACTGAATAGCTGTCGCAGGCAAAAGAAGTATCCTGCTGATACTCATCACTAAGTCCGTAGTCAGTACGCTGGACTCCACAACTGACGGTGAACTTCTCGTTGATATCATACTCTAAGCCAGCCAGTATCTCATTGGTACCATGAGACAGTTCCTCCTGACGGTCACCTGACATCTTGGCATTCTTATCGTCGTAGAAATGATATTCGAGTGTAGCACGCAGTTTGGGAGTGAACTCATATCCGGCAGCGACACTCAGCATTGCAGGCATGTCGTAGCGAGTTTCTGCTCCATCTTGATAGGGAGCAGTATAGGCTCCGAGCATTCTCTGTATGCTCTCAAGCTTTTCCAGACCTCCCGGCTGTGCAGCCATCGCCTTAATCACATTCATTCCAAGACTGGCATCCAAAACATTTGTATCGTTCGTGGTGTTGATTTTAGTACGGAACTCATAGCGTGCTGTCAGGGCAAGAGGACCTTTGTGATAGTTGACACTGAGCATAGGTGTGAATCCCCACCCTTTCTGATCTACATCCAGCAACAGGGCTGCCAGATCACCGAGAAGAATGTGGTTGTCGGCCTTAACATGACCACGGTAGTAACCGTCATAGTAGTTGACACGCAGTCCTACTGCTGCCGACAGGTAATCCATGAACTTGTAGCCTACACTGAGCTGGCCGCCATAGATATACTGCTTTCCCTTCATCTCAGAATCGAGGTCGTAACTACCCGGCTGGATACCATTGCTGGCAAGCAAGCTGCTCAAAAGAATATTGAACATAGGGACACCATTGTCATACTGCACGAAGCCACCGCTGCCAACAATGCCCAACATGCTGGATACAAACAACTTATCCTTCTTATAAGAAGCCATCAATGCAGGCACAATAGGAGCAGAGGCAACACCCTCGTAAGTCTGAGAACCAGCGGGAGTTATAGCTTCAATGTCACGGTTCTGCCAAGGCTTCTGGAAGTTAAGCGACAACTGCCAGCCGTCATATCCCCATGCCAGACCGGCCGGGTTGGAATAGGCGGCACTGATGTCGAAGGAGGCACCCCTTGGCATCATGCGGTCGAAAGCTACGTGATAGTTGGTGTTTGTCATAAGTCCGCCGGCTTTCACGGTTACGGCAATAACGGCGACAATGAACGTTAGAAATAGTTTCTTCATCATAATTTTCTAATGGTTATTTAAATCCGGCTGCAAAGGTACAAAAAAATTTCGAAACAACTGCACATTCGGCTAATTATTTTCCTAAAACGAACAAACGAATTGTAATAAGAGCCCATAGGAATACATAGATGACTGCTTGATATACATTATTATTTTTTAGACAAAGAAAATTTTTTCTGCAAAATGTGATGCAGAATGCTTGCTTTTTTGTAATTTTGCAGTCCAATTCCGCATTTTTTATATAACGTTATATTTATGGCAGACAAGAAAAAGATTAAGACAGCACTCATCTCAGTATTTCACAAGGATGGGCTGGAGGAGTTGCTGAAGAAGTTGAACGACGAGGGCGTGAAGTTCCTGTCGACTGGCGGCACCCAGACGTTTATTGAATCACTCGGCTACGAGTGCGAGAAGGTGGAGAACGTAACAACGTATCCTTCAATACTCGGTGGACGTGTAAAGACTCTGCATCCGAAGGTGTTCGGAGGCATCCTCGGCCGTCGCGAGAACGATGGCGACCGCGAGCAGATGGCTCAGTATGAGATTCCAGAAATCGACCTGGTTATCGTTGACCTGTATCCCTTTGAGCAGACCGTTGCCAGTGGTGCATCCGAGGAAGACATCATTGAGAAGATTGATATTGGCGGTATCTCGCTGATACGTGCCGGAGCCAAGAATTTCAACGATGTTGTCATTGTGCCCTCAAAGGCTGAATACTCTGTTCTGCTGGACATTCTTAACCAGCAGGGTGCCGAGACCACGAAGGAGCAGCGCCGCATGTTTGCAACTCGTGCCTTCGGTGTCAGCTCACACTACGATACTGCCATTCACGCTTGGTTCAATAAAGATTAAAAGTTTAAAGTTTTAAGATTAAAGTTATTTTATGGGATTTTTCAGTTTTGTTCAGGAGATAGCCATGGACCTGGGAACGGCCAACACCATTATTATCAGTGATGATAAGATTGTGGTTGACGAGCCGTCTGTAGTAGCGCTGGACCGCCATACCGACAAGATGATTGCCGTGGGTGAGAAAGCCAAGATGATGTACGAGAAGACACATGACAACATACGCACCGTTCGCCCACTGCGCGATGGTGTTATAGCCGATTTCTCAGCCTGCGAGCAGATGATGCGCGGACTGATAAAGATGGTTCACACAGGACATCGACTGTTCTCACCATCACTCCGCATGGTGATTGGAGTACCGTCAGGATCTACCGAAGTAGAGCTGCGTGCTGTACGCGACTCTGCAGAGCACGCTGACGGTCGCGATGTATATTTGATTTTCGAACCTATGGCAGCAGCCATCGGTATTGGCATTGACGTTGAAGCACCTGAAGGCAACATGATAGTTGACATAGGTGGCGGTTCAACAGAGATTGCCGTAATATCACTGGGAGGCATCGTATCCAACAACTCAATACGTACTGCTGGCGACGACCTGACACTCGACATTCAGGAATACATGTCACGTCAGCACAACGTAAAGGTGTCGGAGCGCATGGCCGAGCGCATTAAGATTGCAGTAGGTTCGGCTCTTACCGACCTAGGCGACGAGGCTCCTGAGGACTATATTGTCCACGGCCCGAACCGTATCACAGCACTGCCTATGGAAGTACCTGTATGCTATCAGGAGATAGCTCACTGCCTGGACAAGACTGTGGCCAAAATTGAGAATGCCGTACTTTCGGCTCTTGAGAACACACCACCCGAGTTGTATGCCGATATCGTGAAGAATGGTATCTGGTTGGCTGGCGGAGGTGCTCTGCTCAGAGGCCTCGACCGCAGACTGGAGAGCAAAATCAACATCCAGTTCCATATTGCTGAGGACCCGTTGCACTCTGTTGCCAAGGGTGCCGGCATCGCACTGAAAAACGTTGACCGTTTCTCTTTCCTGATGCGATAAGACAACCGGATGAAAAACCTTCTGGAGTTTCTGCGAAAGCATTTCCACTGGTTTCTGTTCGTCATTCTTGAAATCGCCAGTGCTATATTGCTGTTTCAATACAACAGTTATCAGAATAGCGTCTGGTTCTCGTCGGCTAACGCTGTAGCAGGACGGGTCTATGGATGGAGTTCGGCAGTGGAACAATTCTTCTCATTGACAAAAATCAATGAGGACCTGACGCTCCGTAACTTTTATCTGGAGCGGCAGGTCACTCAACTACGCCGTTTGTACAGCGATGCGACAAACGAAGTTGACATCAAAGAACGCCAGGAACTCGAGATGCTCAGCCAGTATAAACTCATTCCAGCAAAAGTCATCACTAATGAGCTCAACGAACCAGACAACCTCATCACCATCGACAAGGGTGAGGCTGACGGAGTGGAGGCAGGCATGGGTGTGGCATGCGGAAAAGGCGTCGTTGGCGTGACACACATGACGTCTGAGCACTACAGTATAGTAATACCAGTGCTCAACGTCACTTCTTCACGCATCAGCTGTGCTATCAGAGGAAGAGGATATTTCGGAGTTTTGCGCTGGGACGGCAAGGATGCCGGAATGGCATACGTGGAGGATATACCGCGACATGCCCGTTTCAAGATAGGTGAATGGGTTGAGACCAATGGCTATTCAAGCATATTCCCTGCAGGAGTACTGATAGGCCAGATAAAGCAGGTGTATAACTCTCGCGACGGTTTGTCGTACAAACTACAAGTACGGCTCTCAACCGACTTCGGCAACTTGCGCGACGTGGTGGTAATAAGCGACAAGTCGATAGCCGAAAGGGTAAGGCTGCTTCAGGCCGCAAAAGATTCTCTGAAACTTAATGTTAAAGAATAAGTTATAGGTATAGAGTGTTGAAATCATAAGGCAATGACAATAGATCTGTTGAAGAGAGCCGGATGGTTCGTGGTGTTCATATTGGTACAGGCGCTGGTGCTGGGGCGCATCCACCTGTTTAACTGTGCCACACCACTATTCTATGTCTATTTTGTCAGCCAGTTTCCACGGAACTACCCCAAATGGGCTACACTGCTATGGAGTTTCATGCTGGGACTGATGATTGATACTTTCTCAAACACGCCAGGACTTGCTTCAGCATCTCTGACGCTGACTGCGGCCATTCAGCCTTATATTTTTGAACTCTTTGTGCCACGTGATTCTGTTGACGACCTGAAACCGGCACTATCTACACTCGGTCCGCTAAAGTACAGCTATTACATAATAATACTTGTACTGACATACTGTCTGGTATTCTATTCGCTGGAGCTCTTCAGCTTCTTCAATATCTCACAGTGGGCATTGTGCGTTGCAGGAAGTACAGCAATCACCCTGTTGCTGATATACACGTTTGAGATAGCTAAGAGTGCGAAATGAAAGACTACAATCTGGACAAAAGACGTTTAGTCATTGCCGGGGTGGCCATAACTATTGTGGCCGTCTATATCGTCAGGCTGTTTATGCTCCAGATCACCAGCGACGACTATAAGAAGAGTGCCGACTCGAATGCCTTTCTCAAGAAAATAGAATACCCGTCAAGAGGAGTCATTTCCGACCGTAACGGCAAGCTGCTTGTTTACAATCAACCAGCCTATGACATTATGGTTGTGATGAACGAGGCCAAAGACCGTCTTGACACTCTTGACTTCTGCCAGAGTCTTAATATCACAAAAGAGGAGTTTGACCACCGCATGGAAACCATTAAAGACCGTGGAAAAAATCCAGGATACTCAAGGTTTACCCAGCAAATATTCATGAGCCAACTCAGCGACAAAGACTTCTCTGTATTTCAGGAGAAGATGTTCCGCTTTCCAGGATTCTATGTACAGAAGCGCTCAATACGCCAATACCAGCAATCAATAGCAGCCCACGTATTAGGAGATGTGGCAGAAGTTTCTCCAGCCGACATTGAGGAGGACGACTACTATCAACCAGGCGACTACATAGGAAAACTGGGCGTAGAGCGCAGCTATGAGAAGGAGCTGAGAGGTGAGAAAGGCATGCAGATTCTATTGCGCGACGCACACGGACGAGTTCAAGGACACTACCAAAACGGAAAGTTCGACCGCCGTCCTGTTCCTGGCAAGAACCTCACGCTGAGCATTGATGCCGAGTTACAGGCACTTGGTGAAAGGCTTATGGAAGGCAAGATTGGCAGCATTGTGGCTATCGAGCCATCCACTGGAGAAGTTCTTTGCATGGTGTCATCGCCAAGCTACGACCCACGAATGATGGTAGGACGACAGCGCTCGAAGAGCCATCTGCTGCTGAGTCACAACGTATGGAAGCCGCTCCTCAACAGAAGTATCATGGGTATGTATCCCCCTGGTTCTACATTCAAGACCACTCAAGGACTGACCTTCATGACGGAAGGCATCATACACCCCACACACACAGCCTATCCGTGCGGTCATGGATTCAACTATAAAGGACTGCATGTGGGATGCCACGGACACGCTTCTCCCCTACCTCTGGTGCCTGCACTATCTACATCGTGTAACGGTTATTTCTGTTGGGGACTATATTACATGATTGGTGCAAAGTCGAAATACGGCTCAGTGGTCAATGCGATGAACACATGGCGAGACTACATGGTAAGTATGGGATTCGGCTATAAACTCGGAATAGACCTTCCTGGTGAAAAACGAGGCATGATACCTAACGGTGAATACTACGACGGCAGATATCACGGTTCGTGGAACGGACTCACCGTGATTTCCATAGCCATCGGACAGGGTGAGGTTACTGCAACACCTTTGCAGATTGCCAATCTCGGCGCTACCATTGCCAACAGAGGATGGTATTGCGTGCCACACGTAGTGAAAAAGATACAGGGCGAGAAACTCGACACTACATTTACCCGCAGGCACTATTCCAAGGCAAGCCGCGCTGCCTACGACTATGTGGTGGCAGGAATGAGAGCATCTGCCACAGGAGGCACCTGCCATGAGTTGTCACGATACAATTTCGTTGCTTGCGGAAAGACAGGTACTGCACAGAACAGAGGCCACGACCACTCTGTATTTATGGGCTTTGCACCGATGGACAAGCCTCAGATAGCTGTTGCAGTATATGTTGAAAACGGCGGATGGGGTGCTACCTATGGTGTACCTATTGGCGGACTAATAATGGAAAAATATATCAACGGAAAACTCTCAGAATCCTCTATGAAGAAGGCTGACGAGTTCCAACACCGACATATTGCTTATGGCACAACAAGCAGGTAAACGGCAGACAAGCGTTTGGCGCTCTATAGACTGGTGGACGATATTAATATATATCGCACTGTTGTCGTTTGGATGGATTAGCGTCTGCGGAGCCAGCTATTCTTATGGCGAAACTGACATATTCAGTCTTGCTACCCGTTCGGGCATGCAGATAGTATGGATATGCACCAGCATCATGCTCGGATTCATAATACTGATGCTCGACGACCGCTTCTACGACACCTTTGCATACATTATTTACGGTATGCTTCTGCTACTGCTCTTTGCCACAATATTCAATCCTCACAGCATCAAAGGCTCAAGGTCGTGGCTGGTTTTGGGCCCCTTGAGACTCCAGCCTGCCGAGTTTGCTAAATTTGCAACTGCACTGGCACTTGCCAAGCTGATGTCAACATACGGATACAACATTAACCAATGGAAACACTTCGCAGCAGCATTGGCTATGATTATGCTGCCTATGCTTTTCATCATAGGACAACGGGAAACGGGTTCGGCACTGGTCTATCTGTCTTTCTTCCTCATGTTCTATCGAGAGGGCATGCCAGGCTCTATACTGTTTACAGGAGTGGCTATGGTAGTGTATTTCGTTGTTGGTATTCGTTTTGCAGAAGTATATATCGGCGATACTCCCACATCGATAGGAAAATTCACGGTATTAATATTGGTTCAGCTGTTCTCCATCGGAATGGTATGGGTGTATTGTAACCGAAGTACAGCATGGAAGCTACTGCTATATATCTTAGGACTGACACTGGCTTCACTGCTACTGCTTGAATTCTCATTCGACATCGTCTATATCCAACTTGTCATTACCGCAGTGCTTATAGGCTATCTGATATGGGAGGGACTTGGCACCCGTATCCGCAACTATTATTTCATCGCATTGTTCGCTCTTGGCTCAGTAATTTTCTTCTATGGTGCCGACTTCATCATGAACAACATGATGGAACCACACCAGCGCTCACGCATTAACGTGCTGCTGGGACTGGACGAGGACCTGAGAGGAGCAGGCTACAATGTTCACCAGTCAGAAATAGCAATAGGCTCTGGAGGTCTTGAAGGCAAGGGATTTCTTAACGGCACCCAGACTAAACTAAAGTTCGTACCTGAGCAAGACACCGACTTCATCTTCTGCACTGTTGGTGAAGAAGAAGGATTCCTCGGTTCTGCTGGTGTGCTGTTATTATTCTTAGCATTGATATTGAGGCTAATTCATCTATCCGAGCGCCAACCATTCCGATTCGGAAGAGTTTATGGATATTGCGTACTAAGCATATTCCTATTCCATGTGTTCATCAATGTCGGGATGGTGTTAGGACTTACCCCAGTCATTGGCATACCACTGCCATTCTTCTCGTATGGAGGTTCATCACTCTGGGGATTCACGCTGCTGCTATTCATCTTCCTCAGGTTAGATGCCAGCCGCAACCTCATCCGCTCATAGGCAAGTAAGGCTGCGCAGCAACAAACATTCATGTGACTTCTATTCCATCCGAGTGAGGCGAACGCCGATATCGGCGATTCCAGGCAATATCTCGCGCTTCATATCATGGCGTACTGCCACGCGCAGTTTATCGCCTTGTTCCAGCTTCAAGGTCGTCAGATGAAAAATGTACTGATAATTGCTGATACCCCTGCCCTTAGCAACACCATGTTCACTGATCAGACTGCAACACAACGTATCGCTATGCCTCTCATGTGAGGGTTCTATCGTCTGTTCAACAACAAGGTTGAGACCAGTGAACGGATACTCGCCATTGATGCGCAGTCCTACTTCCTCAACATACTGACCAGAACTGATAATTGGTCCTGCATCAAAAAAGAGTGTATCATTTCTCTCCCAACCTGCCACTGGCGTATGCTCATAGTGGTTGTAGGCCGTATTACTGTTACAGCCGGCCAAAAAGAGGGAAGACAAAACTGCCGTGCATATATATAATAATATGTACCTATTGGTTTGCATCTTTGGGCTGAGACTTTTGTGGCTTTTTCTTCTTCTTTTTCTTCTTGGCTCTGTCAAATCTGTTGATATTTTCCTGGGTGGCCAAGTCAACAGGTCGTTTCTTTTCGTGTTTCTTGCTGTCTTCCTGCAGATTTTCAGGTTTCTCTCCCTTACGGTTCATCTCTATAATCTGTCTGGCGCGCTCTGCAGTAATCGTCTCAAGATTTGCAGCCAAATTCTTATCTGTAGAGTATGTTATCATACCTGCCAGTATATCACTCTTGAAGAAGAAGTATTCACCATCCATTGTCTGCAACACAGTATCTTTCGAAGGCATCTTGCGACTCGCCTCCACATAGCAGTCAACCTCGTAGTTCAGACAACATTTCAGTTTGGCACACATACCAGCCAGCTTCTGAGGATTGAGTGAGATATCCTGGAAACGGGCAGCAGAAGTACCAACACTTGAGAAATTCTTCATCCATGTGGCACAGCACAGTTCACGCCCGCAAGGTCCTGTTCCTCCGATACGGCCTGCTTCTTGACGGGCTCCAATCTGCTTCATCTCGATGCGCACGTGGAACGTCGCTGCCAAATCCTTGATTAGTTGACGGAAATCCACACGCTCGTCGGCAATGTAATAGAAAATAGCTTTATTGCAGTCTCCCTGATACTCCACATCGCCAATCTTCATCTTCAGTCCGAGATTCTTAGCAATCTGACGGCTCTCTATCATTGTGGCATGCTCACGACTCTTAGCCTCACGGAATTTCTCCATATCTACAGGACGTGCTATGCGATAAACGCGGCGAATCTCCTCAGAACTCTTCAGGTTAGCTTTCTTTATCTGCAGTTTAACAAGCCTTCCAGTCAGTGTCACAACGCCTATGTCATGACCTGGATTTGCCTCTACTGCAACAATGTCACCCTTCTTCAGCTCCAGATGATTAACATTATGATAGTATCCTTTACGAGTATGCTTGAACTGCACTTCAACCAGATCTGTATCATCAGTATTACCTGGCACGTCAGCAAGCCAGTCGTATGTATTCAGCTGTCTGTCTTGCCTTCCTATAGCCTGATGACACAGTCCACGATCACAGCCTGTTCTTATTTCGAGTTTCTTTTCCATATTATATTGTCAGTTTTCTGTTTTCAATTATCAATTCTTTTGTATAAGTAACACTATCATCTGCAATGCCAGGTCAAAGAATACTATTTTGGCATTGGCATTCTGCCCTATGTCGCGTATAGCAGTTGTAGCAAGATTGGAGATAGGCAGAATATTTGCTTCATTCACGAAACGTGCAAAGTTGCGCGCAAAGTCTTCCTCTCGCTGGGTCATGTAGCATAGTTCACTGTTCTGGAAGTTATACATGAAATTCTCTCGTATAAGACGAAGAAAATATTCCAGGAAACGTTTCTGCTTCTCACGCCCCATAGATGCCATCCGCTCTGACCATGCCTTCAAGTCCTTTACCTTGCGCTGATATGCCAGCCGCATCAACGACTGGAACATATCGAGGAACAACTCATTCTCTGAATCGCTGTTTAGCGTTTCCAACGCTTTTAGCCAGCTGCCGTTCACCATACGTGTAACACGCGCTGCCACATCCTCCGTCAGTCCACGCCGCTCTACAAGAGCCAACTGGATATCAGCATCGTCAATCTTACGTATGTCGATGCGCTGTACTCTACTCCTAATAGTTTCCAAAAGTTTGTCAGGCTCTTCGCACACCATAATGAAAACAGTCTGCGAAGGTGGCTCTTCCAACAGTTTCAGAATCTTGTTGGCACACTCAATGTTCATGCGTTCGGGCAACCATACAATGCTTACCTTATATCCGCCTTGACTCGACTTGAGCGACAATTTACGCAACAAATCATCACTCTCGCCAGCCGTTATGATAGCCTGCTGGTTTTCACCACCCATCTGCTCCAGCCACTCATTCATAGTGAAATAGAGTCCGGACATAATGAGCTGGTTCCACTCACGAGCAAAGTCATCGGATACTGGTTTGTGGTCGGAACTCATAGACGACAGTTTGATAGTAGGATAGGTAAAGTGCAGGTCAGGATGCTCCCATTTAGCCAGCATTGCCTTGTCGTTCTGGGTTCTTCCCAGAAGCTGGGCAGCAAAATCCATTGCCAATGCCAACTTGCCGCTACCAGACGGGCCACAAAGCATAATAGCATGAGGCAGACGACCTACGCCAACCATCTGCATAAGTCGCTCTTGCGCTTCACTTTGTCCTATTACGTGCTCAAACATCTGCTAAAAGTGCATAATACGTGGCAAAATTACTAAAAATAAGGTGCAGGACAAAAAAAATTCATTCTTTTTCACATTCATGAGTGTTACAAGGTGTTAAATGTTGCTTCGAATTATCGCTATCTCACGAAAAAGCATTACTTTTGTCTGAGATTTTCGATTAACAGAATAAAACGACAACAAAACTATAAATATGGAACAACAACAGACTGGTAGCAAAGCCTACCTTATTAGTATTGTTATGGTTGCCGTCTTGGGCGGCTTATTATTCGGCTACGACACAGCCGTTATCTCTGGAGCAGAGAAAGGACTTCAAGCATTCTTCATGGAAGCAGGAGACTTCTCTTACACTGACGGATGGCATGGTTTCACATCGGCATCAGCCCTTATCGGATGTATCATCGGTTCTGCTCTCTCGGGAATGCTTGCAACAAACCTTGGACGAAAGAAGTCACTGATTATTGCAGGTTTGCTATTCTTCATCTCAGCCTTAGGCTCAATGACTCCAGAATTCCTGTTCTTCGAATATGGAGTACCCACATACTCACTGCTTATCATGTTCAACATCTATCGCGTCATAGGCGGTATTGGCGTAGGATTGGCATCTGCTATCTGTCCTATGTATATTGGCGAAGTTGCCCCCTCAAACATTAGGGGAATGCTGGTATCTTGGAACCAGTTTGCAATTATCTTTGGACAGTTAGTAGTATATTTCGTCAATTTCTTTATTCTTGGCGACCATATCCAGCCATTAGTCGAAGAGATGGGCAAGGGACTGGCAGCCATCAATCCTGCAGCACAGTGGACTGTAACCACAGGATGGCGTTATATGTTCGGTAGCGAAGCAGTACCGGCGGGTCTCTTTGCTCTGCTTATCTGTTTTGTACCTGAAACCCCGCGTTACCTTGTCAGTATCGGCCACGACCAGAAGGCACTCGGCATTCTTTCAAAGATCAACGGTAGCCTAAAAGCGCAGCAGATTCTTCAGGACATAAAAGACACCATGACTGTAAAGACAGAACGTCTGATGACTTATGGTGCCCTTTGCATCTTCATTGGTATTATGCTTAGCGTATTCCAGCAGGCTGTAGGTATCAATGCCGTACTTTACTATGCTCCACGTATCTTTGGCGACATGGGAATGGAGAACCCCATGGTGGTAACAGTATTTATGGGCGTGATAAACATTCTCTTTACCCTTGTTGCCATCTTCACTGTTGAGAAGTTGGGCCGCAAGCCACTGCTCATCTGGGGCTCTATTGGTATGGCTATCGGTGCATTTGGTGTTGCAACGACCTTTGGCCATGCAGGAATGGAACTTGTCACTGCTGCAAGCATTATGGTTTATTCAGCATCGTTCATGTTCTCATGGGGGCCCATCACCTGGGTTCTTATTGCCGAGATTTTCCCCAACACAATACGTGGTGCTGCCGTAGCTATCGCTGTGGCTTTCCAGTGGATATTCAACTTCATCGTCTCATCTACTTTCGTACCTATGTTCAACATGCACCTTGTAGAGGGCGACGATTTCGGACACTGGTTCACCTATGGACTCTATGGAATCATCTGCCTGCTGGCTGCTCTGTTCGTATGGAAACTTGTTCCTGAGACAAAAGGCAAGACTCTGGAAGACATGACTAAACTTTGGAAGAAGGCATAAGCCTTCTCCAAGGTTGACTACAACTAATATAATAATAATCAAAACGTCAGGAAATATGAAAAGAGTACTTATCGCAGAGGATAACGACGGCAACTATACGTTGATGACGTACATCCTGAAAAAGCACTATGATTATTTTCGTGCCCACGACGGGCAAGAGGCTGTAGATATGGTAAAAGAAGAATTGCCTGATGCTATCCTCATGGACTTAAAGTTGCCTATTCAGGATGGTCTGGCAGCTACCAGGCAACTTAAAGTCACGTACCCTGACATACCCATCATTGCCGTTACCGCCAATGCCTTTGAGACAGACCGCCAGATGGCATTAGAAGCAGGATGCGACGACTATCTCACGAAGCCTATCAATCCTGAGCAACTTCTAAAAACTATTGCCAAATTCATAGGCGAGTAAAAGCCAAACATAATAATAAGCGGCTCCCTCTAATTGATGGAGCCGCTTATTTTATACTTCTTCTAAACGCTACAGGAGGCTACAAATATCCAAGCCAGCGTAGGATGTCGTTCAGATTTGCAAATACCATTAATAATATGAGAATGCCAAAGCCCACATACTCTGCACGTATCATAAACTCTTCGCTGGGTTTACGACGTGTGATTATCTCATAAAGCAGGAACAGCACGTGACCACCATCCAGAGCCGGGATAGGCAGGATGTTCATGAAAGCCAGAATGATAGAGAGGAATGCTGTCATCTTCCAGAACATATACCAGTCCCACGTTGGCGGGAACAGGCTACCAATGGCTCCGAAGCCACCCAGCGACTTGGCTCCCTCTGCAGTGAACACATATTTCAAGTCGTCAACATAGGAAGCCAGAACATGCCAACCATACTTTATACCAGCAGGAATACTCTCAAAGAACCCGAACTCTGTGGTAACAGGCTTATAGACAGATGCTATGTTCGGAGCAAAGAAGCCCAGTTTGAGATCAGGAGTCAACACGACGCTGGCAGTATCAGTACGGCTATCGTTACCAAATACCAAGCTGACAGTACGGGCTTTCAGTGAGTCGGCAGGAGTAGCAGCCAGTGCCAACAGATCCTGCTGGCGACCCAGCAAATCAACAAACTCATTGTATGAGTCAACAGGAGCGCCATTGAGAGACATAATGCGGTCGCCAGCCTGCATACCGATACCAGCAGCAGGAGAACCAGGCAGCACGCTGTCAATCTGTGCAGGAAGCAACGGACGGACAAACGAAGGATCTGCCTTGATCATATCAAGCAGATTCAGATCTCCAGGCAGCGAAACACTCATCTTATTGCCATCACGGAGTATGTCAACCCTCTTTGCTACGGATATGTCGCGATAAAGGTCGGCACTGAAGTCTTTGAAAGCCTTTGTTTCTGTTCCCAAAAGGATATCTCCATCTTTGAAACCGTATGACTTTGCCTCTTGGTTGAACTTCATACCCAGTGTCATGTCCTTAACAGGAATGTATGTATCACCCCAATAGAAAAGTATCATTGAGTAAATAAACAAGGCCAGCAGGAAGTTTACCAGCACACCACCAATCATAATGAGCAGTCGCTGCCAGGCTGGCTTGGTGCGGAACTCCCAAGGCTGCTCAGGCTGCTTCATCTGATCAGTGTCGAAACTCTCATCTATCATACCAGCTATCTTGCAGTAACCTCCCAAAGGTATCCATCCTACTCCATACTCTGTGTCGCTGCCTTTTGGCTTAAACTTGAACAGGCTGAACTTCCAGTCGAAAAAGATATAGAACTTCTCCACCCTAACTCCGAAAAGTCTGGCGAAAAAGAAATGGCCACCCTCATGCAATAACACGAGAAGTGAAATGGCCAGAACGAATTGTAATACTCTAATTAAAAATATCTCCATTATTATTTTTGTTGTTACTTACCTTTTATCAATTCATCAATTCTGCAGCTATACGTCGGGCTTCTGCATCAGTAGCCACATAAGCATCGAAGCTGGGATTAGCATCGAACGGGCATCTTACCATCGTCTCGGCTATTATGTCGCTCATCTGCAGGAATCCGCACTTGTCGTCGAGGAAACCACGATTCACCACCTCATTGGCAGCATTCACGATACATGGCATATTGCCACCTTTGAGGATAGCCTCAAAAGCCAGTGCCAGACAGCGGAACTTCTTCATGTCTGGTTCAAAGAACTCAAGTTTCTGGGCAAACATGTCAAGTCTGTCACAACTCAGCGGCAGTCGCATAGGGAACGAGAAAGCATACTGAATAGGCAACCGCATGTCGGGAACTCCTAACTGAGCCTTTACGGCACCATCCTGAAACTGCACAGCAGAGTGTACGATGCTTTGCGGATGGACTAAAACCTGTATCTGAGATGCGTTCACCCCAAAGAGCCACTTGGCTTCGATAACCTCGAAACCCTTGTTCATCATGGTAGCAGAGTCGATTGTTATCTTAGCTCCCATATCCCACGTTGGATGACGCAGAGCATCAGCTTTAGTAACCGATGCCAACTGCTCCATCGAGTAATTTCTGAAAGGTCCGCCACTTGCCGTAAGCAATATCTTCTCGATGGGGTTATTATCTTCTCCTACAAGGCTTTGGAATATGGCAGAATGCTCACTATCCACTGGTAATATGGGAACATGATGATCGGATGCGAGATTGCAAATCAATTCTCCTGCGACCACCAGAGTCTCCTTGTTGGCCAATGCGATAGCCTTACGAGCCTTTATCGCATGGATTGTGGGCGAAAGGCCTGCAAAGCCTACCATTGCCGTAAGCACCATGTCAATGGGCTCTGACTCAACAATTTCATCGAGCGCCTGTTTTCCTGCATACACCTTCACATCAGGCATATCGTCCATCAGTCGCTTCAACTGGTCGTAGTGCTGCTCATTGGCAATGACGATAGCAGCAGGTTTGAAGCGATGAGCCTGACTGGCCAACAACTCCACTTGATTGTTGGCTGTCAAACAATAGACTTCAAAAAGATCGCTGTGTTCATCAATAACCTCCAAGGCCTGTGTGCCAATGGAGCCCGTGGAACCAAGTATAGCTATTTGTCGTTTCTTCATTTGACTATTTGGCAATTTCATATTTTCACAATTCTAACAACCCTTTTGGCAGGTCCATTACTATTGTCCTCCCATCAGTGTCGATGCTGATAACGAGATCATCTGTGGCAGGAATAAGCATTCCGTTTTCAAGTTCAAAAAGCACATTTGCTGTCTGGCTGTCGATGGATGCTATCCTGCCTACAACTGCGTTGTCAGACGAATCGATGATGTCGTAACCAACAAGACTAGCCAACGACATTTCATCATTATCACAATCAGCAGCCAATGCTCTCGGGAAATATACATCACAACCAGTCAGGGCTGAAGCCTGGCTCTGGGAATCGATATCGCAGAATTTCACCAGGCACAGGCTATCGCTGCGGAATCGGTATTGTTCCATAAAGAAAGGAGTCAGGATGCCATCTACTTCCAGCACTAAATACTCTGCATCGACACGGTCGAACACATCGTCGTCGAACATAAACGACACCTCGCCCTTGACACCATGCGCCCTGCCCAGACGGCCTATCTTGTAAACGTCTTCCTGTCTGATCATATTCTTTCTATCTTGGCACCAAGAGCATTCAGTCGTGCCTCGATGTTTTCGTAGCCACGGTCTATTTGCTCAATATTACTGATGAGACTAGTGCCGTTAGCACTCATGGCAGCTATCAACAAGGCTATACCAGCACGGATATCAGGACTCGACATGCGCTGTGCCCTAAGTGTCATTTTGCGATCGTGGCCTACCACTACGGCGCGATGAGGATCACACAGTATAATCTGAGCACCCATATCGATAAGCTTGTCAACAAAGAACAAACGACTCTCAAACATCTTCTGATGGAAGAGCACAGAGCCTCGTGCCTGGGTGGCAACCACTATAAGTACACTGAGCAAGTCGGGGGTCAATCCGGGCCAGGGGGCATCAGCCAGAGTCATAATAGTACCGTCAATGAAGGAGTCAACAACATAATGCTTCTGCCTGGGGACAAACAAGTCATCCCCGTCAACCTCAATCTTGACTCCCAACCTTCTGAAAGCATCAGGGATAATGCCAAGATTCTTCATCGAGACATTCTTGATACGCACTCCATCGCCGCAAACCGCTGCCATTCCTATAAACGATCCTACCTCAATCATGTCTGGCAAAAGAGTATGCTCAGTACCATGCAGGCTTTTCACGCCCTCAATAGTCAGCAGGTTGCTACCTATACCCGTGATACTTGCACCCATGCGGTTAAGCATGTGACACAGCTGCTGGATATACGGTTCGCAGGCAGCATTATATATTGTAGTGGTACCCTCAGCAAATACGGCAGCCATAATGATATTTGCCGTTCCCGTCACCGAAGCCTCGTCGAGCAGCATATATGTACCCTTCAGCTTGCGGGCACCTATCTCATAGACGTTACGCTCTTCAATATGACGGAACCGCGCTCCAAGATTCTTGAAACCGAGAAAGTGAGTATCAAGCCTGCGACGCCCTATCTTGTCACCCCCGGGCTTAGTAATGACAGCCTTTCCCATACGGGCCAGCAGCGGTCCTATCATAAGCACGCTGCCGCGCAGAGCAGCACACTTACTGACGAACTCATCGCTCTGAAGATATTGCATATTGAGAGAGTCAGCTTGAAATGTCACTGCACCCGACTCTCTGCAGACCTTCACTCCTATCTCCTTGAGCAGCAGTATCAAGTTGTTGACATCCCGTATGTCAGGGACATTGTAGATAGTAACCCTGTCGCTGGTCAACAGTGATGCACATATCACTTGCAGAGCTTCATTCTTTGCTCCCTGAGGAGTAATGGTGCCTCTAAGCAGGTGACCACCCTCTATTCTGAAAGATGCCATTCTTCTCTGTTTATTTTTTCTTCTTGTTACGCTTACTTTCTGTAGGCTTTGGCATCTGCTCAAACCTAAATGTCGAGAGATCAATCTGTATTATCCCGTCAGTGAATCTAGCCAAATCATCGGCTATCCTCTCATCATCCATAGCACCGTGCCCCCAGGCTGTCAGATTACGCTTCATCTGATTGGCCGTCTGACGAACCAGCTCATCACGCTCTGCACCTTCAGGCATACTCTTCAGCTTCTCGAAAACCTGTTGCATCAACTTACCGTAATGACGTGAATAATACCGCCCGTCATCATGTGGCGGAGTCATTGGCTGAGGCTTGGCTTGAATCTTCTCTGCCTCGTCAACATCGAATGGCCAGTCAATATCCAACTGCTTGTGACTCATCAAGTACAGATGGTCCCACAGTGTCTGCTCGTAATCAGGCGATGTGCGCACTTGGAGGTTCTTGGCCTCCATATGGTGTATGATAGACTGTGCGCACAGGTTGCGCTCTTCCTTGGTTGGCAAGCTGATAGCCAAATCCACCATTTTCTGAATCTCACGCCCATATTCGGGCATCACCAACTTTTCGCGCTGTGTGTTATAGTCTAAACCTTTTATATTCATATATGAGTTAGAGTAATTTCTTTGGTTTAATAGCCACAAAATCCTTTAGATAGAAAGGAACGAAATAAGCCACATCCTCAAATTGTTCTGTAAGGAAACGTTTCTCTGCCAGTGGCTGCATCCACTTTGCCAGTGGTTCTACACCATCTATGTAGTGGGCATTGGGATGATTGATGACATCCATGCACTTGCCTGCTCCATTGCCGAAGAAATACACAGGACGCTCGTCCAGCCACTTTCGATAGGTATCGGCAGTCACTACATCGGCAGAAATAGGTCGCACCTCCTTCAGACTCCAGTCATATAGGGCTGCATAGACCTCCATGCGTCGTGCATCAAGCATCGGACATAACAGTGCATCTCCTGGCTCGTCAATACGAAGTGATGTCTTGCCAAGCAATACAGGCACACACATAAGTTCCAATGTAGGCACAGCAATGAGCTTTAAGTCGCTACCGAAACAGATGCCTTTGGCCATCGAGACTCCAATGCGCAATCCCGTGTATGAACCAGGTCCACTGCTCACGCTAACGGCATCAAAGGGTATAGCATGACTATCGGTAAACGACATAGCCTCGTCAACCATTGTTCCCAAACTCTCGGCACCAGCTCCGTGCTCGCCCCGTTCTACATGTTCATAAATACACTGTCCGTCTTCCGACACTGCCACAGAACATATGTTCGTACTTGTCTCTATATGTAATATGCAAGCCATATTGTCACCTTTCAGCCTGCAAAGGTACGAATTAGCAAGCAAAATGCAAAAGGAAAACTTGTTTTTCTTATCATTTTCAAGCGTCATTATCTTATATATAGGTAACGAGGTGTGAATAAACAAGCAAAATGCCATATATCTCCTAGTGATTAAATGCATGAGTTCAGAAAAAAAATTCCAATAAATTTGGCCGTTTCAAAAAATCATCGTACCTTTGCAGCCGATTTCTTTGGAAATCACTTTTAGGTAGATCCGCTAGCTCAGTTGGTAGAGCACAACACTTTTAATGTTGGGGTCTTGGGT
>CAMHLV010000027.1 GCA_946186115.1 uncultured Prevotella sp. | reverse complement strand
GCAATCGGGGTTCTTCGTGATATCTAAGCATTTCACCGCTACACCACGAATTCCGTACACGTCGTACTCACTCAAGGCACCCAGTTCGCGACGCACGTCAGCCGTTGAGCGGCTACATTTCACGTCACGCTTAAGCACCGGCCTGCGCTCCCTTTAAACCCAATAAATCCGGATAACGCCCGGACCTTCCGTATTACCGCGGCTGCTGGCACGGAATTAGCCGGTCCTTATTCATACGGTACATACAAAACACCACACGTGGCACACTTTATTCCCGTATAAAAGCAGTTTACAACCCATAGGGCAGTCGTCCTGCACGCTACTTGGCTGGTTCAGGCTTGCGCCCATTGACCAATATTCCTCACTGCTGCCTCCCGTAGGAGTCTGGTCCGTGTCTCAGTACCAGTGTGGGGGACCTTCCTCTCAGAACCCCTACTGATCGATGGCTCGGTGGGCCGTTACCCCGCCGACTACCTAATCAGACGCATCCCCATCCCTTAGCGATAAATCTTTATTCCAGCTCAGATGTCCTCATCGGAAAACATAGGGTATTAATCCGACTTTCGCCGGGCTATGCCCTACTAAGGGGAAGGTTGGATACGCGTTACTCACCCGTGCGCCGGTCGCCATCAAACTGTGCAAGCACAGATCATGCTGCCCCTCGACTTGCATGTGTTAAGCCTGTAGCTAGCGTTCATCCTGAGCCAGGATCAAACTCTACATTGTAAAAATATCTTGGACTCACAATACAAGACCTCAACACAGCCGTGCGCTGCCCGGGAAAGCCCGGAACGGCAGCTGGCCGGAGGAAGCCACGTATGGTCGTCTCTGTCTCTGTCTCAGAACGCTCATCCGGTAGTATTGTTGAAGTTGACGGTTCTCTTGTCATACCCAAGTATACATATTATTATATATACTCGCTTCTTGTACTACTTTCTTCTCTGTCTATGTAAGTCTCTCAAAGAACTCTTTCTTTTGGCCTCCGCCCGTTTCTGAGCGAAAGCGGATGCAAAGGTACGGCTTTTTTTTGAACCGCCAAACTTTTTGAGAACTTTTTTACCTGAAAAACAAAAAGTTTTCGCATTCTTTGACAATACGAAAACTTGTATACACTATTTATATATAATAATTACTCTCTCTTTCCAAAAATGCGAAGCAGATAAAGGAATAGATTTATAAAATCAAGATAGAGTGTCAAAGCACCGAGCAAAGCAATTTTCTGTGCCCCCTCACCCGCATCTGGAGCCTGAAGCAACATCTGCTTTATCTTCTGAGAATCATAAGCGGTCAAACCAACGAAGATAAGTACACCTACATAACTGAGTATGAGCGTAAACCCAGAACTCTTGATAAACAGATTGACCAATGTTGCAATAACCAATCCTATCAGCGCCATGAAAAGAATCTTTCCCATTGACGAGAGATCGGTCTTTGTGGTATAACCTATCAAAGCCATTGCGCCAAAAGTGCCGGCGGTAATAAAGAACACGGTAGCAATGGAAGACGCCGTATATATCACAAAAATGGATGACAATAGCGCTCCATTAATAACCGAATACAAAATAAACATAATAGTAGCCGTGGTTAACGACAGGCGGTTTATTGCTGCGCTGACACCGATAACCAAGGCAAACTCAGCAATAATTAGTCCCCACATAAGTATGGAATTACTGTAGATAGCCTGCAGAATACCAGGGCTGTTGGCCACACCGTAGGCTGTAAAACCAGTAATGACCAAAGCTAAAGTCATCCACACATACACTTTACGCATCAGCACAGGAAATGCTGCTGACACGTCCCACTGCCTTTCGGCAGAGATTCCCTGAAAATCCAATTCGTTATAATTCATAATTTATCCTTTCTTTTATAATAAGATGGGGCAAAGATACACATTTATTTCTGCCAAAGACACATCTTTTGTATTAAAAAAGAATAAAAACATTGTCAACTCAACAAAAAGTCGTATATTTGCACTTGCAGTGTGCAAAGAGCACTTTTCTGCAAAATAACTAAAATCTAATCGAATATGACTTACAAAGTAATTGACATTGAAGGTGTAGGCGAGGTTTATGCCGAGAAATTGATTGCTGCAGGCATTAAGACCGATGCAGAACTGTTAGAGAAATGTGCAAAACCCGCAGGCCGCAAGGCATTGGCAGAGGCTACTGAAATCAGCCCGAAACTTATTCTAAAATGGGCCAACCACTGTGATTTGTATCGCATCAATGGCGTAGGTCCACAGTTTGCAGAATTATTAGAGGCTTCTGGTGTTGACACTGTAAAGGAACTGAAGCACCGTGTAGCAGAGAACCTGCAGGCAAAACTGGAAGAAGTTAATGCCGTGAAGAACCTGACAAATCGTGTACCTGCCGTTGCAGAGGTACAGAAGATGATTGACCAGGCCAAGGAGTTGCCCGCTGTCATGGAATACTAATAAATAGAATATAGAAAAAGAGAAGTGAACAGAAGAACTATTTCTTTCATTCTGGCGGCCCTGTTATGTGGGGCCGCTTATGCTCAGCAGCCATCAATAGCTCAAAAGCAAGCTACAACAGGAGAACTCTTTGCCACAGCGGTGCAGTATTCCCATCCATGGATGCAAAAGCGCGTGGCATATTTTGGTGATTCAATAACAGATCCGAAAAATGACGGCTCGAAGCAGAAATATTGGAACTACCTGCAAGAGTGGCTTGGCATAACGCCCTACGTCTATGCCGTCAGCGGCCGTCAATGGAACGACATACCTAGACAAGCAGACAAGCTGCTTGAGGAGCATGGAGATTCTGTAGATGCCATTCTTATTTTTATAGGCACCAATGACTACAACAATGGAGTACCTATTGGCGAATGGTACGACGTGAAAGACGAGCAGGTGATGTACGGCCATGGAGAGCCCAAGAAATTAGTAAACCGCCAGCGCCGCTACATGAAAATGGATCCCGAAACCTATCGCGGCCGCATCAACATCGCTTTAGACAAGGTAAAGCGCATGTTTCCCGGCAAGCAGATTGTACTATTGACGCCCATCCACCGCGCCCAGTTCCATCGCAGTGACAAAAACTGGCAAATTACCGAGGACTATACTAACCAGTGTGGTATTTATATAGAAGAGTATATTCAGGCTGTGAAGGATGCCGGCAACATTTGGGCTGTCCCCGTCATTGACCTAAATAGCGTCTGCGGGCTCTACCCTATGATGGACGAATACACACCATATTTCAAAGATGCAGACACAGACCGTCTGCATCCCAACGACAAAGGGCACGAGCGACTGGCCCGCACCCTTTACTACCAGTTGTCTGCCCTACCCTGCGTGCTGCCCTGATCAAGAAACAGAAACATGCTCTATGAAGCATTAAAACATATCGTTATGAAAAAGAGTTTTTTATTGATTTACGTACTGATGATGACGTTTGTGTTGTCAGCACAGGCACAGACATCGCCTGAAACCAAGAAAGACGTGGCCGACATCCGCAAGCTGTATGCCGAAGCCAAAAAGGAAATAGATGGCCTCGACAAAATGGAGCGCGAGGGACTTCCTCCCAACAAGACGGTGTTTAGCAGTAACTATAACGAGGCAGGAACGGGGCCGACAAAAGAGGTAATCACCTATTATTATCGCGTGGCTTACGACGAAGAGGCAGGAATGCCACTGCACCGTCCGTTCTTTATCACCCGCAAATTCAACGTTGCCGCCGCAGAGCATTATCAGGAATTCTTGTTCGACGAGAACGGTGACCTCAAGTTCTTCTTTGAGAAGAATCCTGACGGCGAGACGCGCTATTACTACTGCAGAGACGACGTGCATGACATCGTCAAAGGTTCGATGAGTATGGACTGCGCCTTCGCCAGCCGCCTGAGCTCAGAACTGATGAATGCCTTCAACATCATCAGAAACAGGAACTGGGACTAAATTGTCGAACCCTCTAAACAACGAAATGCCTATGGGCTGAGGGTGCTGTTGACAACAACTAAGACAACATAAGACAACAAAGATCCTACGGCCTTCGGGTCGCATGCAACGCAAGAACAAAATACCCTCCCACAAAAAAAAACAAATTTCCTGCGATTCCTTTGGAGTCTCAGGATTTTTTCGTATCTTTGCAGCAAACAAAACAGATATGCCAAAGATATTTGAATATTTCGGTTTTTCTTTGTCTTGAAGCAGAGTGTACGCAGTACGAGTATAAAGAAGAAATTATAAGGAGGTTACAAGATGGACAATATATATATCGTTAATGCGGAAAGTGCGGGCAACTTGACCGTCAGCCTGACATTCAGCGATAATACAAAGCAAACTATTGACGTTGGTGACTTTATCCGTCGCCATCCACATCCACAATACAACAAGTATCTTGACCCCCGCAAGTTTAGCCGTTTCACCATAGAGAACGGAAATATCGTGTGGGGGAAGAACTGGGATTTGATCTTCCCGATTGAAGATTTGCACGCTGGTGCTATTGTGTAATCAATTTTGTCTAACCCTCTAAAACTGCAGATGCCTATGGGCTGAGAAAGAAATAAAATGGGACATATACGTTGAAGCGTCCGCTGAATCTTGTTCACTAAAATCGCCAAAATTTAGTAACCACGAGAGTATAGTTGACGGTTCGCGCTTGATGGCGTGGGCCTTTACTCGTTTAAGTGGTGATGGTGTTTGGCGATACCAAGTGAACATAAGCGTAGTAATTGCTCACGTTTTATTGTATCTGAAAAATAATTATAAACAGATAAGAAAAAATGAAAAGGTTTAATTTGTTTGTAGCGTTTTTGGTAACGTCCATGTCGAGCTTTGCTCAGGATGTAGACATTAATGAGACGGATCTATTTGGGGTGTGGACACAAGTCTCTAAGATTGGCGAATTTACATCCTACAAAAAGTATGATAATGACCCTGACTATTCAAGGCAGACTCCAGAGGCATTGCTGTTCTATGATGAACCAAACATCAAAGTAAATGACGATTCACTTGGAGTTGCCTATTATTGTGATAAAAACTATCCTATACGAAAGTATAATGAGCAAACTGGAGAGTATGGCTTAACTGGTGAATATGGCGAATATTGGTTGTATGCTGGTATGCGAGACTATTTTATTTCTAAGAACAATATACTTCACATATATCTTTGGGGGACTCATTATGCGTTAAGATATAGGATTCTATCATTTGACGGTTCCATGATGACATTGGAAACGATGAATGGGAAAGGAACAATTGCTTTTGCCAAAGACCAACCATCGGAAGTAAGGGCTATAAAAAATGATAAAGATGAGGTTGATACTTATTATAGCCTTGACGGAATGAAGCTAAATTCCGAACCAAGAACGGGAGTATTTATCAAGAACAAACACAAATATATCAAATAGACCTATGAAGACAATGAAATTTTGGAGTTATATGATTATGCTGCTGGCTTTATCTTTAATGTCAGCTTGTGGCAGTGATGATGAAGAGAATGACAACTCAATACATTTCACTAAGGAAATTCTCGTTGACAAAAATTGTTTCTGGGATATTAAGGAAATCACAGGCAGTCATTCAGGTTTTTATAAGGGTGCAAGTGCTGAGTTTTATGCTGACGGAACTTGCGATGGATTTCATTCTATGGAGACAGCTTATCGCATAACCAACGGGAAAGTATATACGTATTATGCTGACACAAACGAACCGATGTTTGTTTATACCCTGTTATCAAGATTCACGAATCCGAATGCAGATGAATTGACGGTTAGGGTTGACGGAACGTTAGATGACAAGTCTTCATTTACAATTGTCATGCAAAAAAACGCAAAAGTCGCACAGGTCAATCAATAGTTTTTTACTTCTCCAATGAATCAAAAGGCTATTACTGGAGAGTGAGACATGCTGACTTCCTAGATTTGGATGACAGCCAGCAGGTGCGCGTCTACGGCATCAATGGCACGGAGACTGGCACAGCTGTCAGCAGTAATGGGCAGGCACAAGTCAACACCAATCTCCCAGCAGGTAGCGTGGCTATCATCAAGATAGGCGATAGGAGCGTGAAGGTCGTGATTAAGTGATCATAAAGCAGAGATTGCACATGCGTTATCGAGCGCGAACGGGCTCAAGCAACGCTTAAGGTCGTGGTGAAATAGTTATATACCCTCATGCTACCAATGATTTGTGAATCAAAAAAACAACCCACACATCTTACACTTCCTACACTGGCTGTCAGTGTGGGAAGTGTAAGAAGTGTGAGATAAAAAAGCGTTTAGCTATACATCTATATAGATTGTGAATTAGAAAAACGCCCTACACCCGCGACACCCAGAGCGGGTGTTGTGGGTGTCGCGGGTGTAGGCAAAAAATTTTAATTAGCAATATATAGAGGCGTTTGTGATTGGAATGGTATTCCTACCGTGCCATCGGCGATGAGGCTGATTAGGAAAATTGTGATGCTGATTTTTGGAATTCTGACCATCAGAATTTTTCTAATCAGCATCACAATTCTGCTGCGGATGCTGTTTTAATGTAGTAGGCTGATGTTTTCGGTTAACTCCTAACCTAAACGCTCAAGATGCCTATGCCCAAAGGGGATTTGAGGAGTTAGGAGTAGTCTCATCCCCTAACCGACTCCTAACCGACTCCTAACCAAACTTGTAACCTTCTGCACGAATAATTATAAAATACATTTTTACAAAACCGGTTAGGAGTTGGTGAGGAGTCAGTTAGGTGTTGGTTAGGAGTTCATGAGCTCCTAACCAACTGAAACACCTTTGCAGAAGGTGTTTCCAGGCAATTCAGTTAGGAGTTGCGCAAAACAGTGAAAAAACTCGATGAGCGCATTTAAAATTGGATACTTATTCATGCCTGTGGAAAAATATACACCAAAACACGCGTTCCGAGTTTGGACGAAGCAAAGGAGGGGGTTGCTTCGGGCAAACCCCTCCTTTGCTTCGTGCTGAGTCATGCTCAGCTACGTCCGAAGCGGGAGTGCATAAATATGCGACGGGATTATTTCTTGGCCGTCGTACACTCGTGTACCAGATAGACAATGTTCATGTACGGGATGCCCGTGTTCGTTTCAAGTCCTATCTCGCACGTGCGGCTATTGGAGTAGCCAACCTCGATGTGGTTAGCCTCTATCTGCGGGCGAAGCTTGCGCAGTCCGTACTTGTTGAGTTCTGGGAAGGTGAAGCCACGGTCGCCAGCGAAACCGCAGCAGCCCACACCTTCTGGCAGATAGACATGGTTGGAACACATCTTAGCCAACTTGATCAGGTCGTCGGCCACACCCATCTGACGTGTCGAGCAGGTCAGGTGCAGGGCGATGTGACGGTCGATGGGATGGAAGTCGAGGTGCGGCACGAGATATTTCATAATGAACTCGGCAGGCTCGTAGAGTTTCATCTTATGCATGACTTTACGCATACGGTGCAGACAAGGACTCTGGGCACAGAGCACGGGATACTTGCTCTGTTCGGAAGCCTCCCAAAGTGCAGCCTCCAACTCTGCACTCTTGCGGTCTGCGATGTCAAGCATGCCCTTCGACTCCCATATCTGTCCGCAGCACATTTTTTCCATGCCCTTGGGGAAGATGACCTCGTAGCCAGCCTTTGCACATAGCTGGATGACCTCGTCGACCAGGTCGTGCTTCTTGCCGTGGAACTTCGACTGTCCCATGGTCTGGTTGATGCAACTGGGGAAATAGACAACCTTGGGAGCCCACCCCTGCCCCTCCCCAAGGGAGGGGTCATTCGATGTGCCTTGCACTCCATTCCCTTGGGGAGGAGTTGGGTGTAGGCTCTTCTCGATGATGAACTGAGTGAGGTCGCTGGGTTTGGGCTGGCGGTGCTTCTTAGGCATGGCCGTTGTCCAGAGCGGCAAGCCCATCTTATTCATACCACGGCAGACGCTGGTCATGAGCGACGAACCGAGAGTAACATGACCAAGATGTGCCACGTCGAGTACCACGCGCAGTCCCTGCTTGATACCAGCCATGTGGTTGGCGGCAAACTCGCCCACTTTGTAGCCCACCTTATTATTATTCATATCCATCTGGCGTATGAGGTGTGTCAACTCGCCAGTATTAATCTTCATCGGGCATGAAGTAGAACAGAGACCGTCAGTAGCACACGTCTGGTCACCATAGTATTTATACTGCTGCTTCAGTAAGGCGGCACGCTCGGCAGCAGCTTGGGCAGCGGCAGGGTCACTGGAAGCGGCGGCGATTTTCTGCAATTCGCAAATCTCGCGCTGTACGGCAATACGCATTCTGGACGACAGCGTCAGTCCGCACGACATACAGTTGACCTCGCAGAAGCCACACTCGATACACTTATTGGCTCGTTTTACCTGTTCTATGGTCTCCTTGGCCGTCGAAAGACTGGGATCCATCAGATAGTGACCACCGTCAGGTACGCTGTTGAAATCGAAGTCTAACACAGGAAGCGGCTTCAGGCACTTGATGAAGCAGTCGGGATCGTCGTTGAAGATAACGCCCTGGTTCAGCAGATTCTCGGGGTCGAAAATACGCTTCAACTCACACATTACCTCGTAAGCCTTGTCACCCCATTCGTACTTCACGAACGGAGCCATGTTACGGCCCGTGCCGTGCTCGGCCTTCAGCGAGCCGTCGTAGCCTTCGACCACCAGCTTGGCCACATCACGCATCATCTCTGCATAGCGCGCCACCTCGTGCTCGTCGGCAAAGCTCTGGTTCAGGATGAAGTGATAGTTACCCTCGAAGGCATGTCCATAGATGCAGGCATCATCGTAGCCATGGTCGGCAATCATTTTCTGCAACTTCACAGTAGCCTCGGGCAGACTTTCAATTGGGAAGGCGACGTCCTCGATAAGACACGAAGTGCCGACGGGACGTGTGCCACCCACACTGGGGAAGATGCCCGAGCGGATGGCCCAGTATTTGCCATACACCTTCGGATCTTCAGTAAATTCAACGGGAATATAAAGACTGAACTGGCCAAGGCACTGCTGTATCTGATTGATTTTCTCCAACAGTTGCTCGTGGGTGATGCCCTTTGTCTCCGTCAGGATAGCTGTCAGGTTATGGTAGTCTCCTGGCTCCACACCAGCAATCTTGCCAGCATCCACATCTTTTTTATATTGCAGGAATACGGGGTCGTCGACGCTGCTCAGCGACTTGTAGTCCAGCATCTCGGCGCTTTTCACCACCAACTGCTCGGCACTCATAGTGAGGTCTTCGTCGCCAGCCTTCAGTTTCTTCATGGCGACAACAGCTTCACAACTCTCACGCATGGTAAGGAAATAAACCATAGCCGATGCCTTGAACGGATAGTCGCGCAAGGTCTTCATCGTAACTTCAGAAAGGAATGCCAGAGTACCCTCCGAGCCCACCATTACATGTGCCATAATATCAAACGGGTCGTCATAGGCCACCAAAGGGCGTATGTTCAATCCCGTAACATTCTTGATGCTATACTTCTTGAGGATGCGCTCTGTCAGTTCCTTGTCGGCACGAACACGATCGCGCAGTGCTTCAATCTTCTGGATGAACTCTGGATGCGACTTACGAAATGCCGCCTTACTTTCTTCGCTACCAGTATCAACCACTGTTCCGTCAGTTAATACGATGCGGGCAGACAGCAGCATGCGGTCACTATTGGCATGCACGCCACAGTTCATGCCTGAAGCATTATTGCATACGATACCACCTACCATAGCACTTCCGATACTAGCTGGGTCGGGAGGAAATACACGACCAAAAGGCTTAAGGATTTCGTTCACCTTAGCACCAATGATACCAGGTTGCAAACGGATGGTTTCCTGACGCTCACCCAATTCATACTTTTCCCAATGTTTGCCAGCCACAATGAGTACGGAATTGCTCAAACTCTGTCCAGAGAGCGACGTACCAGCAGCACGAAACGTAAATGGCAGACCGTGTTTACGACATGCCTGAACAATACCAGCCAATTCCTGCTCACCATCACTACGGACAACGACCTTTGGAATCTCGCGGTAGAAACTAGCATCCGTTCCCCACCCTAACGTACGAAGTTCGTCGGTGTAGATACGATCTGAGGGAACAAACTCACGGATAGCACTCAAGAAATCCGCATAAGCCTGCGGTGTAGGATTTTTAGTTGTATTCATAGCTTAATCAGATTTTGAGGCAAAGATACAATAAATTTTGAAAATCTTTTCATTTTCTTCAAAGAGAAATGTGATTATTCCAATTTTTTGTGTATATTTGCAAGCATATTATAATAATACACCTATCTTAAAACTAAAAATCTATGTCAGCATTAGTATCTGTTATTCCTATTCTGTTGCTCATTGTTTTGATGATGGGCTTTAAAGTGTCTGGTTATAAGAGTGCTATCATCACACTCATAGTGACAATCATCCTGGCCCTGTTTGCAACCCCTGCAATGGGCATAGTGCCTGAGAAGTATGCAGATGCCTCCATCTATGGCATCACACTGTGGTCGGTAATTGAAGGCCTCCTCAAGGCATGTTTCCCAATCATTCTGATTATTATCTGCGCCATTTTCAGCTACAACATCCTCTGCGAAACAAAGGAGATTGAAACTATCAAGACGCAGTTCATCCAGATGACCTCCGACAAGGGCCTGCTAGTGCTTCTGCTGACATGGGGCCTCGGCGGTGTGCTGGAAGGCATGGCCGGTTTTGGAACGGCTGTGGCCATTCCTGCCGCCATCCTCATCGGACTAGGCTTCAAGCCGATGTTCTCAGCCGTCATCTGTCTGGTGGCCAATACCGTTGCCGTAGGCTTCGGTGCCGTTGGTCTGCCTGCCACGACACTGGCTAATCAGGTCGCAGCCAGCGGTGTTGCCACCCCCGAGGAGCTGTGCGAGGTTGCCACATTTATTATATTACAGCTCTCGCTGATGTTCTTCATCACGCCGTTCCTCATCTTGATGATGACCGACCGCACGAAGATTCTTAAGAACCTCACCATCGCACTCTTCGTGGGTACATTCTCCATCATCGTGCAGTTCTGCTGTGCCCATTTCATCGGTCCGGAGACGCCCGCCATCCTTGGTTCCGTGGCAGCCATCATCGCCATGCTCATTTACAACAAGCTCTTCATCCACGACGAGAATCCTGCCGACGAGGTGATTGTAGAGAAGAAGAAGTTCGGACTGGCGAAGACCTTGAAAGCCTGGAGTGTCTATGGCCTCATCATCTTCTTCATTCTGATTTCTAGCAAGATTGTTCCTCCCATCAACGAGTTATTGAACAGTACGCTGGTCAGCAAATTCGACCTGCCCGTCACAGGCAACACCTTTAAGTTCGGCTGGCTGTCGAATGCCGGTCTGATGATTTTCCTCGGTGCCGTCATCGGCGGTCTGATTCAGGGTATGAGCTTCGGCAAACTGATGAAGCTGCTGGCCAAGACCACGCTGAACCTGCAGAAGACGGTGGTCACTATCTGTTGTCTGGTGGCTATGGCCATGCTCATGAACAACACAGGTATGACGAACGACATAGCCAAGGGCCTCGTGCTGCTGACGGGTGCTGCCTTCCCGTTCTTCGCCCCACTTATCGGTTCTATCGGCACCTTCGTTACGGGCTCGGCAACCAATGCAAACATCCTGTTCGGCAAGCTGCAGGCTACAGCCGCCAGTGACCTAGGTCTGGTAAACCAGGGCACGTTCTTCGGTGTCAGCGGAAACGAGACCAACTGGCTCGCAGCCGCCAACTGTGCCGGTTCTGAGGGCGGAAAACTGCTATCGCCGCAGTCCATTGCCATTGCTACAGCAGCCTGTGACATGGAGGGCCAAGATGGTGACATCATGCGCAAGACGATGCCGTTCGCCATCTTCTGGATTCTCATGAATGGCCTGATGGTATTCCTTGGGCTGCACGTTATTTAACAGCCCACAGAAGTCCTCCCCAAGGGAGGAATGTCTGAATAGACAAAGTGGTGGACAAACAATAGAAAAAACAAAAAAAAGTTTAACAATAAAATATGGAGCACCCAATATGTAATTAAACATCCCTCCCTTGTGGAGGGCTTGGGTGGGCTTAACTATGAAAGTAGGACTATTTATTCCCTGTTACGTTGACGCCGTATATCCTGAGGTTGGCGTGGCAACGTACAAATTGTTGAAGCATCTGGGCATAGACGTGACGTATCCTGAGAAACAGACCTGTTGTGGACAGCCTATGGCCAATGCTGGTTTTGAGAAACAGGCCATCCCCTTGGCCGAGAAGTTTGAGGAGAAGTTCAAGGAGTTCGACTATGTCGTGGCACCCAGCGTCAGCTGTACAGCTTTCGTGAAGATCAACTATCCGAGACTGCTGAGTGGCGGAAAAACCGCCACCTACGAGACTGAGGCGCACGAGAGCGAGACGGCAAAGAGAACCGAGGCGCACGAATGCGAGACGGCGAAGAAATGCATGGACGTAGTAGAGTTTCTGCATGACGTAGTGAAGGTGGACCGCCGTCTAGGCACGTTCCCGCATAAGGTCAGCCTGCACAACTCTTGTCACGGAGTGAGAGAACTGGGATTATCATCTCCCAGCGAAGAGCATGTAGCACCATTCAACAAGATCAAGGACCTTCTACAGCTCGTTGACGGCATCGACGTAGTAGAACCTAAGCGCCACGACGAGTGCTGTGGTTTCGGAGGAATGTTCTCTGTAGAGGAAACGGCCGTCTGTGCCCAGATGGGTAAGGACAAGGTAGAGCGCCACATGCAGACGGGTGCTGAATACATCACCGGGCCAGACTGTTCTTGTCTGATGCACATGGCCGGTGTAGCCAAAAAGCAGGGCTTAGATATCAAGTTCAAACACGTTGTCGAGATTCTGGCTGCAGGGCTCTAAGGTTTTACTATTTGACGATTTACGAATTACAATTCATTTACGATTTGGATAATTGTATTTTTTGTGAGTCGTAAATAGTCAAATATCATAATGAAAAAAAAATAAATAGTAAATTGTCAAATCGTAAATAGACAAGATGAGTACAACACATAGCAAAGCAGCCAAGCAGTTCTTAAAGAACCAGCAATATGCCCACTGGCACGACGCCACGTTCTGGGCAGTGCGCACCAAGCGCGACAACATGGCATACGGATTGGATGAGTGGGAGCAGTTGCGCGAGAAGGCCTCAGCCATCAAGCGCCATACCATCACCCACCTGGATGAGTATCTCGACCAATTTGCCACCAATGCCGAGAAAAACGGAGTGGAGGTTCACTGGGCGAAGGATGCCGAGGAGTTCAACGAAATCGTCTATGGCATATTGAAGAACCACGGCGTAAAGAAGATGGTGAAATCTAAGTCGATGCTTACCGAGGAGTGCGAGATGAACCCTTACTTAGAGAGCAAGGGCATCGAGGTAGTCGAGACCGACCTCGGCGAGCGCATCATCCAGTTGAAAGGCCAGAAGCCATCACATATCGTCATGCCTGCCATTCACCTGAACCACGACGATGTGGGTGAGCTATTCGAGGAGAAAGGCATCTCGAAGGAGAAGGGCAACCACGACCCCACGTACCTGACATATCGGGCACGCCTTAGCTTGCGCAACGAGTTCCTGACCGCTGATGCAGGAATGACAGGCGCCAACTTCGGCATCGCCGAGACTGGCGACATTGTAGTATGCACCAACGAGGGCAATGCAGATATGTCCACATCATGTCCACGCCTGCATATTGCCGCTCTGGGATTAGAGAAGGTCATTCCCAACTACGAGTGTCTGGCAGTATTCCAGCGCATGCTGTGCCGTGCCGGAACGGGACAGCCAACAACCACCTTCACATCCCACTTCCGCAAAGCCCGTCCGACAGCCCATCACATGCACATCATACTGGTGGACAACGGCCGAAGCGAGTGGATTGCCAACCCAGAGCACTGGGAGTCGCTGAAGTGCATCCGCTGTGGCTCGTGCATGAACACTTGTCCTGTTTACCGTCGTTCTGGAGGCTACTCGTACAGCTATTTCATTCCCGGTCCCATCGGCATCAACCTCGGTATGCTGCGTGACCCACAGGCACACAGCGGAAACGTATCAGCCTGTTCGCTCTGTAACTCATGTCAGTCGGTGTGTCCCGTCAAGGTGAATCTCGGTGACCAGATCTACCTTTGGCGCCAACAACTCGACCAGTTCGGCACTGCCAACCCGCAGAAGAAGCTGATGTGCCGCGCCATGTCAATGCTCTATGGTTCACCCGGTCTCTATAACTTCGGCACTGGTATGGCACACTGGGCCAACCTCATCCCCTCGCCCATCATAAACTGCGGGCTGAACCCGTGGGCTGAAGGCCACGATATGATGAAATTCCCCAAGAAGCCGTTCCACGAGCAGATAAAAGAATTGAAGGATTAAAGAATTGAAAAATAGAAGTTATGGCAAGTAAAGAAGATATATTAAATAAGTATCGTGCGAACGTGCACGAGAAGTTTGACATGCCCGATCTGAGCGACATCAAGGCCATCACCTATCCAGACCCGCTTCTGCAGTTTATGAACATGACCAAGAGCGTGGGAGGAAATGCTATTGAGGTGGAACCTGGACGCGACATTAATACACTTATCCGCGAGTTGTATCCTGATGCCAAGGAAATAGCTTCGAACCTGCCGGAGATTACCATTGCCACGCGCAATCCCGACGAGGTAGGTCGTGCACGCGACTTAAACGGCACCGACGTTGGTGTAGTACGCGGCATGTTCGGTGTCGCCGAGAATGCCTGCGTTTGGATACCTCAGCAGATGAAGGAGAAAGCCGTCTGTTTCATCTCCGAGAACCTCATTATCCTGCTGCCTAAATCGCAAATTGTAAACAACATGCATGAGGCATACCAGCGCATTGCCCAGCACGATGTCAAAAGCGGCGTCGATAAGTTCGACGAATACGGCTACGGCACCTTCATCAGCGGTCCATCAAAGACTGCCGACATCGCTCAGGTGCTCGTTATGGGTGCTCAGGCAGCCCGCTCGGCCACCATTTTGCTGTTGCCAGAGTAAAGTAAAAGAAACATCTTTATTTCTAATGGGCACTATGACTTATAGTGCCCATTCGTATCTATCAAAACAAATGCCTCGTCCGCCGAAGCCTTCTTTCTGGAATATCAGTGATTCGTTGATGATATTGGTATTGCCGAGTGCAGAAGTACCAAACTCAAAATAAGGCAGGTGCCGGAAATCATGGTTGATTACACGGTCGTATATGATGTCAATAGCCCCCAGTTCCTTTCCCAAAAGACTTGCTGAGCTATACTGTGCACGAACCACCTGCTGACTGACATATAGCACCATGCCAGCAAGGATGTCGTCGCCTTTTTTGGCTACATATAGCACGATGTTATCAGGGAATCGCGAGTGCAGCAGTTCTATCTCATCCAACGTGTGGACGGGTTTGGAATCGTAGGTTCGCTTCAGGTTATCGCAGAGTACATCCCAGAATCCGGCCAAATCGTCACTGCGCTCAACGGTAATACCTGCCTCCTGTGCCCGTTTCAGGGCACGACGACGTATGCGCTCCCAGCGGATGGTATTGCGCTGGATGATAACCGTACCGAGATCGCGTTCCTGAAGTCGTGCATCACAGGTTCGGGCAATGGCATAGAGATCTTCCTCGGCTGCCATCTGATGGTACATCCAGGGTATGCACTTATATAACACTTGCCGGAAGCCCTCTTTCCTGAGGTATTCGTTCAGTTCGCGAAACAGCTCCACGGTAGCCGCCGCTGTCGTCTTGGCATCCATCACCAGTCCTCCATAGGTCAGTCCAGCATGTGTCTGGAACACGTCGCCCTTGCGGTTGGCTGGCATCACGCCATAGAGCCGTCCCTCGCGATAGAACATCAGCGAGCAGTCCTCGAAACGGTCGGAATGGTAGTCCATATAGTCGCGGAAGAATAGAAATGTGCCGTTCTTCGACGCAGCTACGAAAGCGTCCCATGCCGCCTTGTCGGTCTCAGTATATCGTCGGATTTCAAACATGTATATCTATAAACGTAAGAGTCGTGAAAATATTATCTGAACAGCCCAGCTGACCACCAACGTGACAAAGACACATATTGCGAGCATCACTATGGCAGGCATATCGGGAAGGTGATGCTGTAGGCCGCCGATGAGCATCTGATGGGTGAGAAACACTGGCAGGGATATCGAACCCAGAAAAAGCATGGGCTTAGATCTCAACCAGCGTGACACGCTACCCTGCTGTTGGACGAAAACCAGAATAAACGGTATCAGCACCAACCAATACAGGGGCGCATTACGGAACTTGGCATCGACATAGGGATAGACCGCCAGTGAAAGCAGCAGGACGACCACCAACAACGGCTCTGCCCATCCTAAAGCAGGCTGTGCTTTCTGCTCATACCATCGACAAAGGAGCATTCCCAGATAGAAATCAACAAACCGCACCGCAGGAAACACATAAAGCACGGCATTTACACGTTCGTAGGGTGTCAGCAAATATACTGCAACATAAGTCGCAGCTATCGCCAGCGACAAATATTTCGACAAATGCCGATAGGCCAAAGGAAAGAGCAGATAGCAGAACATCAGGCTTGACAAGAACCACGAGACGCTGTTGCACGAGAAATACCAGTCTGCGTCGGGCACCCAACTCTGAAGCAGCAACAGATTGAGCAACACCTTCAGATTTAGAGGTAAATGGCTCACCAGCACACAGGCCAGCAGACAAAGCAGATGTAAGGGATATAGTTTACGGAGGCGACGTCTTATGAAATGGCTATAGCAGAAAGTTCCCTCACGCAATTGCTGCCCATAGCCCAACGAACAGGCAAAGCCGCTGAGCATAAAAAAGAAAGCAACGCCACAGTCACCGCCTGCATCGAAAGCACTCATGCCGTGATAGGAAAAGTGCGACATGAAGATCATCATCACAAAGATGAAACGCAGTGACTGTAGCGTGTCTATCATCAAAATGCTACTTCTGCATATACGGTTCGGTTCCTAAAACGGTCTTGGCCAGTCGCTTAGCCTTGTCACGCAAGGCATTGACATCGTCACCAACCTCACCATAGCATAACACGACACCCATACGGCGGCCCTTGTGAGCCTCGGGTTTGCCGAAAATGCGGATACGGGTTCGGTCTTCCTTCAGTGCTTCCTCCAGATTATAGTCGAGCAAAGAACGGTCAACAGGCGTTGAAGCCTCCTTAGGCGACAGGATGACGGCAGATGCTCCTGCATGCTCAAGATGGATGGCGGGAATAGGCAATCCCATCACAGCACGGAAGTGCAACTCAAACTCGCTAAGATTAGTGGTATGTCCCAGTGTCACCATACCTGTATCATGCGGACGCGGCGACAGTTCCGAGAAGATCACTTCTCCCTGCTTTGTCAGGAAGAACTCGACGCCCCAGATGCCGGCACCCGTCAAAGCCTTCGTTACCTGGTCGGCCATGTGCTGTGCCTGCTTCAGAGCCTCATCGCTGATTTTGTAAGGCTGCCACGACTCACGATAGTCACCACCCTTCTGCACGTGCCCGATTGGCGGACAGAACAGCGTAGGCCAGCCATTCTTCTGTGTCACGGTTAACAGGGTGAACTCAGAATCAAAGTCGATGAATTCCTCGATGATAACCTCCTTCACGTCACCACGACCTTCTTCCATCGCCTCACGGAAAGCCTCTTCCAGTTCAGCATCATTATGGACATAACTCTGGCCATGACCTGAGGACGACATCAGGGGTTTCACCACACAGGGGAAGCCAATCTCGTCGGCGGCAGCCTTGAACTCCTCGAAGGTCTTGGCATAGAAATATTTAGCCGTACGCAGCCCCAGTTCCTTGGCGGCAAGGTCGCGGATGGCCCGACGGTTCATGGTGTAGTTGACGGCACGGGCCGAGGGCACCACCTGAATGCCTTCCTCCTCGAACTTAAACAAGCGTTCAGTACGGATGGCTTCAATCTCAGGCACAATGATGTCGGGCTGATGCTTGCGCACCACAGCCTCCAAAGCATCGCCGTCGAGCATCGAGAACACCTCGCGCTCGTCGGCCACCTGCATGGCAGGCGCATTGTCATAACGGTCGCAGGCGATTACATACTGGCCGGCACGCATGGCGGCAATCACAAATTCCTTACCCAGCTCGCCTGAGCCTAATAACAGAATCTTTTTCATCTCCAATTAATTTTTTTACCTAAATGATATTTCAATGACTGGAAGCCCATGAACTCCAATCTTCCCAGGCTTGGAACAGGCTGAAACGCAGTTTTCAGTTCCTCATAATTCCTGTACATCGGTTCGGTCACAGAAACTGCCAGTCTATGATTCTTAACGAGCCAAATAGATTCCTCGTCTCTTGAACCTAACTGACCATTTGACTTCTCCAGCACATCATAGGAGCCATCAAAGTCGGACACGTCATAGTATCGAACCTTAAACGGCCACAACAACCGTTTCACCTCTACTTGTCCACGCCATACCTTGATTTCCTTATAGGAAAAGAGATAGATGAAAAGCAAGCTTCCAAAAAGCAATATTACACTTACACCTATAATGATGGAACCCAGTCGTAGAGGCCTACCATCAATCACATCTGAAAGAGCAACAGCAACACCAATGAGCACAAAGAATAACCCGAAACCTGTAATCCCATACAAGCGTACCTTGTTGTATTCCGATACGACTTCGGCATTGTCTCTGACAAAGAAGCCAGACTTACCCTTAACCGCTATAGCGCGCTTTATCTCCTCGAAATTCAGGTATAGATTAGAAGCTATGCTAAGCAGCCTTTCACCGTTCTTAATCAATCTGAGCACTTCGCCTGTCTTACGATAATCGCTCTGAGCATAGTCAAACTCAGCAAAGCGATAGAACCGTTTCCAAAATGGCAACAACAAGTTTCGTGTCTCCAACCCATCAACAACAACAGTGATGCGCTTGATTGAAGCCAAATAAAAAGCAGAAAAAAGCAAAGTGAACCCCATCCAGACAAACAAAACAGGCAGGAAGGTTCCCTTATGGAATAAGGAAACGCCACACAATGACAGGACACCAATTGCAATGAGACCCAATGTCTGCCAAATATACTTTTTATTTAGCCTTGAAGTTAGCATGCTTTATCTGTTCTTATACATGTTGTCATAGTATTTCTGGTAGTCGCCAGAGGTGACGTTGTCGAGCCACTCCTGGTTGTCGAGATACCAGCGGACGGTCTTCTCGATACCTTCCTCAAACTGGAGTGAAGGCTCCCAGCCAAGTTCCTTCTGCAACTTAGAGCTGTCGATAGCATAACGCAGGTCGTGACCAGCGCGGTCGGTGACAAAAGTAATGAGATCCATGTCCTCGCCTTCCTGACGGCCCAGCAGACGGTCAACGGTTTTGATGACCACCTTGATGATGTCGATGTTCTTCCACTCGTTGAATCCGCCGATGTTATACGTCTCGGCTATCATGCCCTGATGGAAGATAAGGTCGATTGCACGGGCATGGTCTTCAACGAACAGCCAGTCGCGCACATTCTCTCCCTTACCGTAAACGGGCAGCGGCTTGCGGTGGCGGATATTGTTGATAAAGAGAGGTATCAGCTTCTCTGGGAACTGATAGGGGCCGTAGTTGTTAGAGCAGTTCGTCACGATGACGGGCATGCCGTAGGTGTCGTGATAAGCACGGACGAAGTGGTCTGAGCTGGCCTTGGCGGCACTGTAGGGAGAGTGTGGATTATACTTCGTGGTCTCCAGGAAGAACTTGTCACCGTAGGCCAGATGATGCTCTGCAGAAGAAGCCGTCGTAGTGAATGGAGGCTCTATGCCCTCGGGGTGTGTCAACTCCAGTGCGCCATACACCTCGTCGGTAGAGATGTGGTAGAAGCGCTTGCCCTCGTAACGCTCAGGCAGCGACTCCCAATAGAGTTTGGCAGCCTGCAGCAACGACAGCGTACCCATCACGTTGGTCTTGGCAAAGGTGAAAGGGTCTTTGATTGAGCGGTCCACATGGCTCTCGGCTGCAAGGTGGATGATACCATCGACCTTCTTATCCTGCATCAGCTTGTAGAAAGCGTCGAAGTCGCAGATGTCCATCTTCACAAACTCGTAGTTAGGCTTATCCTCGATATCCTTCAAGTTTGCAAGGTTGCCGGCATACGTCAGCTTATCCAAATTGATGATGTGGTACTCAGGATACTTGTTCACAAACAGGCGCACCACATGGCTTCCTATAAAGCCTGCGCCACCAGTAATGACAATTGTTCTTTTCATATTTTATCTTCCTAATGTTATAACTTCTAAATCCTTGAATTCCTTGCCGTCGATGGTCAGACGGACAAGTGTGCGCTCCTTATGCCATCCCTGGATGCCAGCGGCCCCTGGGTTGATGTGCAGCATATTGAGCGTCTTATCGAACTTCACCTTCAGAATGTGCGAGTGTCCCGCCACGAAGAGCTGTGGCGGATTGGCGTAGAGCAACGAGCGTACAGAATAGTCGTAATTGCCCGGATAGCCGCCGATATGCTTGATGAGCACGTCGACATCCTCGCACTTGAATCGGTTTAACTCGCGATACATCAGTCTGAGGTCGCCCCCGTCACAGTTGCCGCAGACAGCTCTAAGCGGTCTGAAAGCTTCAAGTTTCTCAGCCACCTCCACACTTCCTATGTCACCAGCATGCCATATTTCGTCGCATGGTTCGAAGTAGTGCAGGTACTTTTCGTCCCAGTAGCTGTGAGTATCGCTGATAATTCCTATCTTCTTCATAGTCCAAATCGCTTACGGATAAACTCGGCTATCAACTTCTCCGTAGTCTGCAAGCCGAGGATACTGGAATCGATGCAAAGGTCGTACGACTCGGCAGCACCCCATTTCTTTCCCGTATAGTAGTTATAGTATTCAGCACGATTGGCCTCGCATTGCTGCAAGTATTTCTTAGCATGCCCAAAATCCATGTTCTGCTTGGCCATTATTTGGTCAATACGGAACCGCTTAGAAGCTGAAATAAATATCTTCACCACATTGTCGCGATCGCGCAAAACATAGTCGGCGCAGCGTCCCACAAACACACACGAGCCTTCGTCTGCCGCCTTCTTGATAGCATCACTCTGAAATTTGAACAGTGACTCCTGCGAGATACTGGAATTATAGACACTGCCGCTGTTAATATGTGGAGTACCCAAGTTGAACAGTCCCCTGAAAAAGCCCTTCCTCTCATCGTTCTGTTCGAAGAACTTCTCGGAGAATCCACTCTCCTTGGCAGCAAGGTTCAGCAGTTCTTGATCGTAGTATTTAGCACCAAAGTCCAACGCCAGCATACGAGCGATGTCGTGACCGCCACTACCCAGTTGGCGCCCCACGCAAATGATGATGGGCTTACCCGAGCCCTCCCCAAGGGAGGGATGTTTGGTTGCCTGATTATTTGAACTGTTTTTTTGCTGTTCCATGTTTTTGTCCATATATTAATATTTATTGTCTACACATCCTTCCCTTGTGGATGGTTAGGATGGGCTTTCAGCTTCCTCATATACCACCACAGCATTGGAATAGTCATGGCAAACGAGCCGAAGTCGCTGGCACACATTGAATACCACACGCCATCAAGTCCCCACAACAGAGGGAAGATGTATGCCATAGGTATCAGCAGCGTCAGCTGGCGCGACAGTGAGAGGAAAATACTGATTTTCACTTTTCCTATACACTGGAAGAAATTAGTTATTACCGCTTGAGAGCCCACTACGAAGAACACCATCATGTTCAGTCTGATGCCTCGTGCAGCCATATCAATCAGCGTCTGGTCAGTGGTGAAGATGCGTGCTATCTGAGGAGCAAAAAGCATAGACACCGTCCACCCCACCAAGAGGATAGCCGTTGAGATGCCAATAGTGAGCCACAGACAGCGGAACATACGGTCGAAGTGTTCAGCACCAAAGTTGTATCCCACAATGGGCTGCATACCCTGGTTCATGCCCATCACAAACATAAATAGCATCATAACAACAGAGTTGGCTATCGAGTAGGCCCCAACGGCCATATCACCACCGTATCTCACAAACTGGTTGTTCATGAAAATCACCACCAGGCAGGCACAGAGATTCATGAGGAAAGGCGAGATACCGATGGATATGATGTTCTTTACGAGTTCACTCTTGAGTTTATATATTCCGCGCTTCAGATGCAGCAGTTCTTTCTTGTCGGAGAAGAGCCTCATCTGCCAGCACAATGCCAGCGACTGTGACGTGACTGTTGCCAGCGCCGCTCCCCTAATGCCCAGACGCAGCCACCATACAAAAGCCACCACCAACACTATGTTGCACGCCACGGTGAATAGTGTGGCATACATAGCGTGGCGAGGTTTGCCTACAGCACGCAATACGGCATTCATACCGAAATACATGTGAGTCACCATATTACCCAGCAGTATGACCACCATAAACTCCCGTGCATATGGGATGGTGACATCCGATGCTCCGAAGAAGCGAAGTATTGGGTTAAGGAACAACAGGCTGACGGCCATGAACAAGAAACCGACGATGAGGTTGAGCGTCACAGTATTGCCCAGCAGATATTCCGCACGCTTATAGTCGCGCTGTCCAAGTTTTACGCTGATGCACGTCGAAGCTCCCACACCTACAGCAGCGCCGAAAGCTGCACTAAGGTTCATGAACGGGAACGTGATACCAAGGCCGGCAATGGCCTCTGGTCCCACCAACTGCCCTATCATTGCACGGTCGATGATATTATAGAGGCTTGATGCCGTCATCGCCACGATTGCCGGCATAGCATACTGCGCCAACAGTCGTCCTACAGGTTTCTGCCCCAGTTCCAGTGCTGCTTGTTTATTGTCCATACTTGGTAAATAATGTGCAAAGGTACGAAATAAAATGAAAATTGATAATTGAAAATTGAAAATTTAACATAGGCGGAAGCAAATTATTCACTTTTCACTCTTTACTTTTCACTTTTCTTCTTACCTTTGCACGGTGAAAGCAAAACCAAGGAAATGCGACGAATAGTTTTACTGCTAACGATTCTGGGGGTTTCGGCCGCTATATTACACGCTGCCAGCGAGCAAGAGAGTATCCGACGAGTAAAGTATAAAGGCGGACCTTCCTACATATACCGAGTATATCTGACCGACAAGAAGGGTACTGGCTACTCTCTCGACCACCCTTCCCGTTTTCTGTCGCGCCGCAGTGTAGAGCGAAGGCGCCGTCAGGGTCTTCCTCTCGACTCCACCGATTTGCCCGTCAGTTACCGATACGCGCGGATGATAGAGAATAATGCCGTAGAAATTATCGGACAAAGTCGCTGGCACAACACCCTTCTGGTACGCATCAAAGACAGTACCCTGATAAACCGCATAAACCTTCTTCCCTGTGTGAAAGGCAGTAAGATGGTATGGCAGTCTCCCGACAGTATCACACCCACAGCGATAAAGACCAAATACCGTGACAGTTTTGAAGAGCACGACAGCCTGACAGGCCAGCCTTACGGTACGGCAGCCGAGCAGATTAACAGTATCCACGGCAACAGGCTCCACGACATCGGACAACGTGGTGAGGGGATGATGATAGCAGTAATCGACGGCGGTTTCAAGAACGTTGATAAGATTCCAGCCTTCCAGAATGTCGATATTCGCGGGTATCGTGACTTTGTCTGTCCTGCATCACCGAGTTTCTTCTCTGAGACAGACCACGGCACCAAAGTTCTTTCGGCAATGGCTCTCTATAAACCATATTATTACATCGGCACCGCCCCAAGGGCCAGCTACTGGCTATTACGCTCTGAAGACCAACAGACAGAACAGGAGGTAGAGGAAGACTACTGGACGATGGCAGCAGAATTTGCCGACTCCGTGGGCTGCGACATCATCAATTCATCACTGGGTTACAATGAGTACGACCACCACCAGATGTCGTATCGTCAGTGGCAGCTTGACGGCCATACCGCCTTTGTCAGCCTGTCGGCATCATTGGTGGCTGGAAAGGGCATGATACTCGTCAATTCAGCAGGCAATTCAGGCATGGGAACATGGAAGAAGATTGGTGTGCCTGCCGATGCAGACCACATACTGACAGTAGGCGCCATCCTGGCCGACGAGCCTCACAAGATAGCACCTTTCAGCTCCGTTGGTCCCACACAAGACGGCCGCGTCAAGCCCGATGTGGTAGCCATCGGGGCCCCTGCACGTCTGGTAAATGGCCGAGGGGCGATTATCAGCGACATGGGGACATCATTCTCAGCCCCCATCGTTTGCGGACTGACGGCATGCCTCTGGCAGGCACTTCACCAGCTTAAGGCCGAAGAGATTATCGAGCTCATCCGGAAGACCAGCAACAACTATGAACATCCCGACAACATCTACGGCTACGGAGTTCCAAACTTCTGGCGAGCATATATGACTGGAAAGGTAAAAGTGAATAGCGAAAAGTGAATAGTAACAATCGATATAGCCTCCGCCAACTGAACCTCATGGTACGCGATGCCATTGAAACGCATCTGCCCGATGAATACTGGGTGGAGGCAGAACTGTCGGAGTGTCGCGAACACAGCGGACACTGCTATATGGAACTCATCGAGAAGGATGAGCACAGCAACACCCCCGTAGCCCGAGCCTCTGCCAAGTGCTGGCGACAGACGTGGCTCATGGTGAAGCCATATTTTGAGCGCACCACAGGGCAGACTCTGCATGCAGGGATGAAAGTACTGCTGAAGGTATATGCACAGTATCACGAGGCTTACGGATTCTCATGGATTGTCACCGACATCGACCCGACATTCACTATGGGCGATATGGCCCGTCGCCGTCAGGAGATTATCCGCACATTGAAAGAGGAAGGCATCTTCGACATGCAGCGCGAGCTCTGCATTCCGCTGTTTGCACAGAACATAGCAGTTATCAGCGCTCCCACAGCTGCCGGCTACGGTGACTTCTGCCGCCAATTAGAGGACAACGAATATGGTTTCCGCTTCAACGTAACACTCTTTCCCTCCATCATGCAGGGAGAACAGGTCGAGGCAAGTATCATCAATGCACTTGGGCAGATATTCAATGCAGGAGAAGACTTCGATGTTGTAGTGATACTTCGTGGCGGTGGTGCCACTGCCGACCTGAGCGGATTCGACACTCTGGCACTGGCCGAGAACGTGGCGCAGTATCCGCTCCCAATCATCACCGGAATAGGCCATGAGCGTGACGAGAGCATTCTCGATATGGTGAGCAACACTCGTGTGAAGACTCCCACTGCCGCTGCAGCTTTCCTTATCGACAACCTCAGACGAGTACTGGAACGCATAGAACAATCCGAGGCCAGCATCAGCCAGTATATCACCCAGCGCATCAGCTACCAACAGCAGCGCATCAGCCAACTGGCCACACTCATCCCCACCCTGGCACAGCAATGCCTTAGCAACGAGCGCCACCGTATTGAGATGCTGCAAAGCCGGCTGCCTGTATCTGTCGAGAGGCGGATGACGGCGCAAAAGCACTTGCTGGAACAGCTGCATCTTAAACTGCAGGGCTTTGACCCCCAGATACTGCTCAGCCGCGGATACAGTATAACCCTGAAAAACGGCCGCGCCGTACGCAATGCTGCCGACCTGCAACCCGGCGACGAAATAGAGACCAGAGTAGAGCACGGCATTATCCGCTCTACCGTAACAACCCTCACATAACCCGTTAACACCACAAAACGACTATGGATAATCAGAAATACGAAGAAGCCCTTTCACAACTGGAAACCATCGTACGCAAGATGGAAGCCAACGAGTACGACATCGACCAACTGGCACAGCAGTTGAAGACAGCCCAGCAACTTATCAAATTCTGCAAGGATAAGCTGACAAAGACAGAGCAAGAACTGGCAAAAATACAGGCAAATGACTAATTTTTGAGTCATTTTGTTGCTCGTATGCCAGATTTTGTGTACTTTTGCGTCGTAATTAACGAATCAGAGACATCAAAAAACATAAAGTTATGAAGAACTTAGACTGGGGAAACCTGTCATTCGGTTACATGAAGACCGACTACAATGTACGCTGTTACTATCGTGACGGCAAGTGGGGCGAAATAGAAGTCAGCTCCGACGAGTATCTTAAACTGCACATGGCTGCGACCTGCCTTCACTATGGTCAGGAGGCTTTCGAAGGACTGAAGGCCTACCGCTGTCCCGACGGCAAGGTTCGCGTATTCCGCGTCAAGGACAATGCCGAGCGCCTGCAGTCAACCTGCCGCGGCATCCTGATGCCCGAGCTGCCTACCGAGCTTTTCGAAGAGATGGTAAAGAAGGTGGTTCGCCTCAACCAGGAGTGGATACCTACCTATGAGAGCGGCGCTACACTCTACATCCGCCCGCTGCTCATCGGCACATCAGCACAGGTTGGCGTTCATCCCGCCAAGGAATACTGCTTCCTGATTTTCGTTACTCCTGTAGGTCCTTATTTCAAAGGAGGATTCTCAACAAATCCCTACGTCATCATCCGCGACTACGACCGCTCAGCCCCCCTCGGAACAGGTAAGTACAAGGTGGGTGGCAACTATGCCGCATCCCTCTTTGCCAACAATCTGGCCCACGAAAAAGGCTATGCCTGCGAGTTCTATCTCGACGCTAAAGAGAAGAAATACATCGACGAGTGCGGTGCTGCCAACTTCTTCGGTATCAAGGACAACACTTATGTCACTCCGAAGTCAACCAGCATTCTGCCCTCTATCACCAACAAGTCGTTGATGCAGGTAGCCGAAGACCTGGGACTGAAGGTAGAGCGCCGTCCTATTCCCGAGGAAGAGCTGGAGACCTTCGAAGAGGCAGGCGCCTGCGGCACAGCAGCGGTTATCTCGCCCATCTCTTACATCGACGACCTTGAAAACGGCAAGCGATACACATTCTCCAAGGATGGCAAGCCAGGCCCCGTTTCCAAGAAACTCTACGACACTCTGCGTGCCATCCAGTATGGTGAGATAGAGGACAAGCACGGCTGGACAACAGTTGTGATAGAGTAAGAGTACTAAGAGTGTGTTGCGCCTCGAGTCGCAACGCCCAATAAAAGAAGACACATGGGAAAAGGCAAGCTGGCGAAATTCGCCGATATGGAGACCTATGACAACGTGTTCCAATACCCTTATTCGGTAGTGGAACACGTTCCCTTTGCTATGCAGGGGCACTGGCATGAGCAGTATTTCCACAATCAGAACCCCATAGTCCTGGAACTGGGCTGCGGCAAGGGAGAATACACCGTAGGACTGGCTAAACTATTCCCCCAGATGAACTTTATCGGCGTGGATATCAAGGGAGCACGCATGTGGACAGGAGCCACCCAGGCTCTGAACGAAGGTCTGAAGAACGTTGCCTTTCTGCGCACCCACATAGAGGTCATCGACCGTTTTTTTGCAAAAGACGAGGTGCAGGAAATCTGGCTCACATTCAGCGACCCGCAGATGAAAAGCCCCCGCAAGCGACTCAGTTCCACATACTTTCTTGAGCGTTACCGCCGATTCCTTATCGACGGCGGCATCATCCACCTGAAGACGGACTCAAATTTCCTCTTCACCTATACCACACTCATGGCAGAGCACAACCACCTGCCCATTGTGGAACGCACAGAAGACCTGTATGCCGACGATTCGGAATGCCGCAACAGTGTTGCTGCAAGCATCCAGACCTATTACGAGTCGATGTGGATAGCACGCGGCTTGAACATCAAGTATCAGAAGTTCCGCCTTCCGCAGGAGGGGCTGTTAGAAGAGCCCGATGTTGAAATCGAACTCGACGACTACCGCAGTTACCACCGCACAAAGCGCAGTTCGCTCGACAAGGCCAAGTGACGGGATTCTGCCGCAGTTTGTAATCATAAGATTACATCTCCATGACTTAGTATAACGAAAAACATAACATTATGAAAAGACTAATCACTATCCTTTTGGTTGCCATACCACTGCTGGCTATGGCCCAAGGCAAGACAGATGTTACTGTAGAGGCAGCCGGCCAGCTGTCACAGAAAATAGCCGAGGCCGACAGATTCAAGATTTCAGAACTCAAGATTAGCGGTCCGCTCAATGGTGCCGACATCAAACTGCTCCAGCAGATCGTCAACCGCGTGAAGCCCAAGGAGAAGCTCGGCGAGTGCCTCGTCACCAGCGTCGATCTCTCTGAAGCCACCATAGTAGAAGGCAAAGAAGGCATGAAGACCAAGGCCAACGAGCTGCCCGCCTTACTGTTTGCCGGAGCCAGATCACTGGCCCACGTACTCCTGCCAGCCAATATCATCAATATCAGCAGGGGCTGCTTCTCCAACTGTGAGTCACTCATCGAGATTACCATACCCGAGAGCGTTACCACCATTGACAGCCAGGCTTTCCAGCACTGTGAGCGTCTTACCAAGGTTGTCATTCCGCAGTATGTCCTCTCTATCGGCACCGAAGCCTTTGAGGACTGTAAGTCGCTGACTGTCGTCGAGGTTCCCGCCAGTGTCAAGGATATGGGCACTCAGGTGTTCAGAGACTGTAAGTCGCTGACTTCTGCCAGCATTCTGGGCAACATCAAGAAGCTCGACAACGACACCTTCCGCGACTGCGAGAGCCTGACCACCGTCACGCTGCCCGAGACCTTGAAGGAAATCGACAACGATGCATTCCACAACTGCAAGAGCCTGACAAGCATCATCCTGCCGGAGAACATAGATGAACTGGGCAGCTCGGCATTCGAAGACTGCAAGAGCCTGACAAGCATCAATCTCAACAGCATCAAGACAGTAGGCAGCAAGGCATTCCAGAACTGCACCTCACTGCAGGAAATACAGTTTGAGCGCCTCTCCAAGATGGGAGCCTCGGTATTCGAAGAGTGCAACAGCCTCACCACCGCCGTGCTGCAGGGCTCTATCGACGATCTTGGCAACGACACATTCAAAGGCTGTTCTAATCTTGCCAATGTCAGATTGCCCGACGGATTGAAGAATATAGGCAACGAAGCCTTCGACGGCTGCCGCTCACTGACGGCCATCGACCTGCCCTCATCACTCACCAAGATAGGAAGCCAAGCCTTCGAAAGCTGCAGCTCCCTGCAGACCATCGTCATTCCAAGCCTGGTGAAGAGCATAGGCAGTTCAGCATTCATGGATTGTGCGCAACTCGTTTCAGCCAGCATCAACGGTTTCATTACCGAAGTTGAAAGCAGCCTCTTCCTCAATTGCAGCTCACTCACCAGCGTCACCCTTCCCACAACAGTGAAGAAGATTGGCACCAAGGCATTCCAGCATTGTATTGCCCTGACAAGCATCGACCTGCCTATCGGTCTTACCTCCATTGGCGACGATGCCTTCGAGAAGTGCTCCTCGCTCACGGAGATTAAGATTCCCGTTGCCGTGACCAGCATCGGAAGCGACGCCTTCATGGAATGCGCCATGCTCGCCCGTATAGAGCTATCCACAGCCCTGAAGAAGATTGGCGGCTCGGCATTCTCCAAGTGCCCCATGCTTCGCGAGATAGTGCTCAACTGTCCTACTCCCCCATCCATCGCCAAGAGCACCTTCAAGGGCGTAGCAGCCACATTCTTGATACCAGCAGGCAGCAAGCCCCTCTATAGCGCTGACAAAAGCTGGCAGAAGCTGTCGATAAAAGAAAAGCCTGCCATCAAATATTAATAAGAAATATACATGCAACTGTATCCCAAACTGATAATGGATGCGCTGGCAACGGTGACGTATGCCGGCACAAAGAAGAATCTGGTAGAGAGCCAGATGGTAGCCGACCAGCCCGCCATCTCTGCTCCCGCCAACGAGAGTGACCCATGGAAGGTGACAGTGGTGCTTGAGTTTCCACGCGATACCGACCCATTCCTCAAATCTACCGTAAAGGCTGCCGAGGCTGCCATCAAATACCACTGCGCTAAAGGGCTCAATGGCTTAGCCGTCGAAGTTGAGATTCAGACAGAGTTCAAATCCAAGCCTCGCCCTGAAATTGGCAAACTGCTACCGCAGGTAAAGAATATCATTGCCGTATCTTCAGGCAAGGGCGGAGTGGGAAAATCCACCGTAGCAGCCAATCTGGCCATAGCCCTCTCACGACTGGGCTATAGCGTAGGTCTGCTCGACTGCGACATCTTCGGCCCCAGCATGCCCAAGATGTTCCACGTTGAGGACGAACGCCCATACGCTGTCAATGTTGACGGCCGCGACCTCATCAATCCCATCGAGGCCTACGGAGTGAAGATGCTGAGCATCGGCTTCTTTGTCAACCCCGACACAGCAACACTCTGGCGCGGCGGAATGGCTACCAATGCCTTGAAACAACTTATTGCCGATGCCGACTGGGGCGAACTCGACTATTTCATTCTCGACACCCCTCCAGGCACCAGCGACATTCACCTCACCCTGCTGCAGACGCTGGCTATCACAGGAGCCGTCATCGTGTCAACACCTCAGCAGGTAGCACTGGCCGATGCCCGCAAGGGTATCGACATGTACCGCAACGAGAAGGTCAACGTGCCCATTCTCGGACTGGTAGAGAACATGGCGTGGTTCACCCCTGCCGAACTGCCCGAAAACCGCTACTACATCTTTGGTCGCGAGGGATGTAAGCAACTTGCAGAAGAGATGAATGTTCCCCTTCTCGCCCAGATTCCCCTTGTTCAGGGCATTTGCGACAGCGGCGACCGCGGTGAGCCCGCAGCCCTCGACAGCAATACAGCCACCGGACTGGCCTTCATCAATCTGGCACAGGCTGTCGTCACAGTCGTCAACCGCCGCAACAAGGAATTGCCCAAAACCAAGATTGTCGGCATGAAGTAATAATAACAGCAACACGGCAAGGACAACCAAAAATCCTTGCCGTTTTCTTTGCCGTTACAAAATTATTCCTTATCTTTGCAGCATCGCTTGTTAGCCCATTTATGGGCGGCAGGTAGAAAGAATATACGATCACAGGGGGAATCTGTCCCTCTGTGAGTTTAACCTACATAATTAATACAAAGATGATATGAATGCAGTTTCAATGAACAATCTTTGGTGTTACCTTCAAGGGCTTTCACTGACCGCGAGCAACCGCAGATGGCTGGCAGAGCGTCTGACAGAACCACTTGAAAAGGAAAAGACACAGATCCCGCCCGTGCTTCAGACATTGGAAGAGGCAATGAGCGACCTTGACGAGTCTGAGAAAGAATTTGAACTCGGAGATGTAGTTTCAGGCGACGATTTCAACCTTGAGTGTCAGGCTCTGCTTGACAGTTTTGCTACAAAGTCATGCAAATAGAAGTCTCTAAACGTGCCCGTCAACAGTGGCTTCGCATCCTTGTTTATTATAATGAGATGGGCGGAGAGAGAGCTGTGTTTTGGGACATGCGAATGCATCCCGACAAATTGCGTAAGACAATAAAATAAATGTTGAACTCTCTAAAACCGCAAGTGCCTATGGGCTGAGAAAGATAACGATGCGAAAGCATCAAAGACATATAGGATGAACATCCACTTTTAGATTCTTGCATTCTGAAAATCGGCAATATTTTCAAAGTAAATGTACAAGAGCTGAAGTAGATAGTTCACGCCGGAAGGCGTGGGCTTTTGCTCGTTTAAGTACATTAGGTGTTTGCCGATACCTCAGAATGCATAGACGAAGTAACTTGTCCACGTCTTTTTGCATATAATTAACAACTAGCAAAGAAATCAATTATAACTAAAAACAACTACTATAATGAAAAAAGTTCTTATCTTTATTTTATTACTCTTACCAATAAGCTCTTTTGCTTTGGATCTGATAAATGACTTCGAATGGCTGGAGCCAAATAATAAAGTTGAGGTTGTTGTCGGGGAATCTCATCAATTGGAATTCTCGTGTTCTAATAACAGCCTTCCTTTTACGAGTGACTATGCGGATTGTTGGAATCACTACGACTTCTCAGGAGGGCAGCATATGGTTTCATCTCCAACGGGTTATTCTATTGATGAAAGAGGTGTTATTACCGGTTTAGTCCCAGGGGCATACGCCATTAAGTTTACTGGATATATCCAGGCAAAAAGCGGAGTTGAGAAAATGCTTATGATTACAGTCGTGTCCGAACACTCGGAAGAGGAGCCAAACAACACCTTAGACACTGCTAATGACATCTCATCAAAAATCCGTTTTGGATTGTATAACATTTCAGATATTGATTTCTTTAAATATCAAGACAGCAATCTTAAATATGGCGATAGAGTAACTTTCAAAATTCATTATTACGGATCGAGAGAAACTCCGTTTGGTTATAAGTGGGCAACCTTCTCTGGTGGAGACATGGTAAGTGGAGGTTCTTTGATAAGTCAAGACCAAGAATGCAAAGCATTGGTTGTTTCTGGCAATACCATATATCTTGAAGTCTATTTTGACCAAAGCCAATCACAAGATTTTAATTATGGTGATTATTTTGTTGCCGAGGTAATAAATAACAATGAACCTGAAAGATATGAGGGTATAGAAATTAATGGTCTCTACTACAACTTGGTAACAGCATCAAAAAAGGCTGAATTAATAAGTAATCCCCAAAAATATAGTGGTTCGATAACAATTCCATCAACAGTTACTTACAGGGGAGGAGAGTACAATGTAACCAGTATTGCCGAACATGCATTCTATGAATGTAATGGTTTGACATCCGTGAAATTGGTAACAATGTGACATCGATTGGTAATTATGCTTTTGGCGGATGCAGTGAAATGAAGTCAGCAATCATTGGCAATAGCGTAACATCTATTGGCTATGGTTCTTTCTGGGGTTGTAGCGGTATAACTTCATTAACGATTCCTAACAGCGTAACAAGTATTGACACTGCAGCTTTTTACGGCTGTGAAAGATTAAAATCCGTATATATATCTAATATTGTTGCTTGGTGTAATATTTCTTTTGGGACTTCTACTTCAAATCCGTTATATTATGCTCATCATTTATATATGGATGGGGAAGAAGTGAAACATCTGCTTATCCCCAACAGTATTACATCCATTGGTAATTATTCTTTCTCTAGTTGTAGCGGCTTGATATCCGTGACTATTCCCAACAGCGTTACATCCATTGGAGAAAGTGCTTTCTCTAGCTGCAGCGGCTTAACTGCCGTTTATATAACCGATTTGGAGGCATGGTGCAATATTTCTTTTAATCATTCTAACCCTCTTGAGTATGCTCAACATCTTTTTTTGAATGGTGCAGAGATAAAAGATCTTGTCATTCCCAACAGTGTGACAGAGATTGGCGGTTATGCTTTCTATGGATGCGGCGGTTTGACCTCTGTGACCATTCCCAATAGCGTGACATCTATTGGCAGATACGCTTTCGTTCTTTGTATCTAAACGGGTATAAACAACCAGGAATATCTAATACTAACTGCGCATAAAGCGCTCATTTTCAATAACTTTTGATTTTTAACACTTGATGGCTGGAATTTGGTAGTAACCGAATTTCAGTATATTTTTGCAACGTATTTCTACCGCGAGGAATTTACGAGGCCTGAAAATCGTCATTCTGTGGACTCAGTTGACAATGGGTTACGACGGGGTGCAAATGGTGACAAAACAGGACGGACGGATTCGGAGAGAGTTACGAAGCGGACAGAGTTGACAAATGGCGACAATGGTGCATGAAGGTTGACTCAACGGTAGGGAAAAAGAAAATGTACGTTGAACCATCAAAAGTGACAAGAAAATGAAGCAAGTTAGAAAGTGCAAGTATTGTGGGAAGGAGTTCGTGGCAAGGAGCGGAATGCAGAAGTTTTGCTGCGAAGAGTGTCAGACAAAAGCAAAAGAGGCTCGTAAGAAACGGCAGCAGGACTTCATGAATGCTGTGGAGCCTGTCATTGGGTTACAGAATCAGGAATACCTGACGTTTGCCAAGGCTGCAATACTGATGGGATGCTCTCGTCAGTATGTGTATAAACTGGTGAACGAAGGGAAACTGGCGGCATCGAGAATCAGCAGTCGTATGGCGTTTATACGAAAGGCTGATATTGAGAAGATGCTGACAGGGAATCCGTATCACAGGGTTTTGCCGACGAACAGGCCCAAGAAAGCATCTGTGCCAACAACGAAGGAAGGAAAGGCAAATGCCAAGAATGTGGAAAGTAATGCACAAGAATCCGAAATGCTCGACTACATTTCTGGCGAGGAAGTCATGCGCATCTATAAAGTTAAGAAGTCGTGGCTCTATACCTCAGCGAAACGGAACCAAGTACCAGTTTGTCGAATTGCAGGAATGAACTACTACAGCCGCAAACACATGGACGCATTGTTTGGTAAGTCGGCTGATGTGGAGGCTGTCAGTGAGTGGTTGACGATGAAGGACACTCAGGAACTTTATGGCATGAGTGCTGCGTCTGTCCGCTCCAACGCCTATCGACATCATATTCCGACAAAACGTGAGTTCGGCCAGACTTATTATTCCAAAGACCATTTTGAACAGTTGAGGCGCACCGATATCGTGAATGATGACAGGTACTACACAGCGAGAGAAGCGGCTGAGAAATATGGGATGAGTACCGCCAATATCGGCATCATTGCCAAGAAGAACAGCATCGCTACGATCAAAGTCGGTGTGAAGAACTTAATACCTAAAGCTGACTTCGACAGGATAATGGCAGAGAGACTGGTTCAATATGGCAGCTACTCCCTTGTGTGAACAATCAAGTAAAACTACCGATTATGAGTAATCCGAATCAGTGTTTTCATGGGCAAAGTCCTCACCAACTAGCATTATATCGACATTATTGAAGCATTATGCGTAATAAGGTTGATAATCAGGGAAAAATGAGGTAATTTTGCGATGTGAAGAAACGCTTCACCGATGAATATTCACTAAAATATAATAATGTATATGAGTAACATTTGTAAAACCGTGACCCTCCGCACACGGAAGATAAAAGGCGGAGAGCAGTTGTCCTTTTACTTGGACTACTACCCTGGCTACAGGGATGAGAGCACTATGAAGGTTATGCGCCACGAAAGCCTTGGCATCTACATCTATGCCAAGCCGAAGTCGCAGCGTGAGAAGGACTACAACGACCGTATGCGCGAGAAGGCCGAGGCCCTGCGCTGCCGTCGCTACGAGAGCATCGTCAACGAGCGCTACGACTTCTTCGACAAGGAGAAGATGAAGGGCAGCTTCCTCGACTACTTCAAGGACAAGGCCTACAAGAAGAACACGAAGTGGGAGAATGTCTATCTCCACTTCGAGAAGTTCTGCAACGGCAAGTGCCGCTTCGACGAGATCAATGTCGATCTCTGCAACAAGTTCAAGGAGTACCTGATGACCGCCCACCAGCTCAAGCACACAGAGTACACCCTGCACATCAATAGCATCGCAGGCTATTGGTCAACCTTCCGCGCCGTACTCCACACCGCCTACCGCGAGCATAAGATTCAGGAGAATCCCAACGGCTTCTTGGAGCGCATTGACACTATCCCCACGGAGAAAGAGCACCTATCAAGGCAAGAACTCGTCAATCTGGCCAACACACCCTGTTCTTCGCCTGTGCTGAAGAAGGCCTTTCTCTTCTCTTGCCTCACAGGACTACGCAAGAGCGACATCAAGCAGTTGACTTGGGATAAGATCCAACCGTATGGCGATGGTTCTATGTACATCACCCTCCGTATGCAGAAGACGAAGGAACTGGTAAACAATCCCATCAGTAACGAGGCTCTGGAACTGATAGGCTTTAATGATGGCGATGAGAACCGCAAACCGACAGACAAGGTCTTTGTCGGCTTCAATGACAGCCTCACTCAGGCCCCTTTGAAGAACTGGATGAAGGAGGCTGGCATCACCAAGCATCTGAGCTACCATTGCTCCAGACATACCTTCGGTTCGCTACAGGTTGAGGCTGGCACCAGCGTCTATACTGTCCAGCATATCCTCGGCCACAAGAACGTCGCCACGACCCAGATTTACGCCGCCATGGCCGACTCCAGCAAGCGCGAGTCCGTTGACAAAATCACCCTAAAATCGGCGAAAACCGCAAAAATGGCTGTCGGATGAGTGAAAAATCGTCTCGTTTGTGTTAAATTTTGAAGAATAATTTTCAAAGGCATGGTTATTTGTTGTTTTTGATTACCTTTGCCCGCAAATTTCAGGACAACAATTAAATTCAAGTAATTATGTATCACAAAACAGTTAGTATTTCAACTTCGACCGTTCTGCCTGCGGCATTCTTCGCAGCCATCAGTGCCGTGGCCTTGGTCGTGTCATTCATGGCTGCGTCGTATCTCTACGCAAGAAGCACGCTTATTCCATACGGCGTACTTCTTGCCTTGTCGTTCATCCTGCTCGAACTTATGATTATGGTCTATTTCTTCGTCTTGTCAGAGTTCAGCAGTTGTCTCTTTGGCAAGAAGAAAGACGCTCCTGTTCTGGACCAGGCCGATATTGTGCAGGCCGCTCCTGCACAACTGATAGATGCGCAAGCAGATTCTGCCCCGCCAGTTCCTGACAATGTAAGCATAACGCAGCCAGTCCATGAGGAACAGGCGGAAAGCCTACAGGTCCCTGACCCAAGAACGGATGAACCTGCTATTTCATCCAGTCAGGAATCTGCATCCTCAACCAGACTAGATCCAGCATCCCCTGATGTCCCTGCCCCAACTCCGGCTCAGTCAGAAGAAACGAATAAGAAAATAGTCGAGCTCATGAATCTCAGCGCAGGAGAACAGCAGAAAAGAAGGGAGAAGTTCGCCCAAGACCGAAAGGAAATCATGCAGGAGTATATCTACTACTCGCTCGGCCCTCTGCTGGACGAACAGGACATTCTTGCCGTATGGCTTGAATATGAGGGTTGGATAAGCAGCAGTACCTATCAGCCCAAGCCCAGGCTCTGCAAGTGGAAAGACAAGGTGACCAGCCGTGATGTGCGCCATCTGACATGGAACATCGCCAAGCGCATGGGCATGGAGAACGGTTATAAGAGCGAGACTTGTGGCCGTTTCGTGAAGGCCCTGTTCCCAGACCTGTGTGTCAAGCGCGACGGTTCACCCTGTACGGACAGCTACCTGTCACAAAACCTGCTGGAGGAAAAGCCCGATGACCTTATCAAGATTGACAAGCCTGAACCACATTCAATAGCTTTCCATTTTAGGAATATGGAAATGAAACAGGCAGTCTAACCAACTTTACAATACCGATTCCATCTCGCCGTACAGATTCATTGCTGGATCTGTACGGCGATTTTCTATGCCTATAAGTGAACCAGACTATTACCATACCCGTCCCTCCCACTGCAATAAACAACCATCCATAACCAGAGGCGACCATGGAAAACCAGCCCCATCCACATTATACCATTATTATCTGTACATTGTGCATCATAAACTTCATAACGCAATGATAATGTAGTTCTTTTGCCTACGAGACACAAAGGTCTCATTCACTATTTATGGTAAAGGAAACTTTGACATTCAACGACCTTCCGCAGGTCGTTGCCGAGCTTCGGGATGAAGTCGTCGGCATGAAGGTGGCACTGCTGGACCTTCAGAAAGGACAAACAAAGCAGAACATGGAACGCGTACGTCGCACGATGAATGTTGAGGAGGCGGCAGACTATCTCCGCATGCCCGTCAACACTCTCTACATGAAGTTACAGAAGGGCGAAGTGCCAGGATCGAAGCCCGGCAAGCGTTGGGTACTCTTCAACGATGAGCTTGACAAGTGGTTGGAGGTGAAGCGCAAGAATGCCGTGCCGATGACCACCGAGGAAGAGAACGATGCCATCCTTGCATCCCATCGTCGTAAACCAAACAAACGTGAGTGGTAACATGTCCGAAGTAATCTTGTACACATCGTATAAAATGTATCAGTTGTTTGCAATGAGGATAATGATGACAATGTCCACACAGGACGCTATTGTCGTGGTGTTCACCAAAGCTTTGTACACATGTGATACATTGTACCCAAAAACTACATTGTTGACAAAGTCCACATTGTCCTCATGGACTACATTGTCCACAGAGGTTACAATGACCACAATGTCTGTACTGTACACAAGGCATACAGAACATACAAGGTGTACAATGATTACAAAGGCTACAATGAAATCAATAAAAACAAAAGCATTATGATTATACTTTTTACCAACATCAAGGGCGGAGTCGGAAAGACTTCCACCTGTGCACTCTTTGCGCAGTATCTTTACGAGTGTGGTTATCCTGTGATGGCTTTGGATGCTGACATACAGGCATCCCTGTCCCGTCACAGGGAGAGGGAACTGGCGGCAAATCCTGAAGTAGCAGTACCTTGGGAAGTGAGTACCATTGACACGACTGACCGCCAGAGCCTGCAGTCTTCTGTTGAGGAGGCTAAGAAGTTCGAGGGCATCGTCCTTATCGACATGCCGGGAACGCTCAATGCCTCCAACCTCGATCTGCTGTATCAGGCTGCGGATTTGGCTGTGGTTCCCATCTCCTACGACTTCGACACCATCGATGCCACAGGTATCTTCATCAAGGTCATCAAGCGGGTCAAGGATATTCGGCTGGTGTTCCTGCCCAACCGCATCAACACGACGGAGAACCGTGCTGACGAGGTGAAGCAGCGCGAAGAGACGGTAAAAATTCTTGGCAGAATCGGCAAGGTTACGCCGAGGATCAAGCAGAGCGTCGTCATCAAGCGATACTCCACCGTTTCCCCACTTGACAAGTATCAGAAGGCTGCCGTCGAACATGCCTTTGACGCTATTGTAGAACAGATTAAATTGTAACGGGTATGAGTGAGCAAGCGTTTCCCTTAGACGGTTTCAATACCCTTGAAAGTGATGTCAGAAGCATTACCCAGCAGGCCAGGCCAAAGGAGCAGAAGAAGCCACAGGAAGAACAAAGGCCCGAAGAGACCAGTGTCATCAAGAGAGCCTGGCAGCACTTCACGGTCATCTTAGCCGTTGATATTGTGGTCAACATAAAGGCCATCGCCCGAATCGAAGGCTTCTCCATCCGCGATGTGGTGGAGAAGTTCCTCAGCGACGGAATTGCCCGTTATGAGCAGAAGCATGGCGCAGTCACTAACCGCAAGAAGAACATTGATGACATCCTGTAATTACAGCCTGGCAAACAGAACGTTCCCAACGGTCTGGGAC